>JBGQGW010000263.1:0-4763 GCA_041497605.1 Terriglobia bacterium | reverse complement strand
GGCGCAACAGCGCGCGAGTGGCGTGCGAAATCTCGTCGTGGCGGCGGTAGATCAGGTGGAGCTGGCGCGGCAGGCGCATCTGCTTGATTTTTACTTCCATCAAGGTGCCGCGCTCCACTTCCATCTTCGCGCACATGCTGGGAACAATCGCCACTCCCATTTCCATCTCCACGAAACGCTTGATGCTTTCGATAGTGGGCATATCCACCGGCATGCGCAGTGGCACATTGTGCTTGCTGAACAATTGGATCACCCCGGTGCGATGCGGCGAATCCACGATGTGCGCGATAAACGTCTCGCCGCCCAGCTCCGAAATGTCCACGGACTTGCGCTTCGCCAGCGGGTGCCGGGGATAAACGACGAAGGCCAGGTCATCGCGGACAAAGGGCGTGGCCGCGAGCTTTTCTTCCTGGGGAATGAAGGAAATGATGCCCAGGTCGAGCCGGTAATTCAGCACTTCGTGCGGCACATCGCGCGAGAGCACACGATGAATGGAAATCTTCACCTCGGGATAGTGCTCCCGGTAGCGGGCCAGCACCGGCAGCAGGGCATGGATGGAGCTTTCGTTGACCCCGATCGAAAGCTTGCCTCCCCGCAAGTTCTGCAGGTCCTCCACGCCTTTGCGGATCTCGTCCTTAAGGTTTAGCATCCGCTCGGCATACTCGCACAGCAATTCGCCCGCGTCGGTAAGTTTGCCGGCACGCGAACCGCGCACAAAAAGCGGCTGGCCAACCCAGTCCTCGAGTTTGCGGACGGAGATGCTGATCGCCGGTTGCGTGCGGTAGAGCTTATGTGCCGCCCGCGAAAAACTCTTCTCCCGGGCGACGGTTAGGAAAACCTGTAAAGACGCCAGATCCATAGGCTTACGTCCCCTTTGACTCCGCTGAATCCTTCAGTCCATTGCTTCACATGTTGCCATTCATGCAGTTCGCATCCCCAAAAAACCAGGGAAACATCTTCCCCACCGTCGCAACAATGCTCCGTGTTCGCATGCAAACTCCGCTCTTCAAACCGCTGACCCCGAAGGCCCTCCATCCCTTTGCGCGCCGGCAAGCAAGTATAAATATCCTATATGAATATGCAAAGAATTATAAATTGGACTTGGCGCTCGATAGGGGCTTGACTACTTGCGGCTACCCATTCGAGGTGTCTATGGAAACCGTGCACATCTTCGACACGACTCTCCGGGACGGCGAGCAATCACCGGGCTTCTCGATGAATCGCGAAGAGAAGTTGCAACTCGCCCGTCAACTCGAGCACTTGGGCGTGGACGTTATCGAAGCAGGCTTCCCCATCGCCTCCGCGGGTGACCTAGAATCGGTTCGCGCCGTCGCCGGCGCGATCACAGGTTGCCGCGTGGCGGCCCTAGCGCGGGCCCGCCAGGAAGACGTGGATGCTGCCCTGCTGGCCCTCGAGCCCGCGGCCAAGCCGCGCTTGCACATCTTTCTAGCCACCTCGGATCTTCATCTGAAGTATAAGTTGCGAACCACTCGCGGCGAGGCTTTCGACCAAGTGGCCAAGATGGTGCGCTATGGCCGCATGCGCTGTCCGGAAGTGGAGTTCTCGGCCGAAGACGCCAGCCGCAGCGATATCGATTTCCTGTGTGAAGTGATGGCCGCGGCTGCCGCGGAAGGCGCCACAATCTTGAATATTCCGGATACAGTGGGCTACACCACTCCCGATGAGTATGCGGAGATTTTCCGCCGGGTTCGCGCGCATCTTCGCGGCTCCGACCACGTGGTTCTCAGCGCGCATTGCCATAACGATCTGGGCATGGCCGTGGCGAATTCACTGGCCGCCGTTCGCGCCGGGGCCCGGCAGGTGGAATGTACGATCAACGGCATCGGTGAGCGTGCCGGCAATGCTTCTCTCGAAGAATTTGCCGTCGCGCTGGCCGTCCGGCGCAATCATTTCAACGTGGCCACCAATCTCCATCTCGATCAGCTTTATCCAACCAGCCGGTTGCTCTCGATGATTACCGGCGTCTCGGTGCCTCCGAACAAAGCCGTGGTGGGCGCCAACGCCTTCGCGCACGAAGCTGGAATCCACCAGGATGGCATTCTGAAGAATCCGTTGACGTACGAAATTATTTCGCCGGAAGCAGTCGGCGTGCCCGCCCGCCAGCTTGTTCTGGGAAAGCATTCCGGGCGGAATGCGCTGCGCTCCCGGCTGGCCGAACTCGGCTACTCGCTCGGGGATGACGAACTCATGGATTGCTATCGAGCGGCGATGGCCGTGGCTGATGAAACCAAGCGTGTGACGGACCGGGACCTGCTCAAAATTTTGCACCAACTTCGCCGCAATCGCGCACCGGCTCAAGTATCCACCAGCGCCACTGCGGCGCACTAATTGTCCAAAGGGGAAACTGCCATGGGGGGAATCAGAAAGACGATCGCACTTTTGCCGGGTGATGGAATCGGCCCCGAAGTCATCGGCGCCGCCACGCGTGTGCTCAAGGATTGCGCGGCGGAGTTTGGCCACCAATTTGACCTGATCGAATTTCCAATCGGCGGAATCGCGATTGACCGTTGCGGAACTCCGCTCCCGGACGAAACTCTCGCCGGTTGCCGTTCCGCCGACGCGGTCCTGCTGGGCGCTGTCGGCGGCCCGCGATGGGACAGCCTGCCCATTGGCAAGCGGCCGGAAAGTGGATTACTCGCTTTGCGCCAGCAACTCGGTCTTTTTATCAATCTGCGGCCCACCCGTTTGCGCCCGGCGCTGCGAGGAATTTCTCCCCTGCGCCCCGAGCGCGCCCGTAAATTCGATTTTGAAATCGTGCGCGAGCTTGCCGGCGGAATTTACTTTGGCGAGCATCGCGTCAGCGGCGCCAACGGCACGGAGACGGCTTCCGACATTGAAACGTACACTTCTTCGGAAATAGAACGGGTCGCGCGGTATGCCTTTGTCCGCGCGGAAAAACGTCACAAACGTCTGACCAGCGTGGACAAGGCCAACGTGCTTGCTAGTTCCGGGCTATGGCGGCGAACGGTGGCCCGCATCTCCAGCGATTATCCCGCCGTTTCGCTGGAACACATTTACGTGGACAATGCCGCGATGCAATTGGTTCTCCGTCCGGGAGATTTCGACGTGATCCTGACTTCGAATATGTTCGGGGACATTCTCAGTGACGAAGCAGCCGCGCTGGTCGGCTCCATCGGCCTGGTGCCTTCGATGAGCCTGGGCGATGGTCCCGCGCTCTACGAACCGATCCATGGATCGGCGCCTTCGATTGCCGGGAAAGACCTCGCGTGCCCGATTGGTTCCATCTCCTGCATCAGCATGATGCTGAAGGAATCGTTCGGACTCGAGGCTGAGCCGGTATGGATGGATGCCGCGGTGGATCGTGTAGTGGATCGCGGCTACCGCACCACCGACATTGCCGAAGCGGATAGCAAAATCATTGGCTGCTCGGCCATGACGGAAATGATTCGCACCGAAATGGGCGAATCGCTGCTGCATTCCGAGCGCTACGGTTGGGGTGTGTAATCGCGCCGGTATCCGGTTATCGTTTTTCAAACAGGCAGATGCCGGGCAAAGGGATCGCGAAAGAGCGCGTCCGGCCGTTCGGTTTCGTCCGCCCGATACACGGCCACCCAGCGCGCAGTGTCCGAAATGTTGCGGATCAGTGGTTCGGCGGTGTTCATCAGGTTCAACTATCCCTTAAAACCCTTGATGGGTGTGGAGATGTACCAATCGTTGCCCATCGGATCTTTCACCGAGCCTACTCGAGCTCCATACGGCTGATCCGTGGGTGGACCCGACGCAACAGCCCCCGCTGCAACGGCGCGTTTGTAGAATTCGTCCACGTCGGGAACGTGCATATAGAACATGGCGGGCCGGGGCTGAAATTCGCCGTGCGCCTCGCCCATTTCCAGCGTAGAACTCCCAATGCGCACGGTCGTGTGATGAATCGTCCCGTCCGGCGTCTGGTGGCGGCCCAATTCTTCCGCTCTGAATGCCCGCACGAAGAAATCGATCATCTGCGCGGCTCCCTTCGGATGAAGATAGGGCTGAAGGTTCGTCAGTCCCTCGGGAATATAGTGGCCGCTCTGGTGCGTGCCGATGTACCAGTCATTTCCGGAAAGATCGCGCACGCTCCCTTCCCGGTCGCCATACGGTTGATCGACGGGAGGATGAATCGAATTCGCGCCCGCCTCAATCGCACGATGGTAGGCAGCGTCCGCGTCTTCCACGTACACGTGAATCGCTGTAGGCATCGGTTTCCCGCGCCATTCCCTGCCACCACCGATCATCAACATCGAGTCGCCCAATTTCACCTCGATGTGATAGCCCCCCGCCGATCCGACGGCTCGGAACCGTTCTTCCGCGCCAAACACCTGTTTCATGAAAGTGACCAGTTCATCCGGCTCATTGGTCACAATATAGGGAGTGATTGTGCGGAATCCTTCGCGCACCGGCTGATCCGTTTTCGCGGCCTTCTCCTCCGGCCCGGAAACTGGAACCGCACTCGCTTTCGTTGCCATCGATCCTCTCCTTTGCAAGTCAGCCATCAAATTTGCCTTAAATTCCCGGCGGGGAAGATCGCGCAGGCCCGCGGCGATCCGAAGCAGCGGAGCGATGCCGGGACCTGCCTGCGGAATTTCCGCGTCGCGATGGGCCATGATCGCGTCCACATGTTGATCGAGTTGTTCGCTCAAACTTCGCTTAGGCATGTTTCCCACCCGGCTTTGCACCCGGCTCCTTGCTCAACCGCGCCCGCAGGTTTTCGAGTCCCCGGAATTGAAGCTGCTTCACGGCTCCTT
>JBGQGW010000262.1:0-4782 GCA_041497605.1 Terriglobia bacterium | reverse complement strand
GGATTCGCCTCGGCCCGCTGGGCATACAGCCCTCTGAACTGGCCAAGCTGGTGGTGATTTTGTATCTCGCATGGTTCCTCGAGCTGCGGCGACGGCGGCGCGAATACGGCATAAACGACGTGATGAACACTCTGGCCCCGGCGCTCGGTCCGGTGCTGCTGCTTGCCGGCCTGGTGATCGCCGAGCCGGACCTAGGCACCGCGCTGATGATTCTGCTGGTGGCGCTCATGTTGTTTTATGTTTCCGGCCTTTCGATGCGCTATCTTGGGTATGCTGCGCTGGGCGCGTTGCCGTTATTTTACTTCTTCGTCGTGCGCGTGCCCTATCGCTATCAACGCATCCTGTCGTTCCTCTCTCCCAACGCCGATCCCCAGGGCCACGGATTCCAGTTGTTGCAATCGCTGATTGCAGTGGGTTCGGGCGGCCTTACCGGAGTGGGCTTGATGGAAAGCCGGCAAAAACTTTTTTATCTGCCGGAAGCGCACACGGATTTTATATTTGCGGTGCTGAGCGAAGAACTGGGTTACATCGGCGCGATCGCCGTGGTCGCGCTCTTTGCGTATTACGGCTGGCGCGGAATTCGCATCGCGCTGAAAGCGCCCGATGAATTTGGGCGGTTACTAGCCCTGGGCATTACCACCATGGTGGTGGGCCAGGCGATGATCAACCTGAGCGTGGTGCTGGGCCTGGTGCCAACAAAAGGGATTTCGCTGCCGTTTATCAGCTATGGCGGCTCGAGTTTGCTGGTGATGTTGCTGGCCACGGGCGTGCTGCTCAATATCAGCCAGCACGCGGACTGACGCTTGTCGCGCGCCGGCGATGCGCAGCATGGTTTGAATTTGCTGGTGGCAGGCGGCGGCACCGGCGGACACGTTTTTCCGGCAATGGCAGTGGCGAAAGAATGGCTGGAGCGGGATGAAGGAAGGGAAGTTGTGATTGTGGGAACCGAACGCGGGCTAGAAGCGAAACTGGTGCCGGAAGCAGGCCTGCCGCTGGAATTGATCCATGCGGCGGGATTGAAAGGCATAAGCGGCCTGAAGTTGCTGCGCAATGCGGCAATGTTGCCGATGGGACTAGCCGATTCGGCTGCCATCCTGCGCCGGCACAAGTTTGCCGCCGCCTTCGGCGTCGGCGGCTATGCTTCGGGGCCGATGATGCTGCTGGCGACATGGAGCGGCGTTCCCACGGTGGTGTTCGAACCGAACGCCGAACCCGGCTTTACGAATCGCATTCTTGGCGATATGGCCACGCGCATCGCCGCCGGCTTTGACGAAACGCGGGATCGCTGGGGCTCGAAGGCCACGGTCACCGGTATTCCCGTGCGCAAAGAATTTTTCCAAGCGGCCGCGCGCGAACATCGCGCCCCTTTTCGATTGCTGATCACCGGAGGCAGCCGCGGCGCGCTGCCGATCAATCGCGCGGTGATCGATTCACTCGACCGGATTGCCGCGCGAAAAAATCAGCTTTTCATCGTGCACCAGACCGGCGAACGCGACTATAATGCGGTGCGCGTTGCCTACGCGCGGCGCGAATTCCAAGCGGAGGTCAGCCCCTTTATCCGCGACATGGCGGAGCAGTTTGCCCAGGCCGATTTGATCGTGTGCCGGTCCGGGGCGATTACGGTGGCTGAAGTTGCCGCTGCCGGGCGTGCCGCCATCTTCATCCCCTTTGGAGCCGCGACGGATAGTCACCAACTCCGGAATGCACAGGCCATGGAACGCGCCGGAGCGGCGCGAGTTTTGCCGCAAGAGGAACTGACGCCGGAGCGCCTGACGAACGAAATCTTTTCCCTTCTGGACCAGCCGCAGAGACTGAGCGAAATGGAACGAAGCGCGCGCGGGATGTCTCGCCCGCACGCGACCGAGGCAATTGTGGATCTGCTCGAAGGGATTGCACTGCGATGATGGCTACATTCCGGAATTTCCAACGCGTGCACCTGGTGGGGATCGGCGGCAGCGGCATGAGCGGCATTGCCGAGGTGCTGCTGGCGCTGGGCTACGCCATTTCCGGATCGGACATGAAAGTATCGCCGGTCACCGATCGTTTGCGCAATCTCGGCGCCCGGATTTTCGAAGGCCACAGGCCCGAGCAGGTCCACGGCGCGCACGTGGTGGTTACTTCCTCCGCGATTCGCCATGACAATCCCGAAGTGATCGAGGCGCACCGGCTGAAAATTCCCGTGATACCGCGCGCGGAAATGCTGGCCGAATTGATGCGCCTGAAATTCGGAATCGCCGTCGCCGGCGCGCACGGGAAGACCACGACGACATCGCTGGTCACTTCGGTGCTGGCCGCGGCTGCACTCGATCCCACATTCGTGGTGGGCGGTCGCGTGAATCATGCCGGCACCGGGGGGCGAGTGGGCCAGAGCGAGTACATGGTGGTGGAAGCGGACGAAAGCGACCGCACGTTTTTGCTGCTGGCGCCGGTGGTGGCGGTCGTCACCACGATTGACCGCGAGCACCTGGACCAATACAGCTCGCTCGAAGAAATCCAGGGAGTATTTCTGCAGTTCGTGAATCGCGTGCCGTTCTATGGTTCGGCAATTCTGTGCATCGACGAGCCGAATATCCGCGCGATTCTGCCCGGGGTGAAGCGGCCGGTGATCACCTATGGCACCTCCAGCCAGGCGGACCTGATGATCAGCGACGTAAAGCTCGAAGGGCTGGGCAGCGAATTTCGTCTCACCTTTCACGGAAAAGATCTAGGCATGTTCAGCCTGTTTTCTCCGCCCGGGATTCACAACGTGCGCAATGCGGCTGCCGCCGCGGCGGTGGGACTGTATCTGAATTTGCCCCCGGATTTGATTCGCATCGGTCTCGAGAAATTCATGGGAGTGGGCCGGCGCTTTGAAGTGAAAGGGACGCCCAATGGCGTCACTTTGATCGACGATTACGGACATCATCCCGCGGAAATTCGCGCCACGCTCGAAGCCGCGCGCAGTTGCGGCTTCCAGCGGCAGCTTGTGTTTTTCCAGCCGCATCGCTACTCGCGCACGAAGCACCTTTGGGATGAGTTCTGCCATGCTTTCGAGAATGCGGACGTTCTGGTGGTGACGGAAATATACGCGGCGGGGGAGAAGCCGATCGAAGGCGTCACCGGGGAAAAACTGGCGCTGGCGATTTCCGCCGCCGGACACAAGAACGTGATTTTCTCAAGCACGATGCAAGGCGCGGTGGAATACCTGCTGAAGGAAGCGCGTCAGGGAGACGCGATATTGACGATCGGCGCCGGCAGTGTGGGCCGCGCGCTCGACCAGCTTTTGGTGCTATTAGGTTCACAGGTCGCTTTGCCCAATGCGAGTTGAGAAGCCGTCCATTTCGAGCGCGCTCACCGAACTGGGGGTCGATTTGCGCCCCGCCGCTTCGCTGGCGGATCTGACGTCGCTCGGCATTGGCGGCACCACCGACCGGTTGATCATCCGAAAGTACGAGAATTTGCCGGAAGTGATTCGTCTGCTCGATCGCGAAGGCATTCCGCACCGCTTTTTGGGGGGCGGGACAAATCTGCTGGTTGCGGATGGCGAGCTGCCCTGGGTAGTGCTACAACTACCTTCCGTGCAGCCGGGAGTGAGCATCGAAGGGACGCTGGCCCATGTGGACGCAGCGGCTGATCTTGGCGGCATGGTAACGTATTGCGCGAAACGCGATCTGGGGGGCATGGAAGGCTTGATCGGCGTTCCGGGCTCGGTGGGAGGCGCGCTGCGCATGAATGCGGGCGCGTATGGAATGCAAATCGGCTCCTATGTGCGCGAAGTGGAGCTGTATCGTGCGGCTTCGGGCAAGATCGAAACGCTGCGCGGCGACGAAATTCGATTTGACTACCGGCACACTTCGTTCGCGCCGGACGATATTATGCTTCGCGTGAAGCTGGAATTGCCGCCGAAGCCCTATCGCGAAATCGTCGAGGGGATTCGGGTGTGCAATCAGAAACGCCGCGCCAGCCAGCCGCTCAATCAAAAGAGCGCCGGGTGCATTTTCAAGAATCCACCGGGCGCCTCGGCCGGCCGCATGATCGATGCACTCAATCTCAAGGGCCACCGCGTGGGCGACGCAATGGTGAGCGACCGCCACGCCAATTTTTTTGTGAATGCAGGGAAGGCGACCTGCGCGGACATGCTCGCGCTGATCGCCGATGTGCGCGAGCGAGTGCGCAAGTCATTCGGCTTTGAAATGGAAAACGAAGTCATTCTCTGGAGCCACTGAACGAAATGGCCATGGACGCACAGGCATTTCCTCCGGAAGTGGTGGTTGACGAGGAACCGCGCTATCTGCGCCGGCAAAAACCGGTCGAGATCAAGCGCCGGAAATTCGGAAAGAAGGCCTGGAAGGTCTATTTTCGCGTAGCATTCTGGGTCGTCGCCGGCGCTGCCGCCGCGTGGCTGCTCTACGGCGTCGCAAATTTCTTGTTTGCCTCGCCGCAAATGGCGCTGATCCACCCGCAGCAGGTGATGATCAGCGGCACACAAAACGTTTCCCGCGCCGCGGTGCTGGACCTTTTTGCCGTGGATCGAGGCAACAGTGTTTTGCTCATCCCGCTCGACGAGCGGCGCCGCCAGCTCGAAGCTATGCCCTGGATTCAGCGCGCCACCGTCCGCCGTGCATTGCCGAATTTAGTCCAGGTCGAAATCGTCGAACGCGTGCCCGTAGCATTCCTGCGGCAGGGAACAGAGCTCGCCATGGTCGATGCGGATGGGATCATTCTTGACCGGCCAGTAGAAGGAGATTTCAATTTTCCGGTCGTCACGGGTATAACTGCTCAGTTGCCCCGCGAGGATCGCGG
>JBGQGW010000261.1:0-4820 GCA_041497605.1 Terriglobia bacterium | reverse complement strand
TACGAAGCTGCCAATAAAGACGATTCGATTGTTGGCAAGCGCTGGGCCATCGAACACGGCTATATTTTGCATCCGGAACAAATGGACCGGATCAAGCAGCTTGGGTTGCTGATGCACTCGCAGACCTGGCATCTTTACAATCTGCGCCGGAATTTTCTGCAAAATTACGGACCGGAGTACGCCGCGATGTCGCATCCCTATCGCGAGCTGCTCAATCGCGGAATCCCCATTCTGGGGGGAACGGATTGGTCGCTTGAGCCGAGCGATAATTTCAAGTGGATGTGGGTCGAGATTACGCGAAAAACGATTGATGGCGAGGTGGTGGGCATCGACCAGAAGCTGACGCGCGAAGAATCGCTGCGATTCCACACCATCTGGGCCGCCTATTCTACCTTCGAGGAAAATGTGAAAGGCTCGCTCGAGCCGGGAAAACTTGCCGACCTGGTGGTCATCTCAGCGGATTTCTTGAAGGTGCCGGAAGATGATATCAAGGAGATCACGCCGTTAGTGACCATGGTCGGCGGTAGAGTGGTGTTCAAGAAAGACGCGTCGATCGTCCCATAATTTTTAACGCATACCAATTTGTAATTGGCCCTTCATGCTCTTGCCTCTGCGCCCTGGCACCGGGAGGATAAATGTCTCAACGGATAATTTTCGTCATTGCGCTGCTGCTCTGTGCTGTCGCATCGCCCGCCGCTCAGGATCACCGGATCGTCGGCGCGTGGAAAGCCGTCACCTACGAAATCAACGGAACTCCTCACCCGATGCAGGGCCTTTTCATCTTCACGAAGAATTATTATTCCGCGAACGTGCGGTTCAAGTTGGGTAGCGGTCCCATTGACGAGGCCAACGGAAACGCCGGCCCTTACAAGCTGGACAGCAAGCAAATCGTTTTCACGCAGTGGGTGCAGATTCATGTGAGGCCGGGCGACGAAAAACAGCCGGTTCTATCGCGGGAGGGGCCGGACGAAGCCAGCGATTACAAATTCGAAGGAAACCGCCTGATCCTGACGTTTCCTTCGAAGAATTGCTACATCCTCGAACGCGTTTCCGATTAACGCGGCTTCCATCGAGTAGGTTGCCCCGCGATTTCGAACAAATTTGCGAGTTCACGATTTGCGCGGAACGGGCGGAACAGGCATATCGGGACTGAGTTTCGGCCTTCTCGTGTGCCACTGCGTTGCTTTTTCGTAGGCATTGGCCAGAGCCAGCACTTTCCCTTCTGAAAATCTTGGGCCCGCGATCATCAGCCCAATGGGCAAGCCGCTGGCGGAAAAACCGCACGGAACCGTGATCGCCGGAATTCCAAAAACATTGAATGCGAAATTGTTATTGGTTTCTTCCGGCTCGCGCGGCTTCGGTTCTTCTTCACGATTCAAGGCATCGGCAATGGTTCGCGGCAGGATGCGGTTTGTTGGCAATGCCACTAAATCGAATTCCGTGAAGGCATCGTCAATCGTTCGGCGCATCCGGATCAGTTCCCAGTTGGCAAGCACGTAATCCACGACCTTTGAAGAACAGGTCTCGGTGCTATTGTCGTTCATCGTTCTCTGCAGGTTTTCCAGCCGGCGGCGAGGGCCCAATGAATATTTCCCCGCATCGCGCCGGAACAGTTGCATATGGAATGCTTCCATCTCCCCATCGAGCGAAGTTTTCGAGATCGCGCTCGAACTGGGCAGGTGAACATCCTTGGTGCTCTTGGTTAGTTTCGCGAGGACGGCAAGCGCTTCCTCAATCGCTGTAGATATTTCATCGTCGAGACGATCGAAAAATGGAGCCCGCGGAATCCCCAGGCGCATTCCGGAGATAGGCTGCTTCATCGCGGCAACGTAGTCTTCCTGCGGATGCTCCACGCTGGCGACATCCAGCTTGTCATATCCCGCCAGCGCGTTCAGCAGCATCGCCGCGTCCTCGACTGTCCTTGCCATTGGACCGCAATGATCGAGCGAATAGATCATCGGAATGATTCCGCGGATTGACACCAGTCCGTAGGTCGGCTTCAGTCCCACAATGCTGCAGTAAGCCGCCGGCATGCGCACCGAGCCGCCGGTATCCGTCCCCAGCGCTCCATATGCCAGGTCGGAGATCACTGCCGCAGCCGATCCTCCCGATGATCCTGCGGAGATGTAGTCGAGCGCCCAGGGGTTTCGCACCGGGCCAAAATAGCTCGTCGCGGAAGAGTCCCCCATTGCGAATTCGTGCAGGTTGGTCTTGCCGATAATCACCGCTCCCGCTTGGTTCAGGCGGCGCGTCACCTCGGCGTCTTCCGCGGGGATGCGGTCGTCGAAGACTTCGCTGGCTGCGGTGGTGCGCGTTCCGGCCGTGTCAATATTGTCCTTGAGCGCGATGGGAATGCCATGCAATGTGCTGCGGAATTTACCTGCCTTGGCTTCACTGTCCAATTGCGCCGACTGCGCCAGGGCGTCTTCGTGCATTACCGTGATGTAGGCATTGATTTTCGGATTGTAGACCTTGATGCGGTCCAGGCAAGCCTGAGTCAGTTGCGTCGAGGTTGCTTCTTTCGATCGTAGGCGCCTCGAGGCCTCGCTCAGAGTTATCCCGGCCAAATCATCCACTGAGCCCGCTACTGCCGCGAAGGCAGATGTTCCATTCGAGACTGCATGAAGGGCACATGTACCCGCTGTCATCAGGACAAACTCACGCCGACCGATGTCTTCCACGCCGATCCTCTTTCCGAGCCTTCCTTAGGCCCTCTCTTTCAGTAACCAGACCTTTCCCCTTCAAATGTACGCAAAATAACATAGGTTATCCGCCAGGACACTCAGCAAACGCCCCCACACGAACTCGACAGCATCCCATTGCGTTGCCTTGTTCCCCTTCCTTGAGGGTGTGGGGATGGCTCGGCAATCGCGGATTAGAAAATGTACTTCATGGCGAATTGCATACACCGGACAGTGTGGGCCCGCTTGTCGTCCTGAGATGCAAAGATTCACTGGCTCTGGTCGGAAAACTCGCCGAACGTCGGATTGTTGTGTCGAACAGACATGATGGTTTGCGGATTGGCTTACACGTGTATAACACAATGGAAGATGTCGAGGCAGTGCTGGAGATCCTAAAACGCAATTTAGACTCGCTGGTTCTCGAAGGGACTGCAGTTTAGAAAATTCGATCGAAACTTTTCCGCGCAGGAAAGCGGCGAGGCGCCTTGTTTCGAGCGAAGTTACCCTCATAGCCACACTCGTCTGAGCGGTGACGCCTGCTGATCGCGTTTTTCTAATGAGGCTTGCCGACCGGCACCCAGTCGTAGGGGACAGGTTGAGCGCGGTAGACGAAATTGGTTCTGACTTCCCTCTCTCCGAAAGCCCTACGGCCGAAATAAGGGCTGACATATTCCCAAACGATTTCGCCCTGGGGAATGATTTGAAAGATCCTTCCTGTCATCCCTTCGCATATTAGAGTGTTTCCATTGGGGAGGCGGCGGGCGCTGCTGATGAAGGAGCTGAAGAACGTCCACGGCGCCTGATCGGAATCCTCGGCGTCGTATTGCCACACGATCTCCTTTTTTATCGGATCAATTTCCAACACTCGGGAACCGGCGACGGAGGAAAGGTAAGCCGGCGGAAAGCCCGCCGAACCTTGATTATCGAAGACCAATATATTGCCCGCACCGGGCAGGCCTTCTGCAATCATGTTTGCGTCATGCTGGCCGGCGATCTGATCCACGGGACGCGGCACGTTGTGGTTGTACGCTCGCCGGTATGGCGGTTGTCCTGTGTCTGGATAATAGGGGCCAATACGCCATACGATCTTTCCAGTCACCTTTTCGATGATGGCGATAAAGTTCCCTTCCCGTGAGTCAATGATGATGTTATCCGGATGAAACCTCTGATCGCCGGCACTGTACCAGCGATTGGGCCCTAAAGGCTTCATGTTGTTGATCACAAGAAAACCTGATTGCGCACCGCTAATCGAAAAGCCACGGTGAATCATGGCCAGGCCTTCTTCGGAGAAACCCATCTCATCCAGATGCTCGGAAGAAACCCACTTCCAGACAATCCCACCAGCCGGAGAAACCTCATAAATACACTGGTCTGGCACACTGGGGGCAGAGAAGCCTGGAATGGAGTGAACGACTGTTGAGACCAGGAGCGTGTTGCCGTTGGGTAATCGCGCAATGTCGTGGTTCTGGCTGGCGGCGCCGCCGGGCGCCTGATCGCCCCACTCCCAGACGACGTTCCCATCCCAATCCAGTTCCGCCACGGTCTTGTTGCGGAACAGGTCGGGCCCATGGCCTCCGAGTCCTTCCTTCTGTATTAAGACGTGCCCGAGCTTCCCTCCAATCAATTTGGGATCGATCATCAGGCTGGGGAATCCGGCGTAATTCCACGCCTTCACTTCGTACCCCCTCATGTCAATGAGGTGTGATTTTCCATCCCGGCCGTCAAAGATAATGTAGGTGTCATAGGCGCGGGTGGGCTCATACAGTGTGAGCCCAGTCGAAAACACGATCGGGCTAGCAACAACGGGGACAAAAAACAGGACCGCCACAATTCCTGCGATCGAAACATGCTTCCAGTGCGACATTAGTAGTCTCCCTAGTCTCGATTGAGCAAATTTACTATTTCTGCGGGAAGCCACCATTCGTTATCACAAGCTTCCCTCCGCCTAGGTACAGCCACAATTTAACATTTGGGGTATGAGCATCGGTTTCCACAAATTGTGTTTAGCCCCGGATTTTTTGGACACTGAACTGAGTGTATTCATGCAGCGACTCCGAGTGCAAGGAGTTGCTGGCGAGCCTGGGCTGGCGTGAGGTAGCCCAGGCGCTGGACGATCCAGCGCTGATTGTAACGGTCGCG
>JBGQGW010000260.1:0-4857 GCA_041497605.1 Terriglobia bacterium | reverse complement strand
GTGCGCGCGCCGGATAACATCCTGTATCTAACCGATTATTGGACCATGAAGGGATATGACATTGCGATTTTTCCGCGCGAAGGCGATCCCACCCTTCTGGTCATCGAGCCCCAATTCCGGGAAGCGCAGCGCTCGGCGTGGAACAAGGATGTGCGATTTTTCCGCTTCTATCATCCGCAAGATCCGCGCCCTCCCATGATGCGTTCGCTCGAGCAATGCCTGGATGTGCTGCGCGAGCGAAAATTAACCGGGCGCGTCGGAGTCGAGCTCTCGCAACTCGGACAAATCTGCGACCGCATGGTGGGCGAGCCCAGCAATTACACGCAGGGATATTTCGATGCGTTCCCCCGCGCCGTCAAACAAGTTGTGGATGCGGCGCCGCTGCTAGCCGAGGTCCGCTCGATCAAGACCGGGCAGGAAATCGAGCGCATGAAGATCGCCAACGAATTGGCGGCGGCCGGAATGGAATACGCGCGCCGGGAAATAAAGCCGGGAATGAAGGAAAGCGAAGTGGCGGCGATGATTGAAGGCCACATCCACTCGATCGGCGTCGGCTACAAAGGAAAAGTGGAGATGGCGCGCGCCTTTACGCTGGTCTGGTCGGGGAAGGGAATTGCTACCTTCACCGCCACCAGCCATCGCCCCATCCAGGCCAATGAACCCACGCTGGTCGAAATTTGGGTTTGCGCCGATGGATACTGGACCGACCTGACGAAAAATATCTGCCCCGGTAAATTGACGCCCGAGTATGACAAGCTCCTCGATCAACTCCTGAAAGTGTTCAACGAGGCCGCGGCGTATACGCGCGAAGGCGCGAGTCTGGGCGAACTCGACCGGATGATTCGCGAGGGAATTGCAGCGGCCGGTTATCCCGGGCAGCCCTCGCATCCCGTGGCACACGGAGTCGGGGCGCGCGCGCATGAGCCGCCCTATGCCCACCAGGCGGCCCCCGGAGTCATGAAAAAAGGAATGGTTCTCGCGATTGAGCCGGGAATTTACTGGGAAGGTGGCGGTGGATTGCGCTTGGAAGACAATTTTTGGATCACCGGAAATGGGAATGAGAAGCTCTGCTCGTATCCCGATGACTTTCGTTTCTGACAGGGGAAGGCGGTTGCAATGATAAACGCGGAACTGGCGGAGAAGATTCTGGCGCAGGTGAATGAACAGGAAATCATCTCCATGGCCTGCGACGTGATCAGTATTCCAAGTCCCACGGGTGAAGAGCTCGAAATGGCGCGGTATATGCGCGGGATTTTCGAAGCCATCGGCTTGCGCGTCGCCTGGCAGGAAGTGGAAGAGGGGCGGGCCAATGTCATCGGCCTTTGGGAAGGCGCCGGCAATGGGCAGAACCTGATGTTCAACGGCCACATGGATACCTCCAACACCGGCCGCGAAACGTATCTCACCGGCGCCGGCTACAAGCCGCATCCCATCATCAAAAATGGAATGATTTACGGCCTCGGCATCTACAACATGAAAGGCGCTCTGGTCTGCTACACCCAGGCGGTGAAGGCCCTGCAGCGCGCGGGCGTGAAAATCGATGGCAGCATCATGATCGCCGCCGTGGCCGGTGAAATTGAGAAAACGCAATGGGGTGATGAATTCACCGGCAAGCAATACCGCGGCTACGGCTTCGGCTCGCACTACATGGTTTGCCACGGGATTGCGCCGGACATGTGCATTCTTGGCGAGCCGACGGACATGCAACTGGTTCTAGGCCACTACGGTTCCTTCTGGGTGCGCATATCCACGCAGGGACCTTATGTCCATACCGCTTTTGGCCGCGGGCGCGAACGCGAAAATTCCATTCGCCGCATGCACGACGTGCTGGATGTGATCTACGAGTGGATTCCCAAGTGGGAAACCGAGGCTTCTTATTGCGGGCAGAAGGGAATCGTCAATGTGGGCGGGATTCACGGAGGGCACGCCTGGCGGGCTAGCCGCACTCCGGAGCGCACTGACGTGTATCTCGACATGCGCGTTCCTCCCACGATCCTGATGCAGCGTGCGCGGCATGCCGCCAAGGATTTGTTCCTCGAACTGCAGAAGAAATTTCCGACGTACGGGCTTGATTTCGAAACGTATGTTTCTGTTCCGGGCGCTGAGATCAGCGAGAATCACCAATTGGTGAAGACGATCGAAGCATCGCATCAGCGCGTGATGGGCGCGCCGGCCAAGCGCGACACCGTGCTGTGGTGCTCGGATGCCTCCGTGATGACCCGCTATGGAATCGAAACTCTGAATTACGGGCCTTCGAGCGGGCCGCGCGACTCGGAAGGCGAAAAAGTGGCGATCAAGAGGTTTGTGGATATTACCAAGATTTACGCGCTGGCCGCTGCCGAGATTTGCGGCGCGAGTTAGCGGGGATGTGGGCGTTGCTCCAGAAATTGCGCGCCACGGAGAGAAGGAGAAAGAGTATTTCATGGTGAGCCAACAGGAAATCGACCGGCGATACCGGAACATCCGCGCGGCGATGGCCAAAGAGAATATCGACGCACTCGTGGTGTGCGGAAGCGAGTACACCGGATTCGAAGGAGCGGTCCGGTACGTCTCCGATTTCGAGATCGTTCACCGCTACGTCTATGTTCTGATTCCGCTGGAGGGCGATCCGCTGATCTTGTTTCCAAAAGAGGCGCGCTGGATCGGCGACAAGAAAAAGCCCTGGGTAAAAGACCATATTTGGGCGGACGTGCCGGGCGAGTGGCTGCGCGAGCGAGCGCAATCGAAGCAGTGGAAGCGATTGGGCGTCTATGGATTGAACTACATCATGCCGGTGCGGGATTACCGGGCGCTGGCGCAAGGAGCCTGCGAGATCGTGGCATTCGACCAGCCATTCGATATGGCGCGCGCCGTGAAGAGCGAGGAAGAGCTGGCCGGTGTGCGTGACGCGATGGAAATCATCGTGGAAGGTTTCTGGGCTCTGGTGAAGGCCTACGAGCCGGGAAAAACCGAAGCCGAAATCATGGCGCCGGCAGTGGAACGATTTTTCGCGCGGGGCGCGGGGCTGCGGATGATGAACATTGTTCTGTCAGGCGAGAAGGGAGAATCAGAAGCCCACTTCAAGGTCCCCGGCCACCGCGTCGTCAAAGCCGACGATGTGTTGCTGTATTCGCTGGAGATCACCGGCGCCGATGGCTACTGGGTGGAGTTTTCGAGGCCTTTGATCCGTGGCCAGGTCAGCGCGCGTACCGCGGCAATGGCTGAACTGTATCCCGAAGCGCTGGAGGCGGCGCGCCTGAAGTTGCACGAGGGCGAATTGGCCAGCAGCGCGCACCGGGCCGCTGCCGAAATATTCGCCAAGCGAGGATTCAGTTTCGGCCATCTGACGGGCCACTCCATCGGCCAGACGATGATTGAATATCCGGCGATTGGCGCGCAAACAAATGTGGAACTCCGCGAAAACATGATCTTCAGCCTTCACCCCCAAGTGGTGGATGCGGATGGGCAAGTCTGTCTCTATACCCAGGACACCTATCGCGTCGGCAAAAAGGAAGGCGAAAATCTGACCAATGTTCCGTGGAAGTTTTATAACGGCAGTGAAAGGCCAAGGTGAGGAATCCATGAAGGTTTGCATAGTGGGTTGCGGCGCCGTGGGCAGTATTTTTGCGGCGCATTTGGCGCGTCGTGGCGATGTGGAAGTTTGGGCCTACGATGTGGCGAAAGAGCACGTCGAGGCGATTCGCAAGAACGGTTTGAGGCTTTCGGGCGCCGCGGATTTCACGGCTCCGGTGAGAGCGACGAACAATGCGAGCGAAATTCCAGTCTGCGATTTCGGAATCGTCGCCACCAAGAGCATCCACACGCGCAGGGCGATTGAACAAACCGCTCACCTGTTTCCGGAGACGAGCGCGGTCTGTTCCGTGCAGAATGGCGTCGGCAACGAGGAAATTCTGGCCGAGCATGTTCCCTACGTCATTCGCGGCACCACCTTTCCCGCTGGCCACATCATTGAACCCGGTCACGTGGGCTACGATATTCAAGGCGATACCTGGATTGGCCCTTTTGAGCCCACCAAGACTCCGATGGCTCGCGTTCGAGCTTTGGCGGACTTGCTGAATGGCGCGGGGCTGAGCGTGATTGCGCTGGAAGATGCGCGCGGCGCGCAGTGGACCAAATTGATCTTCAATGCCTCGACGAATCCGGTGGGAGCCTTGACGCTTCTGCATCACGGCGCCGCGACGCGGTTGCCGGCGACCGGCCAATTGTTCGAGGCCTTGATCTCGGAAGGAATTGCCGTGGCCAAGGCCATGGGAATCGAACTGCACGGCGATCCGCGCCAGTTGGTGCAGAAGGGCGCTGCTGCTCCGGGGAAACACAAGGCCAGCATGCTGCAAGATGTGATTGCCAAGCGGCAGACGGAAGTGGATTTCATGAATGGCGCGATTGTGAACTGGGGCGAGAAACATGGCGTTCCGACGCCCCTCAATAAAACCATGTGGGCCCTGATTAAAGGTTTGGAACATTCCTGGACAAACCCATGAAGCATTTGTCTACTCATAAGGAGTCAACAAAAAAACCATGAGCGTCCCTTTTCGAATTGGAGTTTTGCAGCTCAGCATGGAACCGTTGAATGAAACCGTCGAAATGGCGCAAGCCTGCGACGCCGCGGGGTTCGACACGTTCTGGCTCGCGGAAGCATACCCGTGGTGGCGGAAGCATTCGATGTAAGCGCGGTCGTCTACCTCGATCACGGCCATCCTCGCGCGCGAGACCAAGAAGATTACGATTGGATGGGGCATCATCTCGCCTTATACGCGGCATCCCGTTCAAATCGCGATGGAGGCGCGCGTCCTGCAAGACGCGGCCGGCGAAGGCCGTTTCCTTCTTGGCCTCGGCGCGTCCAAGATTTTCATGAAG
>JBGQGW010000259.1:0-4867 GCA_041497605.1 Terriglobia bacterium | reverse complement strand
GTTCGCGCGGAGAGGGAAGTGAACGATATGCTGCCGGCCTCCGTATCTTTGCTGGCGACCATTCCCTCGATCGTGACGCCCTCTGACCGGCGTCGCCGCATTCGGTTCGCAGTTTTTGCCCTGACCACCTCGGTGTTCGCATGCCTGTTGGTGGCCGGATTCCTTTGGAGGGTACACCCAGTCCTATGAGCCAACTACCAGGTCCTTTCACCAACGATGTGCTGAACTCGTCCGCAGGGCAGCTTTGGAAAGCGGACCCGACGACGCACGGCGTCTCGAACAATGGGTTCCGGAAGATCGATCTGCGTCCGGATGTAAATAGCCGGATGGTATTTCAGACGGACCCCGACGGCGTCGCCATCGAGCAATACCGCCTGCTCCGGCACAACCTGGCAGAACAGTTTCCCCAGGGCGGGATCTTGATGATCACCAGCCCCGCCAAGGGCGACGGCAAGACGCTGAATGCGATCAATCTCGCCTGGTGCCTGGCCGAAAGCAATGCGTCCACGCTCCTTGCCGAATTTGACCTCCGCCAACCGGCGATCTCGAGTGCGCTCGGAATCCGTCCCTCGCCGGGGATCGAGTCGGCACTCAGCGGCGAAGTTTCTCCGGAATCCGTGGTGCTTGCGGTCAACGACCTGCCGCTGTACATTGCGGCCGCGGCCAAAGCCGTGCGGCATCCTCTGGCGGTATTCAAAAGCCCCGGCACCACTGACTTCCTGGCGTGGGCTCGCAAGAAATTCCATTGGGTCATCATGGATGCGCCACCCGTGATCGCTTCCGCCGACGTGCCGGAACTTGCGCCGATGTCGGATGCGGTGCTGATGGTGCTCCGCGTCCACGCGACGCCGCGTGAGTTGGTCCAGAAATCGTATCAGCTCGTGGGGCAGCGCCTTCGCGGCGTGATTTTGAACGAAGCGGACCTCTGCTGGGATTCCTACTACCGTTACATGAGTGCGTACCAACCACTCGACAGGTAGTCCCAGGCTGGTACAAACGGTGCAGGACGCGATTCAACCCGTTCGCGTCTCTGAGGGCGGCCGGAATCTGAGATCGAGAGAAGACGGATTGAGGCTCTGCGAACATGCACGGGCTTCCGGTTTGGCAGGCTCTCGCGAAACTCGTTCCTCTGTCCCACCGCTCTGAGCGGTTCATCGTTTCCCATCTGACCGGTCCTGGTGGATGGAATCCCAAATCTGGTCTCGGTGATTGCTGGGCCGATGGGCGAGTGATTCGGGGGAGAAGATCGGGCATTCGGGGCTTCGCGAAATCGTATGAGTGACTCGAGCAAAGAACTTCGAACGCTTCTGCGTCAGGCCCCGCACTATCTGGGCGGACGCGTGGGCGTGATTTTGCTCGGTTTCGTCTCCTTTCCTCTGTTCACGCGCCTGTTCTCGGTGGCGGATTACGGCGTGATGAGCCTGGTGGCGAAAGTCGTCGCCACCGTAACGGTTCTCGCCAAGCTGGGCATTCAGAACTCGGTCGTCCGCTTCTATCACGAGCACACGGTTTCCAAAGAGCCCGGCGCGCTTCGCCGCTACTTCTCCACATTCCTGGCCGGAACCATGGCGATCGCGGCGGGTGTTACCGCACTCTTTATCATCATCACCTGGGGCCTGCCTGTCTCGCTCGTGTCGCTCGCGTTGAAAAAACTTTTCATTCTGGCCTCGCTGCTCATTTTCACCCGGGCGGTCAGTTCGATTCTCAATGGCTTCTTGCGCGTGGAAGAGAAAACGACGGCGTTTAATGTCCTGGACGTGGCCTCAAAAGCCCTGATGATCGTGGCCGTTTGCGCGCTGTTCTTTGGCTGGCAACGCAGCGTGTGGGCGTTCTTTGCCGGCAGCATCCTTGTCGACGTGCTCCAGGACATTGGAATCATCGTCTACTTTTTCCATCGCCGCCTGTTGAGTCTGGGGATTTTTGATTCCGCCCTGTTCAAAGGGGCATTGATGTTCGGCGCGCCGCTGATTGTGTATGAGTTGGGCTTCATGATCCTCGATTCCGGGGATCGCATCCTCGTTCAGCATTATCTGGGCGCGGAGCCGCTTGGCTACTATTCGGCGGCCTATAACATGGCGAGTTATTTCCTCGAGGCGCTGATGGTGCCTCTCAATCTGGCCCTTTTCCCCATTTTCATGCGGCTGTGGGTAAACAAAGGGAAAGAGGAAACGCAGGCATTTTTGTCGCGTGTGTTCGACGTTTTCCTGGGCGCCTCGATTGGTTTGATTGCCACGATGATACTGCTGAAACACGATTTGCTGATCGTGCTCGCTTCCAGTAAATTCCGCGCTGCGGACAGCCTGCTGCCTTCGCTCTTGATCGGCGTGCTGTTCTACGCGCTGGTCACGCTGGTGAACCCCGGCCTGTTGATCTTCAAGAAGACCCGGACCATGGCCAAGCTGATCATCTACTCCGCCATCCTGAATGTGGTGATGAACATCGTGCTGCTGCCGCGAATCGGCCTGCAGGGAGCGGCCATTGCCACCCTGGTCAGTTACCTCTTCTTCTTCCTGCTGACCATGCATGCTTCCTTCAAGCTCCTGCCCTTTGCGATTGAGGGCGCCGCAATCTTGCGATACGTGCTGGCAGCGGGCTTGACGGTGGCGATTCTGTTCAAATTGGACCTGGGAAATGCGTTTTTGAACGTCGGTACCAAGGGTCTATTGGGTTTATTGATCTATCTTGGCATCCTGTTTGTGATCGATCCCAGGGTGCGCGAGTTGGCTGCCAAGTTCAATTGGCCCGGCACGCGGCAGCAGAACCAGCCAGCCGTTGCGGCAGCCGTTGAACTGCCGCGGGGCGGGAAAAATTAAGACGAAGTTTTGAATATCGTGGTGATTCAACCGTTGAAGGCGGAATGCCCTGTTTCCGGCTCTCGCCATCCCGGGTGAATCAAGCGAGGAAGATGGCATGCCTTTCGGACTTGGACTCGGACTCGAAAACAGCCTCGGGCTGCTCCTTTACATCGGCGCGATTACGGCTTTCATTCTCTCGATCGCGTGGAAGCCCCAGATCTGCCTCTACTATCTCGTGCCATTGCTGCCCATGCAGACGTTGCGCTATCGCATGATTACTTATCCTCTGGGCCAGCACTTCGTGGACATCATGCTGTTGGGCGTGGTGCTCGGCACACTGCTCCGCGGCGGCCAGCTCATTCCCAAAAATCCGATGAACCGGCTGTTCGCCATCCTGGCTGTGATGTTCTATATCTCCATGTGGCGCGGCTGGTTTTTTATCGGCGGGTCCTCGCCTCTGTCCTTCTCCGACGAACGATTTTCGGATTGGAAGAACTACATGGTGCTGCCGATCCTCTGCCTCATCGTGATGATGGTGATCAAGAACACCAAGCAGATGAAGATTCTATTCGCTTTGATGATCCTCTCAACCCTGCTCGTGAACCGGGAGTACGCCCACACGGTCAGTTCGCGTGACAACGAGCACTTTTCCTATGGCGTGCGCTCTTCCGGACTGCTGGGCTACGCGGGTGAGAACGGATTCGGCGCGTTCGAGGCGGGTTTCCTCGTCTTCCTGTTGGCGTTTTTTGCCTTCACCAAGAAAGTCACTTTCAAGATCGGGATTATTCTCTTTGTGAGTTTGGGCCTGTACTGCCTGTTGTATTCCTTCTCGCGAGGCGCCTACGCCGCCTTCCTGGTCTCGATCATATTCCTAGGATTATTTCGGGAAAGAAAACTCCTCATTTTTGCGCTCCTCCTGCTGGTCGTGTGGCAGGTGGTGCTGCCGGTGGCCGTGCAGGAACGCATCACCATGACTTATGACAAGAGCGAAGGCTTGGACTCCTCTGCCCAGGAACGCGTCACTTTGTGGCAAGACGCGCTGGTACTGATCGCCCATGACCCCATCTTCGGTGCCGGTTTCGACACCTATGCATTTTTACATCGGGTCGGGCCCTATGAAGACACTCATAATTATTATCTGAAAGTATTGGTCGAGACAGGAATCCTGGGGCTGATCCTGTTCTTGTGTCTCCTGGGAAAGGCTTTCCGGCTGGGTTTCCGGCTATTCCGCAAGGCTGACGACACGTTCATGAGAGCGCTCGGACTCGGGTTTGCCACCATGATTGTCTGTACGGCGGTCGCCAACTTCTTCGGTGACCGCTGGACCTACTTGCAAGTGAACGGTTTCATGTGGGTTCTGCTGGGCTGCGTGATGCGCAGCCTGCAGTTGCTGCAGCAACAACAGGAACAGGAATCGGAGGCGAAAGTTCCTCAATTGGCTCCGGTCGCCTCGTTCACCGGCACGCCGGGGCGGATTTCGCCGGCTTAGTTCAACGAAAGGAGCCATCTCGACTGCGAGTTGGGGGATGCAATCTTCGGGAGTTTGCAAACCACCCGGCCCTGCTTGGGGCGTTAAGCGAATTTTGTGATAGAGGCCGCTTCAATTACGGAAGATCCATGCCTGGGAAGTGAACCGCGAGCCACCAGTATGCCCCAGCCGCCGGTTGCCGTGTCTGCCAGTGCAACCGCTCCATTGCCGCATGTTCTCTACCTGATCGATCGCTTCGTGGGGCCGCATAGCGGCGCGGAATCAGCGCTCGTAAAAATGATTCGCCTTCTGCCCCGCGAGAAATTCCGTTGCTCGTTGGTGATCTTCGGCGCGAACCCGGCATTGGATTTGTCCCAGATATTTTCCTGCCCTGTGTATTGCTTCAACCTCCGCCGCACCTACGACTGGAACGCGCTGAAAATTGCCTGGCATCTTTCGGCCTTGATCCGCCGGGAACACGTCTCCATCGTTCACTCATTTTTTGAGACATCGGACCTGTGGGGCGGAATGATCGCCAAGCTGAGCGGCTGTCCGATTCTGGTCTCCAGCCGCCGCGACATGGGCATTCAGCGCGAGAAGAAGC
>JBGQGW010000258.1:0-4918 GCA_041497605.1 Terriglobia bacterium | reverse complement strand
TTAATTTTATTCCCGGCCCAGAAATCCATTGATAGTTTTTTAGGGGGTCGGAGCTTCAGCTCCGACATTGACGGGCTGAAGACTCAGGGGTTTTAACCCCTGAGGGCCGCCAAGGTTAAGGCAATAGCTCATGAAACGCGGCCGAGGCAATTAGCGACGAGACCGAGGCAATGTCGCGCGAAAGCGGCCGATCGGCATCCACACGCGCGGACACCGAACGCACCAGGTCGTAGGCGCGCTGCGCGGCTTTGCCCGTCCGCAACGGCGCATGGAAATCGATGCCCTGGCAGGCCGAAATTAATTCGATCGCCACTACGTTTCGCACATTTTCAAGCATCGGGCGTAGCCGCCGCGCCGCGCTCATTCCCATCGAAACGTAATCTTCCTGATTTCCCGACGTCGGAATGGAATCCACGGAATGCGGCATGGCCAGCGCTTTCGTTTCGCTGGCCAGCGCGGCGGCGGCCACTTGCACGATCATGAATCCGGAATTGAGTCCCGGCTCGCGCGTCAGAAACGCCGGAAGCAGGCTGGTGTTGGGATTGGTCATCTGGTCCACGCGCCGTTCGGAGATGCCGCTCAGAGTGGCCAGGGCAACGGCCAATTGGTCGGCGGCCATGGCCAGAGGCTGCCCGTGGAAATTTCCGCCGCTGATTACTTCGCCGGTGTCGGCGAACACCAGCGGATTATCCGTGGCGCTGTTCAATTCGATTTCGAGCGTGGCGCGGATTTGCGAAAGGGCATCGCGCACCGCACCATGAACTTGCGGCGTGCAGCGCAGGCTGTAGGCGTCTTGCACGCGCGGATCTTTTGCGACCGAACGGTGCGATTCGCGGATTTCGCTGTCGCGGTTCAGCCGCATCAGATTGCGCGCCGTTTGTGCCTGTCCGGGGAAGGCGCGAACCTTCTGGATGCGTTCATCGAATGCTGCGGGACTGCCGCGCAGCGCGTCGAGCGAAAGTGCCGCGGCAATGTCGGCCGTGTCGATCAGAATATTCGCGTCGCGAAGCGCTAGGGAAAGCAGCGCGAGCATTCCCTGCGTGCCGTTGAGAAGCGAAAGTCCTTCTTTCGCTTCCAGACGGAGCGGAGTGATGCCGGCTTGCGTCATTGCTTCGGTGCCGCCCATGCGCTTGCCCCTATAAATCGCTTCGCCTTCCCCGATCACCACCTGCGCCAGATGCGCCAATGGCGCCAGGTCGCCCGATGCGCCCACCGAGCCTTGCGACGGGATCACCGGATGCACGCCGCGATTCAGCATTTCGCAGAGCGCTTCCACAACCAGCGGACGAACGCCGCTGAATCCCTTTGCCAGGGCATTCGCGCGCAAGAGCAACATGGCACGGGTTTCGAGTTCGGAAAGCGGCGCGCCAACTCCGCAGGCATGGCTGCGAACCAGATTCAGTTGCAGTTGCCGGATCTGATCGGCGGAGATGCGGACTTCGGCGAGATCTCCAAAACCGGTATTCACTCCATAAGCGGTTGTATTCGACGCCACCAGCCGCTCGATCACCGCTCGCGATGCTTCAATTTTCGCGCGCGCTGTATTCGCGAGCGCCACTTCCGCGCCCGAGAAAACAGCCGATTCGAGTTGCGCGAGCGTCAAATTGTCGCCGTTAATTTCAAACGAACTCATGGATGCGCCGGGGCGCCCTCTTTCTTGAGATGTCCGGCCAGGACGTGAGCGTATTTATCGGGGAGCGAACGCGGTTTCATGTTTGCGTCGGTGACGATATGGGTTGTCTCGCCTTCGGCGAGCAAGGTGGCGTCCGCGGCGCGTACCACTTCATATTCAAAATGGACCAGCTTGCCGCGAATGCCGCGGAGCCAGGTGCGGATGGTAATTTCTTCGTCGTAGCGCGCGGGGGATTTGTAGCGGCAGCGTGCATCCACCACGGCGATGAAGCAGCCGTCCTCGCGTTCCATGTCGCGATACTCGAAGCCGGCCTGGCGGAGAAATTCCACACGGCCGATTTCGAACCAGATGAAAAAATTGGCGTAATAGACCACGCCCATTTGGTCGGTCTCGGCATAGCGAACACGGATTGTGGTTTCGTTCACGACGCTCATACTTGGCAGCCGCCAGGGAAGGCAGCGAACCCGGAGAAGTGTAGGCAGAATGACGAGAAGAGTCAAAGAGCTGAAAAGAAAAAATGCCGGAAGCGCGAGGAACTATAGAGTGTGTGTGCTAACGCTGATTTGAGACGATTTTGCAGCGCCGCCCTTCAGGGCAGCATCCTTAGAATTGATCACATGCCCGCCTGAGCAGGCTGCGGAGAAATCCAATTTGTGGTCATTCCGAGCGCAGCGAGGAATCCCGAGCAAATCCCAAATGCTTGAATAGAAGGGGGTCTCTTCATCGCTCATCAAGCCGAAAACTATTCGCCGCGCCAGACGGGATTGCGCTTTTCGAGGAAAGAGGCGAGGCCTTCGGCGAAATCGGCGGTCATGCGAATCTCAGAACTTTCGCGGATGGCGTCTTCGAGTTCAACTTTGATTTCCGCTTCTTGCGAGCGTAACAGGAGCCGCTTGGTACGTACCAGGCTGGTGGGGCTGAGCGCGATCAGGTATGCGGCGAGCTCTCTCGCCTTGGCCATCAATTCGCCGGCCGCGACGATTTCGGTGACGAGTCCCATCCCGTGCGCCTCGCGGGCGTCGAAAATCCGCCCGGTCAGCAAAAGATCGCGAGCGCGCTTGTCGCCTACTTGCCGCTTCAGGAAAACAGAGACGACCGCAGGCAGAAATCCTATGCGCACTTCCGTATATCCAAATTTCGCTTCGGGCACTGCCAGCGTGAAATCCGCGAGCGTGGCGATTCCGGTGCCGCCGGCAATCGCGGCTCCGTTGACGGCGGCGATCATCGGCTTGGGAAAACTGTAAACCGAGTAGAACATGTCCGCCATGCGAGTCGCGTCTTCCACGTGCTTCTCTTTTGATTGCGAAGCGATGGCGCGCAAATTCTCCAGGTCCATCCCGGCGCAGAACGCTTTTCCTGCACCGGTCAGAATCGCGACACGCGCGGAGGAGGCCGCGACTTCCTGCAAAGCCCGCGGAATCTCGCCGATCATTTCGGAGGAGATCGCATTGCGCTTGTCGGGACGATTTAGGGTAATCGTCGCGCTTTCATCTTCCAATTTCAGCAGGAGCGTGTTGTAGGCCATTGTGCGGATTTCTCCTACCTAATTCGGTTTCGCGTCAAGTGCGTGCGCGTAATCCTTCCGGATGCGGCTGGTGAGCTCACAAGCGATGGCGAGCGAGTGCGTGTCGATGCCGGTGGATACGCCGCGCGCGGCGAGCGTGGTGAGTACGATTTCGGTGGGAATGTTTCCAACCAGATTGTCGCCGGCAAACGGGCAGCCGCCCAGCCCGGTCAGCGCGCCGTCGAAGCGGCGGCAACCGGCTTCGTAAGCGGCCAGCACTTTTTCAGCGGCAGCCTCGGGGCGGCTGTGCAGATGCACGCCCAGTTCGATTCCCGCTACGCAATTATTTGCCGCGCGAAAGAGGCTGGCGACTTCTTCCGGGGTGGCGGCGCCGACGGTATCCGCCAGCGAAACTGTGCGCACACCGGAATCTTTCAGCCAGATGAGAGTTTCTTCCACAATTTCAGCGCCCCACGGTTCGTCGTAGGGATTGCCGAAGGCCATCGAAATGTAAATGACCAGATCGCGGCCCGCAGCCTTCGTCGACGCGCGAAGTTTTCCCACCATCGCTCGCGATTCCGCGCGAGACATGTTGGCATTCGCGCGGCGAAAATAGGCCGAGATGGAATAAGGGTAGCCGACCGTGGTGACGCCGGGAGTAGCCAGCGCGCGCGCGAGTCCTTTCTCGTTGACCACGATGCCGATAATTTCGACGGGCTTTCCCACCGCCGCAATTTCTTTCTGCAGCCCGGCCATCACCGCTTCGCTATCCGCCATCTGCGGGACGTATTTCGGCGCAACGAAGCTGACGGCATCCAGATGCCGGAAGCCGGCCTTCAGCAATCCGCGCAAATATTCAATCTTCACTTCGGTGGGGATGATTTGCGGCAGCCCCTGCCAGGCATCGCGGGGGCATTCGATAATGGTCACGGGGTCCATGGTTTGAATTGGGTACGTCTCGATTTTTGAGTCCTTAGGTTTGCAGAACGCCGGTTTTGAATTCGCGGACGTCAGGATTCAGCGAGGCGGCATCGAGAGCCCAGATCAAGGCTTCCCGCGTTTGCGCGGGATCGATGATCGCGTCCACCCACAGCCGCGCGGCGGCGTAGCGCGGATCGGTTTGATGTTCGTAGGTCGAACGCACCGATTCGAAGAGTTCCTTTTTTTCCTTGTCGCTCAGTTTCTTGCCTTCGCGCTCGAGTTGCTTGATTTTGATTTCGACCAGCGTGCCCGCGGCGGAACCGCCGCTCATCACCGCATAGCGCGCGGTGGGCCAGGCAAAAATGAATCGCGGGTCGAAGGCCTTGCCGCACATGGCGTAGTGTCCCGCGCCGAAACTGCCTCCACAGATGACCGCGATTTTCGGAACGACGCTGTTGGAGACGGCATTCACCATTTTTGCGCCGGCTCGGATGATGCCGCTCCACTCGGCTTCCTTGCCGACCATGAACCCGTTCACATCGTGCAGGAAAATCAGCGGAATCAAGTTCTGATTGCAATCAAGGATGAAGCGAGCGGCCTTATCGGCCGATTCGGTGTAGATCACGCCGCCGAATTCAATGCGCTTTTCGCCGGTTCCCGGAGCGAGTGTGTGTACATGCATTTTCTGGTTGGCGACGATTCCCACCGCCCAGCCGCCAATCCGCGCGTAGCCGCAGAGCAAGGTCTTGCCATACTCGGAGCGATATTCTTCCCAGAGCCCGCCGTCCACGATGCGCGCGATGATATCCGCCATGTTGTATTGCTTGGCGGGGTCGACGGAAAACATTCCGTAAATATCT
>JBGQGW010000257.1:0-5019 GCA_041497605.1 Terriglobia bacterium | reverse complement strand
CGGTAAGTCCAGGGTTCGCGTCCCCGGCTCCATCCATCTTTCACAGCGTTCCCCGCAGACACGCACATCCAAAAAAAATGTTTACTCCCGAATTGTCTTGGGTATAGTCGTTCTGTTCCTTGTGTTCCTCCCGTTGGGTTTTGCGCGACAGCGCCCGCGCCTCCCAGCTCGGCACTCGGGCCTTCCCCAAATCCGAGGAGATTTGTGTGCGCATCCTGACACCAACAGAAAACCATCGTCTGAATGAATTGATCGGGTTCGTGGGCATTACCATCGCTGTGCTGCTCGCGCTGAGCTTGCTTTCCTATTCCCCGCAGGATGCGGCGCTCAACGTAGCCGCGCCTTCCGGCGCTTCGCCCGCGCGAAATTGGATTGGCCCCGTGGGCGCGCACACGGCGGATGTGCTCTTCCAGGTTTTCGGATATGCATCCTTTCTACTGCCCATCGGATTGATGGTGCTCGCCTGGCGCTGGTTCCGCAGCCAGGCGGTGCAAGCGCCCGCCGCGAAAATTACCGGATATGCCCTTCTGAGCCTGGCGGTCCCTGCCGAGCTCGCGCTGATGAACATGCCGGAGGTCCGGAGTGCCCTGCCCGCGGGCGGGCTTCTGGGCGCCGTGCTCGCGGAAGGATTGCGTGCCGGATTTAATTCGATTGGGGCGCATGTGGTGGCGCTGGCTTGCTTCTTTGCCGGCTTGATTCTCACCACCCGTTTCTCGTTCGCGCTCACCGCCAAATGGCTGCGCGCTCCCATGGCCGAAGGCGGCATGCTCCACCGTCTCTACACGCGCTACCAGGACTGGCGCGATGCGCGGGAAACGGTGCGCATGCGCAAGCGCGTGGAAGAAACCCGGATTTCCGGGCGTCCACCCGCCGCCAGGCAAAGGATCGAGTCCGGAGAAATTGTGATGGACGAGGACGAAGACGAAGCGGAGAACGAAGATCGTTGGGAAGCCAGGTCCTCTTCCGAGCAGCCCGTCATCAAATTCCCCGAAGCTCTCAAACCGGAATCCGCCCGCAGGGGTGGCGCCGATCCCAAAATTTCCCGTGGCAAGACCAGCTACAAGCTGCCTTCCACCAGCCTGTTGCGACCGCCCGAGCGCGGTCAAAAGATGGATGAAGGCGAGCTGAAAGATTTCGCGCGCGCCATCGAAGCCAAGTGCGCGGAATTCGACGTCAGCGGCCACGTGACGCAAATCAATCCCGGCCCGGTAGTCACCACGTTCGAATTCAAGCCGGAGGCGGGAATCAAGTACAGCCGCATCACTGGACTCTCGGAAGATCTTTGCCTGGCCCTCCGCGCCGAATCCATCTTGATCGAACGCATCCCCGGCAAGTCCACGGTCGGCATTGAAGTGCCGAACCCGGTCCGCGAAACGATCGCGCTGCGCGAAGTGATCGAATCGCCTGAATTCCTGCATTCGCCCGCCAAGCTGACCGTTTCGCTGGGCAAGGATTTAACCGGCCGCATCCGCGCCGCCGACCTGGCCACCATGCCGCACCTGCTGATCGCGGGCGCCACCGGCACCGGCAAGAGCGTGTTCATCAATTCCATGATCATGTCGCTGCTCTACAAGGCGACGCCGGATGAATTGAAAATTGTGATGGTGGACCCCAAGCGCCTGGAGCTCGGTCTCTACGAGGATATTCCGCATCTGTACACGCCGGTCGTCACCGACGCGCGGGTGGCCTCGAACGTGCTGCGCAATGCCACGCGCGAGATGGAGCGGCGGCTGAAGTTGCTCGCGCAGCGCGGCGTCCGCAACATCGAGCAGTACAACCGCACGTTCGAAAAGGGCCAATCCATGTCGCTCTTCGATGATACGGAAGACATGGAACACAAGCCGCTGCCCTTCATCGTCATCGTTATCGACGAGTTGGCGGACCTGATGATGGTGGATACGAACGGCGTGGAAGAATCGATCACCCGCCTCGCGCAGATGGCGCGAGCCGTGGGAATCCATTTGATTCTGGCAACGCAGCGCCCTTCGGTGGACGTGATCACCGGCCTCATCAAGGCCAATTTCCCAGCCCGCATTTCCTTCCGCGTCGCCAGCAAAGTGGATTCGCGCACAATTCTGGACGCTAACGGCTCCGAATCGCTTCTGGGCAAAGGCGATATGCTGTATCTGCCGGCGGGCTCCTCGCGCCTCCACCGCATTCACGGCCCCTACGTCACCGAAGACGAAATTTCCGCCGTCTGCGATTTTTGGCGCACCCAGGCGAAAGCGATCTACAACGAAGAACTGCTCAAGCCGCCGAAAGATCCCGCGAATAACGGGCTCGAATCCGATGGTGAAGGAGACGCCGGCGGCGCCGAAACTGGAGCCGACGATGAAATGTACCAGGACGCAGTCCGAGTGGTCTGCGAAATGGGCCGCGCCTCCACGTCCACGCTGCAGCGCCGCTTGCGCATCGGCTACGGCCGCGCCGCCCGCCTGATCGACCTGATGGAAAAAGACGGCATCGTCGGCCCGCCCGACGGCTCAAAAGCCCGCGAGGTCCTGAAGAAAAAAGACTGGATGCGCGAATTCGACGAATCCGTCAAGTAACCGCGCGGGGCGAATCCGGATCGTCGCGGCGTCTGCGTTTTCTTGACTCAGTTTTCGGAGTTATGCATACTTGAATTGACTAGGATATAACCAAATGAATGGCGACTCCGGCAAATCGTTCAAGTACCTGAAGCCAAGCTGGCTACGATTGGAGATGATTGGCGGCTTCATCGCATTTTACGTCTTCTATCACCTCTGGGGCGAGAATATCGAACTTGTTCGCACGTTTTTCGCAGCCCTCTTTCGCAAGTGAGGGAGCCGTGGATTGAATAGCCGCCTGCAGTTTGCGTGGGGCTGCATTGGTGTCGCGGCCGTTGAGGTGATCCGCGTCAGGAATCTCCTTTCCGCTTCTTCTTCGGACACGATTCATTCTTTCCATTGGGCCTATGTCGCGGCGGTCCTCGCGATAATTCTAGTCGGCGGTGCTTGGAGTGTTGCTCTGGAATCCCACAACAAATTTCTGGCGTTCTATCACGGTGCTACCGCCTCGATCATTATTTCCTTTCTTGCACGCTGAACGCATGACGGCCTTCACGATTTCTTCAAAGGATCACAGCCGGACTCCTCAATCCCATTCTTCCCTTTTCTATTTCTGCGTTTCCCCGTAAAATCATTCGGTTCCCTCGGTGCCGGGGTAGCTCACCGGTAGAGCGCGGCCCTGAAAAGGCCGGCGTAGGCAGTTCAACTCTGCCCCCCGGCACCATTCCAGCTTCTTTCTTCAATCAAAACCCATGTTCCCGGAGCAAAATACGTCAAGCACCCGAGCGCGACTTCGAGCGACGGGTCAGGTTGAGCAGTTCAAGAAAATCTTCATTTGGAAGAGGTGGCCGCTTGTCGACATGTGTCAGAAAGCGCGATGAGTCTGGCCCCCAGTCGAAATATAATCCACAAACTGGCTCCGCAAGCTGGGCCGCGATCTCGCGAGAGATCTCAAGAGTCTGCGAGAACAACATCATTCTCTCTCGGTCTCCGAGCAACTGGGCGAACACTTCCATGCGATAGCGCCCCTCAGTGAAACGGAAAGAGCTTCCATCTCTGGGAGCTAGAAAGTGATGATTAGCCGATATCCCCGCTTCACCAACAAACAATCCACTGCCGCGAACCAACCGCTCATCGCCGTAGACCCAAATATTGAAATTCTGATGCGTCTCGTTCCGTGATAGCGCAACGTGCATGCTTTCAATGACGCGACCCCGTTTCGACGTCGCGAAAAGCAGAGTTCGCAAATAAACTTTGGGTAGGGGCGCTTCGTCACGTGAACGTGGAGTATCCGGCCCGAAGTATATAACCGTCGGCTGGGTCATTTTGACTGTACCGCGACGGAAAAGCGTCAACCACGCAGTCACGGCTGACATGCACAAGGCTAATACGGAGATTGTGACCGAGATTGGCTCTGCCATCAAAACTAGCCTCTGGCGGCGTAAAATTTTATTATCTCACAGCGGGCTGAACGAACCTAGTATCCCACGGCGGGAGTCGCGAATTAAGTGGCGCGGTTCTCGAAAAAGACGCTGGGAATTATCCGGTAAGCCCTCGCGCGCAATTCGACTGCGGTTCCCTGTTTCAGGCTCCGGGGTCGTAATTCAGGTTAGGGCTCAGCCAGCGCTCGGCGGTGCGCAGGTCCATGCCTTTGCGGCGGCGGTAATCTTCCACTTGATCGCGTTCGATCTTGCCCACAGCGAAATATTTCGACTGGGGATGTGAGAAGTAAAGACCGCAGACCGACGCCGCGGGATACATCGCATAATTTTCCGTTAGGTGAATCCCGGTGTTTTCCTGGGCGCGCAGCAGATCGAACAGCGCGCTCTTCTCCGTATGGTCGGGAGAAGCGGGATATCCAGGGGCCGGACGAATTCCTCGATATTTCTCGCGCATCATTTCTTTTGGACTGAGGTTCTCGCCGCGGCCGTAGCCCCATTCATCCCGCGCGCGCTTGTGCGTGAGCTCCGCCAGACCTTCGGCCAGCCGGTCCGCCAGCGCCTTGGTCATCAAGGCGTTGTAATCGTCATGGTCCTGCTCGAATTTCGCCACTAGCGGCTCAATGCAAATGCCGGCCGTGGACGCAAACGCGCCCAGATAATCCGGCACGCCCGATTCCCTCGGCGCGACAAAATCAGCCAGCGCGAAATCGACTCCCTCATCGGCCTTCACCACTTGTTGCCGCAGCGTGTGAAACGTGGTCAGGATTTTCGAACGCGATTCGTCGGCGTAAACTTCGATATCTTCCGCCACGCTGTTCGCCGGAAAGAATCCAATCACGGCTCGAGCGACCAGAAGTTTTTCGCGCACGATGCGCTCCAGCAATTTCCGGCCGTCCTCGAATAATTCCCGAGCGCGCGGTCCCACCACTTCCTGCTCGAAAATCCGGGGATAAACTCCCTTCAGTTCCCAGGTATGAAAAAACGGCGTCCAATCGATGTATGGCACGATCTCATCCAGAGGAACAGGGTTGAACGCGCGAATTCCAGTG
>JBGQGW010000256.1:0-5038 GCA_041497605.1 Terriglobia bacterium | reverse complement strand
GATCGCGCGCGGCGCAGCGAGATCGGCCGAGCTGCGCGCGAACTAGTCGCGCGGGAATACAGTTGGGAATCCGTCGGCCGATGTTTTGAAGCTGTGATGGCAACACTTGTGAGAACAGACAGCGTTGCACACGACGATAATTTAAGACCTGAGAAGGCGAGCGTGGCACGCTGAACAGCGAAAGAGGGCAGCGCGGCAGGAGTCATGTTTATGCAACAGGTTATACGAAAGGGTATAAAGCAAATTATAGTCGAGGAAGTGCCGGAGCCAATGGTAGCTCCTCACCAAGTGCTGATCCGGCCAGTATGTTCGCTGATCAGTAGCGGTACAGAGACTGCGAGTATTCATCAGGCAGGAATGCTCAAGCTCGCCTCTGAAAATCCCGCCCACTTGCTCAAGATCTGGGAGGTAGCGAAGGTAAATGGCCCCTTGCGGACCTTCGCGGAAGTTCGGGCCAAATTCAGTGACTATGCAGTCATTGGTTACGCCGGCGCGGGCATTGTGGTCGACAAACATCCAAATGTGACAGAACTCAAACGGGGCGACCGGGTCGCCTATGGCGGGGAAGGCACCGGCCACGCTGAAATCATTTCGACTGGGCGCAATTTGGTCGCGCGCGTACCTGATACGGTACCGTTCGAATCCGCTTGTTTCGCCACGCTCGGGAGTATCGCTCTAAATGCGGTGCGTATCGCCAAACTGAGCTTGGGAGATACTGTCGCAATTATCGGGCTCGGACTGGTTGGACAACTCATTGCCCAATTGGCACGGCTACAAGGAGGGGTAGTAATTGCTACAGATCTCAAGCCTGGGCGTGTAGAGCTGGCCCGGCTTCTGGGAGCGCACTATGGACTGATTATAGACGGATCGCCGCAAGATGGCGTGGCATCAATCACTGGTGGTCGCGGTGCTGATTGCGTCATAGTCGCCGCAGCCGCTAAATCATCCAACCCCTGCCGGCAAGCGCTTCAGATGTGCCGCGATCGCGGCCGTTTGGTAATCGTCGGCGCAGTGGAGATGACCTTCCCGTGGAATGAAATGTATCTAAAAGAGATCCAATTGTTCATGTCACGCGCATACGGCCCCGGAAGCTACGATCCTCTTTATGAGAAGCAAGGACAAGATTATCCGATATCCCATGTCCGCTGGACGGAAAAACGAAACATAGAAGAATTCCTGCGCCTCCTCGCCGCGGGACTAGTTCAAGTACAGCCGCTCATCACGCATCAATTTCCTCTGGCGGAAGCGCCAAATGCTTACCAAACGATTTTGGATCCGGCTGCGAACAGCTTGGCAGTACTCTTGAAATATGCCGAGCCCTGCAGCACGATCGAGCCGAAGCGAAAGGTCGAACTTTGGTCCCGACCGTCAGAGAAAGATGAGTTGGGAGTAGCGCTGATCGGATCGGGCGGACTCGCGCGTTGGGAGCACCTTCCGAATCTGAAGAAAATCCCCCACGTCAAGCTGCGCGCCATACATTCGACCAGTGGCGCCCGGGGCAAGAGTTACGCACTGCGATTTGGCGCGGCCTACTGTTGCACAGACTACGAAGCAATTCTGAAAGATCCACAAATTGACGTTGTATTGATCACAAGCCGCAATCAACTCCACGCAGATCAGGCCGTTCGAGCATTGCGGGCAGGCAAGAACGTCTTTGTGGAAAAACCAATGGCGCTGACCGAAGATGAATGCCGTGCGCTTAATCAGGCGGTCCAAGAAAGCGGCAGACAACTCACCGTTGGATTCAACCGCCGCTTCGCTCCTTTTTATGCGACTTTGAAAAAACAACTCTCGCGTCGCAATGGTCCAGCAGTGTTGAACTGCAGCGTCAATTCTCCAGGATTTTCGGGGAACTATTGGGCCGCCGACCCCGCCATTGGAGGAGCGATACTAGGAGAAGCATGCCACTTTATGGATCTGATGTACTGGTTGCTCGAATCCGAACCCGTAAAAGTCGCTGCCTTTTCTCTGCCGATGGGCAGACAAGCCCCGATCGGAGAAAATAACTTGGTCTCCAGCTTTCACTTTGCTGATGGCTCCATTGGCAATCTTACGTACTGCACCGTGGGTAGTAAGACTTCTGGCGGAGAGCGCGTCGAGGCATTCGCGCAGGATCTGGGAATCAAGACCGAGAATTTCAAGCGATTGACGGTCGAGACATCTTTCCGCCGGACTCAAAAGCATCTGTGGGCCCAAAAGGGGTATGCAAGCCAATTGAGTTCATTCTTGCAAGGAATCCGTGAAGGCCGGCAGCCCGAAGTCACCGTTCGCGACGGTATCCGCGCGACCATCGGCTGCCTTAGGATGCTCGAATCAGGGCGAACGCAAACACCTGTTTCCATCGACATGGATGCGGCCCTCCTCCTTTGATATGAATCAGAAACTCAAGCAGGAGAAGAACCGGATTCGCGTCTTGCTGGTCGCACCCTCGATGGATATTCTAGGCGGCCAGGCTGTTCAGGCGACCCGGCTTCTTGCTCGTCTGAGCCAACTGCCGGGCCTGGACATGGCATTCCAGCCAATTAATCCCCGCCTGCCGGGCCCCCTGCGAATCCTGCAGTCTATCAAGTACGCACGGACAGCCACGACGTTTGCTGCCTATTGCGCTAAATTGTTTGCGCGGGCGCCGCTGTGCGATGTGATCCACGTGTTTTCAGCTTCCAATTACTCCTACATGCTGTGGACGATTCCGGCACTCGCGTGCGCAAAACTGTTCGGGAAAAAGATCGTGGTGAACTACCGCGACGGGCGAGCGGAAGAACACTTGAGGAATTGGCCGAGCGCTCTCCCCACGATGCGATTGATGGATGCGATCGTGACTCCATCGAATTTCTTGAAGGGCGTGTTCGAAACGTTTGGCCTGCCCGCTCAATCGATTTCCAATCTGCTCGACACGAGCCAGTTTCATTTTCGCGAGCGCCGCCGCCCGCGGCCCGTGTTCCTTCACAATCGAATTTTGGAACCGCTTTACAACGTGGAGTGCACGCTGAGGGCGTTCAAGATGATTCAAGAGCGGTACCCGGAAGCGGAGCTTACAGTGACGCATGACGGCGTCTGCCGGGCGGGCCTGGAGAGATTTGCGCAGAACATCGGGTTGCGCAATACGCGGTTTACCGGCTGTGTGCCGCACCAGAAGATTCGGGAACTGTACGATGCGGCGGACATTTACCTGACCAGTCCGGATTTTGACTGCATGCCTGGTTCGATCCTGGAATGCTACGCTTCGGGCTTGCCGGTGATCGCCACGCGGGCGGGAGGAATCCCCCACATTATCGAGGACGGCCGGACCGGGCTGCTGGTGGATCGCAACGACCACGAAGCGATGGCGCAGTGTGCGTTCCGGTTGCTGGAGGAAGACGGGCTTGCGGCGACACTTGCTCGAAACGGACGCGAAGAGTGCCGGAAATACGCTCCCGAAGCTGCAATTGGCGAATGGTTGGAGCTGTATCAAGGGCTCTTGAAAACAGACGATATAGGAGCGATTAGAAAATCGTATCCTGTTGAATCTTAGGTCCTTGAGGGGAAGCGACTGTGTTTTCCACTGGCGATTAACCAGGCGATTAGAATTCGCCAATCTTGAGCGCGGAAAGGATGTGCTAAAGCTGTTGTCCCGCAAACCTGATTTCACCTTCATTATCCTCATCCTCGGACAATCTGAATCCAATAATTATTATACACGTATAACTAGTAAGTTACTACTAAAATCTTATGGTATCCACCAAGAGTAGTTTGGGCAATTATCTTGACCCGCTCCTCGATGCGCGGCGCTCGAGGCGCTGCAAATGAATTTGATCCCACCATACTGGGGCAAATGACTCGTGTCTGAAGGCTCATCTCGCCTGGCTACTGCTCCCACCGAACGCAATATGCCTTCGGCGCTTGGGCATATTTTATCGAACTGGGGAGGATTTGTTTTTTCGAGCATCATCGCGTTATTTCTATCGCCGTTTGTGGTGCATCACCTGGGGAACTCCGCCTACGGTTTGTGGATTCTTTGTGGATCGCTGACGTGGTATCTCGGGCTATTCAACCTTGGCGTGGGGACTGCCGTGACGCGCTACGTGGCAAAGTTTTATGCCGAAGCCAACGATCGGGAGGCCAGTTCGGTAGTTTCCTCCGCGATGGCTATTTTTCTAGCGGGCGGGGCAGCCGCCATCCTCGTTTCCTTTATTCTCGCCGCGTTTGTGATGCCATTATTTCACGTACCAGAAGGATACCGGTTCGCGGCGCGAGTGGTTGTTATCCTGGCAGGCTTCAACCTTGCCGCTTCTTTCATCGGCCAAGTATTCAGCGGGACGGTTTCCGGCCTGCATCGGTTCGACATATTTAACTTAATTGCAGTGTTTAATAGCGCGCTAACCGCTCTTGCCATCGTGCTCGTTCTGGCGCACGGCAAAGGGCTCATCGCACTTGCCCTGATCTACTTATCGTTCACGGTAGCAACCGGATTTGCGTATGCCGGAGTTGCCAAGCGGCTGTTCCCCGCATTGAAGATTCGCCTGGGGCAATGCGATAGGAAACATTTGAAAATGATCTTTTCTTTCAGCGCCTACGCGTTTCTGCTGCAGGTATCACTCAGCCTGATTTTCTACACAGACTCCATTATTATCGGCGCATTCCTTTCGGTGAGTATGGTGACCTTCTTCGCAATCGCAGGGAACCTGATGTTCTATTCGAGGTCCCTGATCAGCGGGATTTCCTCAATCATGATTCCGCGAGCGAGCGCCCTGGAAACCGGCGGCAGCAGGGAACAAGTGCAGATACTTACGCTGAAGGCGACGCGCTTTGCCAGCGTCGTGATTCTGCCCATTGCCATTACCTTTCTGATCCGGGGAAGTTCGTTCATCGGGCTGTGGATGGGGCCGGAGTATGCAGGTCCTTCGGGCCGGGTACTCTGGATTCTGTCACTGGGTCTGATTTTCTTTGCGGCGGATCAGGTGGCAACCTACACGATGATGGGTCTCAATAAACAAAAACTGGTGGTGCTGGTGGTCTGCGCCGAGGCGGTCTGCAATGTTACTTTGAGCATGGCGCTGGT
>JBGQGW010000255.1:0-5071 GCA_041497605.1 Terriglobia bacterium | reverse complement strand
CTCGAGTCATATGGGAGAACACACGTGAAGCGAAGAGACTTTCTTAAAGAGACCTCGCTGCTCGCCGCGGGATCCGTCCTCCTTCCTCGAGTCCTTCAGTCCGCGCCCCACTCGAATCAGAAGGAATACGACATAATTATCGTCGGAGCCGGAGCTGCCGGCTGCATCGTTGCCAAAAGATTGGTGGATGCGTTGCCCCGCAAGCGCATCTTGCTCATCGAAGCGGGTGGGCCAACCTCCGCGGAAGTCGGTGGAAAAGATTTCGTCCCTTATGATCCGAAATCAACAATTTTCGATGTCCCGGGAGAATACACAAACATCGCTTTCCAGCCGAAGGGCGAGCCCTACAAACAAAAGGAAACTCCCTTCACTTATCAAGGAATGGGCTACGGCGGAAACGCGGAATTCAACGGCATGTTGTTTCAAGCGGCGCCGCCGCACGATTTCGACGAGAACTGGCCGCCGGGTTGGAATTACGACGACATGCGTCCGTACTTTCACCGTATCTTAAGCGAAATGAAAGTTTCTGACACTCCTTCCACCGATCACCATTTCTATAACGACGGCGCCGATCAAATTGTCGCCGATATTTACAAGGACCACGGATTCAAGGAAGTCAACACCACCATTCTCGGCGGCGATGGCGATCGTTTCTTCAGCCACCCCTATGTGGTTTCACAAAACGGAAAGCGAGGCGGCCCGGTCCACAGCTATCTGACGTCGATCATTGGCAGCGATGGAGAATCCACGCGAAGAAATCTGGACCTCATCCACTTTGCCAAGGTCGAACGAATTATTTTTGACGAATACGATCGAGACAAAGCCATCGGCGTCACTTATGTGACGCGGCAAAGCTCTCAAGACCTTCCGCTCGAGACGCAGCCGGAGGATTTCCCCGCTTTGCTCGACATCCCGACGGGCACTCCGCAGGACGTCTTGCCGCCGGTCACGGATGGAGTAACCAGGTTCGCCGCGTTGGCAAGACATGGAAGAATTATTCTGGCCGCGGGCGCGCTGATGAGTCCCCGCCTGCTGCTCTTGTCGGGCGTTGGCCCGTTCGCGAAGCACGACGAAATTTTCGCCGACGGTTTCTCCGTTCCTTTTCACATCGACAATCCGGGAATCGGCACAACTCTCTTCGACCACGTCGCTACTTTGTTGGGATACGAATACTCGGGAACGAATCCGTTTTATCGCGGCTACCATTTCGGCGATTACGCCGCGAATGCAAACGACCTGGCGCAATACCGCCAATTTCGTTCCGGTCCCTACTCTCAATACGGGCCGGTGTCCGTGATGCACCAGCATCTCAATCCCAAGGATCGAAATCCCCAGTTCAAAAGAAGAGAAGGAAATACCCCCAACGTCGAAGTCTTCGTCAATCCGTTTGGCGCTGGGCCTCTCGGCGGCTCCTACAATGGGCCCACGGCTCTCTCGGCCTACGCCATGCTTCTGCGTCCGGCGAAAACAGATCTGCTCAAAATTGATAAGGATAGTTTTGTAAAATACCCGCCGGTGTATCTGACGGACGAAGCCGATCTGGAATTGATGACCACCGCGATTCAGCAGATGATTTTCCTGTATCGCGACAATCCCAATCTCACTCTTGCTTTCGGCCCCGGCGGCCGCTCGCACCCGAACCTGAATCCCGATAATTTCGAAGATGTAAAAAAGTACGTTGCGGCGTGGGATCCGCTGGACAACGTTTACTTCACCCGGCTGATTATCAATCACTGGGGCGGCACATGTCCGCTTCAGCGCGGCCGCCGCAGCGGTGTGGATCCCTCGACTCTTCTGGTCAAGGGAACCGAGAATATCCACGTCGTGGATGCTTCTTTGCATCCCACGCCGCTTTCGGCACACCCGGTTGCCACCATCATGGCCGTCGCGGAAAAGGCCAGCGACGTGCTATTGGAACAAATCTAAAACGCCGGCGGCAATCTCAGCGGTCCCCAGCCGCTTTCGTATCCGGCGTGCGCACATGCTCCGGGCGGGCGCCCATTCCGATCATGCGCGCCGGAATGCGCCGCAACACCGGGAAAAGCTGCAGCAGCTTCAGCGGCAGTGGCAGGCGCTGCACCGGCTTCGACCGGTTCAACGCCGGACCAACAAATCGCTTGTGCGCGAAGACCTGAAACGCTTGCGTCACTCGCGTCGGAAATTCCCGCCGCTTTTGTACGCCGTCCAGCCTCTCCGCGCTCACCGCGCCGCGCAGCAGCGGCAACGCCAGCGCATTCGCGGCTGCCACCGCGTCCTGAATCGCCAGGTTGATTCCCACACCTCCGACCGGCGACATCGCATGCGCCGAATCCCCGATGCACAGAACCCCTTCGCGCGACCACCTCCGCAAATGATCCACCCTGACCGACAACAATTTCACTTGCTCCCAATCCGTCAATTCCTCCGTGCGCCCGCGCAGGAAAGGCGCCGCGCTTTCGATATCCGCGCGAAACGCCGCCATTCCTCTTTGCCGGATCGCATCGAACGCGCCTTTCTGAATCACGAACGCGCACTGCCAGTAATCCCCGCGGTCAAGGGTCACCAGAATTTTCCCCGCGCGGAATCGTCCAAGGGATTGACTCGGATCGTCGGGCTTTCGTCCGATCCGCATCCACAGCACGTCGATGGGCGCGCCCCGGTCGATCACTTCGAATCCCGCTTTTTCGCGCACAAGCGATTGCCGCCCATCCGCGCCTACCGTCAAATCCGCGTGTACTTCCAGTTCGCCCTCTGGAGTCTTGGCGCGCGCTCCCGCCACGCGGCCATTTTCTTCGATCAGATCAGTGACTTCCGATTCCATCCGCAAATGAAATTGGGGATACGCCTTTGCCTTCTCCGCGACAAAATTCAGGAAATCCCACTGCGGCATCAGCGCCAGGAATTTGCAGTGCGTGGGCAAATGCGTAAAATCAGCGACCGGAACTTCGAAATCATCGATTTCAGCGCCAATTCGAGTGAACTCCTGATGCGGCCGGCTCAAGAAATCTTTCAGAAAGCCCAGCTCGTACATCAATTCCAGCGTCGAGGGATGAATGGTATCGCCTCGAAAATCCCGGAAGAAATCCGCATGCTTTTCGAGCACCACCACTTCCACTCCGGCGCGCGCCAGCAGGAATCCCAACACCATTCCCGCGGGCCCTCCGCCGACGACGCAGCAGCGCGTTTGCAGGAATTCCGTTGCTCCGGAATTCGTATTGATTCGTATTGGATTACCGGTTTTCATCTTTTACCAAATCTGGCCTCGCAAAAAGCCGATTTAGAGGCGATTAGAAAACCATATCTCGTTCAAAATTCGACCGCTTAACGCTTCCGCACTCTGTTTTCCATTGGCGATTAGCCAGGCGATTAGAAACGGGCGGCGAATCGCCTAAAATCGTATATTTTCAAGCCTCCTTTGGCGGATTTTTAACGATTTCCGCCTGCGTGCAGAAACTGGGGCGCGGGTGCCCCCCAGACGAAGAAGATGGGCGCGGCTGAAGCCGGCCCCCTACAGGTTTCCTGACCGTTTGCATCCAATTGTCCCTCTCCATTCGAATACCATATTTCGCGCGGATAAAAAAGACCTGGTGCCTGTGGACATTTGCCGGGCGCCCCACTTTTAATTTTTAAGGGGAATGGCTTTGACTTTGATAGGCTCCCCGCAAGATTCCTACAACGCCTGTCCAATCCGCGCGAAATGTGCTATTCGATTCCTGAAGCGCAAGACAAACCGGAAGGGATGCCCGATGCACATTCACGACCTGCGACATCAGTCTAAGACTTTCCTGTTCCTCGCATTCCTCACTGTTTCTATTTTCCTTGCCGCGGCAATGGGCGCGGCTCTCCCACAAGCCACGCCCGCAGCGGCAGGAACGGTGGTCAACGAAACGGTTCACAGTGCGGCGCTCGAAGGCAATTTGCTGGGAAATTCCCCCGATCGCAACGTGACGATCTATTTGCCGCCGGGATACGCCAAGGGGACCACCCGCTATCCCGTGGTCTATCTGTTGCACGGTTTCCTCGGCACCAACAAGGCCTGGACCAACGAAGCCCAATGGGCCGACGCTCCCAAGGCGATGGACCGGCTGATTGCCGCGGGAAAAATCCGCGAGATGATCGTGGTGATGCCCGACGGCTCGAACAAATTGCTGGGATCGTTCTTCACGAATTCGCTGGCCACGGGAAATTGGGAAGATTTCATCACCCAGGATTTGCGCCGCTACGTGGACAGCAAGTACCGCACCATCCCGCTCGCGCGGGCCCGCGGCATCGCCGGCCATTCGATGGGCGGCTACGGTGCAATCAAGCTGGCCATGAAGCATCCCGAAATCTACGGGGCCGTTTACGGATTGAGCGCCTGCTGCCTGGAGTTGGGCGACACTTTTTCCGCCAAGAACACCGCGTGGGAAAAGGCGCTCTCGTTTAAAAGCGTGGAGGAAGTCTCCGCGGCATTTGCCGAGTGGGGGAAAACAAGAGGGGTGGGCTCGCCGGATATATTCCCCGCGCTGGTCTACACGGCCCTGGCCGGCGCGTGGTCGCCCAATCCCGCGCGTCCCCCTCTCTATCTGGATTTTCCGCTGGAACAGCACGGCGCAACGCTCGTCCCGGTCGAATCAATCGCAGCCGAGTGGCAAGCCAACATGCCCATTCCCATGCTCGGCCAGTTCCGCTCGAACCTAGCGCAGTTAAACGCCATCGCCTTCGACGTCGGCCGCCAGGATGGCCTGATCACCGACAACCGCCACCTGGACCAAGCCATGACCCGAAACAACATCCCCCACCAATACGAAGAATACGAAGGCGACCACGTCCACGGCATCGCCACCCGCACCGAAACCAAAGTGCTCCCCTTCTTCTCCCGCGCCCTGGACTAACGCGCGGATTCTTGCTTCTTCTTCAATTCGGCCATCGCTGAAGCCAAAATCTCCTCAGTGATGCCAACATAATATGTCGCCCGCGCTGCCCGAAACACTTCCAGGGCTTGTTCGAGTGCTGCCACGGCCTGCTGCAAATGCTGCGTACCTGATTCTCGCTCCCCAAGAAGCAGAAGCGCGTTGCCCAAGTTGCTCTGCGTCATGGCCCAATCGAAGGG
>JBGQGW010000254.1:0-5105 GCA_041497605.1 Terriglobia bacterium | reverse complement strand
CGACCTGGTCCTGAAAAATGGAAATATCTATACCGCCAATCCGGATCAGCCGCGCGTGCAGGCGTTGGCCATCAGCGGCGAGTGGATTGTGGCGACCGGCACGGATTACGACACGCTTCATTGGATCGGCCCAAACACTCGGGTGATCGATTTGAAAGGGCAGTTTGCGATGCCGGGATTCAATGACGCTCATGCACATCTTGCAAGCGGCGGCCAGGCGAAGCTGGAAGTGAATCTGGAAGGGGCGGCATCGCTCGCGGAATTCCAGCAGAGGATTCGCGACCGCCTGAAGGACTACAAACCCGGCCAATGGATTACCGGACGCGGCTGGGACCACACCTTGTGGCCGGACAAAAAATTCCCCACACGGGAAGACCTGGACGCGGTTTCAAAAGACTTCCCGATGATTTTCGGGCGTGTGGACGGCCACGTGGCGGTGGCGAATTCGGCCGCCCTGAAGGCCGCCGGGATCACCAAGAAAACCGCCGACCCGTCCAGCGGCCACATCGAGCGCGACGCGAAGACCGGCGAGCCCACCGGCATGCTGGAAGAAGATTCGGCCATGCAACTGGTGTGGAACAAAGTGCCGCCGTTCAGCGCCGAGCAACTGCGGCGGGCAATCGAATTGGCCCTGGAGGAAGTGGCGCGGAACGGAGTCACCTCCGTGCAGGATAATTCGGTGGGAGAAGGACCCGAGAACGGAAATTTCGGTTGGGCGAATTTTGGCGTATACAAACAATTGCAGAGTGAAGGCGTGCTCACGGCGCGCATCACGGAATGGCTGCCCTTCGGCGCGCCGCTCGAACAGCTTGAAAAATGGCGGGACGCTGCCGGAGAGCCCAATCTGTGGGTGAACGTGGGAGCGTTGAAGGGATTCTTCGACGGCTCCCTGGGCTCGCGAACGGCGGCGATGCTCGCGCCCTATTCCGACGATCCTTCGACTTCGGGAATCCTGCGCCTGGACCCGGCGAAAACGAAACAATTGGCGATTGAACGCGACAAGGCAGGATTTCAAATCGCGTTTCACGCGATTGGCGATCGCGCGAACCGCCTGGCGCTGGACGTCTTTGCCGCGGTGCAGAAAGCCAATGGCACGCGGGACAGGCGTGAACGGATCGAGCACGCCCAGGTGGTTGCCGCGCTCGATTTCGAGCGGTTCCGCCAACTCGGAGTGATCGCCTCGATGCAGCCGAGCCATGAGACGACGGACATGCGCTGGGCGGAAGAGCGAATTGGCGCGGATCGCGCGCGGGGCGCTTACGCGTGGCATTCCATGCTGCAAAACAAGGTGCGCCTGGCGTTTGGAACGGATTACCCCGTGGAGCCGATCAATCCGATGCGCGGACTTTATGCCTGCGTGACGCGCGAGCTGCCCGAAGGTGGCCCGAAGGGCGGTTGGGAACCCCAGGAAAAGATCACGATCGAAGAGTGCATCGCGGCCTACACGCGCGGCTCGGCCTACGCGGAATTTCAAGAGGATCGAAAAGGGCAGATCATCAATGGGAAGCTGGCGGATATCGTGGTGCTGTCCAGCGATGTGACAAAAGCGGCGCCGGCGGAAATTTTGGGCACGCAAGCAATGATGACAATCGTTGGCGGCCGCGTGGTCTACGAAAAGAAGTAATCGCCCAGAAGCTTCAGGAACCCGGCTTACGATTCTTCCGTCATCCCGAACGAAGCGCGTTCTTTGCGTCCCGATGTATTTGATCGGGATGAGGGATCCCGAGTCAGCGCAGACTCTCTTCCACTATTTCTGTCCTTCCACTTCCAGCGTGATGATTTCGCCCGCGTAGGGCTTTCCCGAAACAATTGAATATTGGATTTTGGCGGTCAGGCCGTTCAATTGCGTGCAAGGGTTGAAATTGTCTGGCGCTGTCCAATTCAGAGAATAAAATTCGATGTTCCGGTAATTCCGGGCATGAAGTGCAATCGGCATCGTCAAAGAATGTAGGGGCGCTGCTTGTTTACCCTGAGCTTCGAAGGGCTGCGCCCGCTGCGCGGACGCGGAGGTGAGAGTCATTTCCAGTTCGTCTTCCTCACATGTAACCGCGGTGATTTTTCCCGTTGTGATTACCTTGACGGCTACTGGAACGGCGCTCGTCTCGGAAGAGGGAGACGTGGCTCGCGAGCGAATGTGCCTATCGGGCGGAGAATTCCCGGCGTTGGAAGCCGGCTTGTTCTTAAGCTCGATGCCTAGAATTTCGCCGCGATATATCACATTGCCTCTCACCGTGTACACAATTGCCGCGGACCAGCCCTCGAGTTGCTCACACGGATGGAAAACGCCGCCCCGCAATTCGCGCGGGAGCTCGATTTTAATTTTTTCGTAATCGGCCGCGTGAAGCTGGACTGTAAGTTGCTCATTCTCGAGAATCAGGTTGATGCCGGCGCCCTCGCAGCGAACCGACTTGATTTGACCCCAGGACGTAGCTTTCAGCGGTGTTGCCCCGTAGGGCGGTACATTGTCGCCAGCGGCGGAATCATCGTCTTCCTCCGAGGCCGAATCCGATTTCGATGCTTGGGCCCGCTCGCGTTTTGTTTTCTCCATCGCTTCGACCTTCTGCGCCAATTCGAAAAACGATTCGAGTTCATCGCGTTCGCCGGGCCGGTGCGCAAAGGCCTGGCCTTGACGGGCGACGGCAACGGCTTCGGCGGTTTTGCCCATCTGCAGCAGAATGCGGGCCATGGTCATCACGTAATGGAGTTCGCCGGGCCGAAGTTGCTGGGCCTTTTTGGCGAGTTGCAAAGCATCGGGCAAGTTGTGATTTCCATTGGCTTCGGCGCGTGCCAGCCCTTCGTGGGACGGAGCGAAATCGGGATTGAGTTCCAGCGAGCGCCGGAACTGGTTCTCAAGATCGGGGCTCGCGGTGCCGAGTTCGGGCCAGGGAGACAGGATCGCGTAATAGTAGCGCGTCAGAAAATTATTCGGATCGAGCTCGATAGCCTTGGCGAACGATTGGCAGGCCTGCTCGCGCTCGTTTAGAGTGAGGTAAAGCAGACCCATCGCTTCGTGAGCGAGCGGGAGCTTGGGATCAAGCGCAAGCGCCTGTTCGAGGAAAGGTCTGGCTTCCTGCGGGCGGTTGCGGCAGACGAATGAGTCGCCGATGCGGGCAACGGCCTCGGCCGGCGAAAGAACGCGGGAGGGATAATCATTCCCGCTCACCTGCGGGGGCGCGGGATACTTCACGTAATTGAATAAATGCCGGTTGGTGTAATCGTTGAATTGTTTTTGGAACTGCTTCATGTCTCCAAAAGCCGCCGACTCGGCCTGTTCGATGGGCTCGCCGCGATCGAGATGGCTGAGGAAATCGGCAAGGATCTTGCGATGGGATTGATTGTCAGCGAGCAGAAGGTAGTGGGTGAGGGCCCAGGATTCGGCGTAGAAAATCGAGGTCTTGTTTTTCTCGCTATAGTAGGGCGAGGATTGATCGACTCGGAACAAAACGTCGAGAGGCAGAATGCGCTGCTCCTGCAAGACCCGGAGCTGGCCCATGTTGGGCATTCCCAGGCCGACTTCCTTCGAATCGATTTCAGCGTTGGCGTAAAAATCGGCCAGACCTTCCGCAAGCCACAGCGGCATGTCGGGATAATAGGGAAGCGTCAGGGAATGAAAATACTCGTGGAAGATGACTACGTATGGATTCGGGCCGGGAACGTCGGTGCTCAAGAGGATGTAATAGCGCTGCTGGCCCTCGACGAAAAGTCCGGCGGGATGCGAGCGCTCCTTGCCCCAATAATCGGGAAGGAGCTGGCCGAGGGATTTTTCGTCCTTGGCGGCGAAGATGGTGATCAACGGACTGGGGTGAGCGGCGGCAAAGGGCAAAGAAGCCCGGTAGACAGTACGGATTTGCTCGAAGTGGACGGCAACTTCGCGGGCTTTTTTCTCCCCGCCATTGCTGATGACCCGAAAATTGGGACTGCGAACTTCGACCCAGGTATCGGAATTGATGGCTGCCACGCATAAACATGCTGCTGCTAGAATCAAGAGGGCGCAGCAGAGGGCATTTCCCCAGGAGTTCATTGCAGGATTATGCTCTCAGAAGCAGAGGGTGCGTCAATGGAGAATTGTGCGGGATTGCTCACTTCTCTTGAGCAGCCTGCGGAAGAATCCGCTTCGCTGTCATTCCGATCCCGCTCCTGCGGGAGAGGAATCCAGAGCAAATGCCCAATGCTTGAGCAGAAGATAATTTCTTCGTCGCTCATCAAGGGTGGCCATTCCATCGGAGAGCGGCTATCGACTTTTTCCGCACCCTGTTAGAACCCGAAGGGATGTTGTGCCTGCCCTCACGAATCGTCGTACAGTCTCTTGTGCAGTTCGGGGGAGACGAATGAATACAAAGATTCTGATGAGTTTGAGCGCCTTATTCATGGCGGTTCTGGGGCTGGGCGCGATGTTCCTGCCCCAGGAACTCGTGACCCACTATGGCGGGCGTCCTGATGGCCTTGCCGTTTTACTGATTCAAGTTATGGGCACGCTCTATCTGGGTTTTGCGGTACTCAACTGGATGGCTCGAGCTAACCTGATCGGAGGGATCTACAGCCGGCCTGTTGCGCTCGGAAACTTCATGCACTTTGCGGTGGCGGGAATCACATTGTTGAAGGCCGTGAATGGCGGTTTAAGAACCGGTGAAATCCTGGTTGTTTCCGCAATTTATTCGGCCCTGGCCGTATGGTTTGGATGGGTGGTGTTTACCCATCCAATTCCGAACAAAAAAGTTGTTGGCTGAAAATCCGTTACGGCGCGGCTCTGCTGTGTGGATGGATGAGAATTCATGAGTGATCGAGTGAAAGCGGACCTGGCCCTGGCGTTTTGCACGCTGATCTGGGGCGCGACGTTTGTGGTGGTGAAAAACGCGCTGGCAGACGCGTCCATTTTTGCATTCATGGCCTCGCGGTTCGTGCTGGCCGCCGTGCTGATGGGAATTCTTTCGTGGCGAGTGTTGCAGGATCTGGATCGAGAGACATTTTGGGCGGGAGCGCAGATCGGTTGCGCGATGTTCGCGGGGTACGTGTTTCAAACGGTGGGGCTGAAATTTACGACGCCTTCGAAGGCCGCGTTTATCACCGGATTCAGCGTGGTGCTGGTGCCGGTGATGCTGGGAATT
>JBGQGW010000253.1:0-5119 GCA_041497605.1 Terriglobia bacterium | reverse complement strand
TAGGCTGGTGCATGGGAGGGCGCGTATCGTTTCTGGCCAACTCGGTTCTCCCCTTGAAGGCGGCGATTTCGTTCTACGGCGGGGGCATTGCACCAGCCTTGTTGCCTCGGGCACCTCAGATGCATGGGCCTGTGCTCTTCTTCTGGGGCGGATTGGATGCTCACATCCCGCAGGACCAGGTCCGGGCAGTCCTTGATGCGATGCGGGAAGCAAGGAAAGCCTATGTGAATGTCGAATTTTCCGATGCCGACCACGGATTCTTCTGCGATGCACGCGCCAGCTATAAAGAAACCGCGGCAAAGCAGGCGTGGGACCTCTCACAGCGATTTCTGGCCACGTATGTGAAGGGTTGAATCGGGAGCGGCGGGAATTAAGCCGTGAGGTTGGCATTACAACGGTGCGAGATAGCCTAGTACTCAACCGCGTTGCCGCAATCAGACTTCTTGCGCGTTCCGAATCAAGGCCTTTGGCATGTAGGCGTTCGCTTTGTACTGGCTCAACATGCGGTGCGTGTTGAAGAAGCTGGCATTCAAGGCTATCGCCGAACGCATGACTTCGGCATAGGCGTCCGGAGAGCGGTAATACATGGGAATAATTTTTCGACCCAGCTTTTCGTATAAGGAGGTGCTCTCGGCTTCCGACTCATCGCCGCTGACTTTGCCGTCGTAGCCGATGGCCCAGCCGGTCACGCCCTCGACGCAGCCTTCCACCCACCAGCCGTCCAGCACACTCAGGCTGGGCACGCCATTGAGGGCCGCTTTCATGCCGCTGGTGCCTGAGGCTTCTTGAGGACGCTGGGGAGTGTTCAACCAGAGATCGACACCCGCAATCATGAATTTCGCAAGCGCCATGTTGTAGTTTTCAAGGTAGACAATTTTGAATTCCTCTTTCAGTCCGGCTGCGGCTTCAATTACGCGCCGGATCAGGGCTTTGCCGTCACCGTCATTCGGGTGGGCCTTTCCTGCGTACAGCACTTGGATCGGACCCGCTGAATGGACCATGGCTTTCAGGCGGTCGATGTTTTTGAACAGCAGGTCCGCGCGTTTGTAGGTCGCCGCACGCCGTGCAAAGCCGATGGTCAAGATGGTTTCATCGAGGGACACACCCGTGCGGCGGTGCACTTCCTGAAACAGCGCAGCTTTCGCCATGCTGTGCGCCTTCCTGATTTCTTCGACCGAAATACCTATGGCGTAGCGCATATAAGCATTGTCGCGGCGCCATTCCGGGATATGGCGGTCGAACAAGTCTTGAAACGGTGGCGATGCCCAAGTGGCTGCATGGACTCCATTGGTAATGGCATGAATCGAGAAATGGGGGAACATGTCCTGCGAGACTTCCCCGTGGCGCATGGCCACGCCGTTCACATAGCGCGAGAAATGGAGGGCCAGGTTGGTCATGTTCAACGCCCCCTCGGCAGCGAAGCCGGCCAGTTGCAACAGAGTAAACCGGTGTTCACCGAGAACTTGTTTAACCAGATCCCAGGGAAATCGATCGTGCCCCGCCTCCACGGGGGTGTGCGTGGTAAACACGCATCGGCGCCTCACCGACTCGACGTCGGCTTGCACTGGCACCGTGTATCTGCGGAGTTTGAGTTGTTCCTCAAGTAATGCCAGAGTGAGGAACGCGGCGTGGCCCTCATTCATGTGGTAGCTGTTGACATGCCGCAACTCGATCATACGGAGCAGGCCGACTCCACCGGCGCCCAGCAAAACTTCCTGGCAGATGCGGTAGTGCTGGTCGCCTCCGTAGAGGGTGTCTGTAAGAGTGCGGTCCCATTCTGAGTTTTCCGGCAAGTTGGTATCCAGCAAGTAGACCGGGAGGTTGAAACCGGACAGCCCGTGGACGGTATAGAGCCATGCCCTGACGCGGACCTCGCGACCCTCGATGGAGACCGAAAACCTCCCTTCGACCGGCTGGAGCACGGTCTCGGGATCCCACGGATCGTCTTCTTCGGTCTGATTGCCCGCGGCATCGATGTGTTGCCGAAAATATCCCTTGCGATGCGCGAGCGTGATGGCCACCATCGGCAATTCCAAGTCCGCGGCGGACCGCAGCATGTCCCCCGCCAGGATTCCCAGGCCACCCCCATACGAAGGAATGGCAGGGTCCAGCGCGATCTCCATGGAAAAATATGCAATCCTGGACTTACTCTTCTCAGTGACCATATTAAAATGATAGCACCGGAGCGTCTCCGAAGTGAGTGGATGATTCAATTGAAAGTTTGATGGTGTGCATTCATTCCAGAAGGATCAGATCCCAGTCAAATGCAGATTCATGGTCATCTTGTCAGATGCCAAAAGAAATCCGGATGATCCTGGTGGATGCAACCCGGCGTACAATGCGGATTACCACAAAGTCTGATACAAGAGGACCGGGCCGGTTGGGTCAAGGAGGGCACATGCGTCACGCGATTCTGGGTGCGGGTGGTGTAGGCGGGCTGATCGGCGCGGTACTGGCCAAATCGGGAGAAGCAGTCACCCTGGTGGTTCGGCCGGAAGCGCTGAAAAACTATCCGTCCGAACTGTCGCTGGAGAGTCCTTTGGGCTCGTTCTCGGTTCCGGTGAAGTGCGCCGCATCGGTCGCGCAACCGTACGATGTGCTTTGGGTCACCGTGAAGGCGACGCAGCTGGATGCCGCATTGAGCGCTGTGGTTGTGAACCCGGAGGAACTCGGAGCCATCGTGCCTCTGCTGAATGGGATCGATCATATAGCGCTGCTGCGCTCCCGGTTCGGCCATGACCGTGTGGTTCCGGCGAGTATAGCCGTTGAATCCGAACGCGTTGCTCCGGGAAAGATCGTTCATCGCTCGCCGATAGCGCGTCTCAATCTCTCATCCATTGGTGAAAGCCGGCTGGCGGCAACGATCGAGAAATTGAGGCAGTTCGGCTTCAACTGCCAGTTCAGCGCGGATGAGATGAAAATTCTTTGGAGCAAGCTCGCTTTTCTGGCGCCATTTGCGCTCACCACCGCGGCTTCGGGCATGGCCGCAGGCGAAGTGAAAAGCGACCCTGTATGGAGGAAGAGGATGGAGACGGGCATCCGCGAAGCGTGCGCCATAAGCGCAGCAGGCGGAACTCCTCTGGACGCAGGCGCATTTATTAAATTTATCGATAACGTGCCAGCCGGTTCACGCAGCTCGATGCAAAAAGACGTGGCGGCCGGCAACCCTCCCGAACTGGGCGCTATCGCCGGTCCGATTCTGCGAGGCGCAGAAAAGTATGGCATCGACGTGCCGGTCACCCGGGAGTTGGTCCAGATTATTCAAGGAAAATCCACGGTAGCGAGCCGTGGCTGATTTTCAAGCACCGCGACGCCCCCTTTCGCCAGCGCCCTTGCATCAACGCCCCGGCACAGGACATATATTGTTCGATTGTAATTTTCAGAAAGGGGGATCGCACCGCGGCTAGGAGCCCTGGATCAATTTTTCCAATGCCGACTTGTTCTTGATCGTAAGATTGGAACCCTTAATTTGCAAAAGATTTTTCTTCTTGAAGTCGGCAAACAGGCGCGTCACGGTTTCCCTGGATGCGCCTATCATTTGCGCGATCTCTTCGTGCGTCAGGGTCAGCTTGAACTTGACCGAGCCATTGTCTGATTCGTGATTCGCGCTCCAATCCAGGATAAACCGCGCCAGCTTTTCTCCAGCCGAATGGGAAAGCCCGATGGTGCGCATTTCGGCGAATGCCGATTGGTAGGTTTCGCTCAACTCCTGGGCCACGCGCAGGGCCGCCTCGCCATGCTCCCTAAGGAAATTTAGAAAATCGGTGCGGCTGATGAAATTAGCTTGCGTTGGCTCGATGACTTCGGCGGTGACTTCGTAGACGCGTCCGGAAATCGTAGCCGGTAACCCCAGCAGGTCGCCCGGCTCGGAAATTCGGAGAATCAGAGTCTTCCCGTCGGCGGAAGAGGTCGAGAGTTTTACGTGTCCGGCGCAAAGGATAAAAACCCCACGCGCGGCTTGGCCTTCCACAAATAGGGTCGCGCCCTTGGGATAGGTGGCCGATCCGGTGATCTCCGAAAGACGTTGCAGGGCCGCCGGCGGAAGATCGCAGAACAGCCGGTCCTGCTTATGGGGGCAGGCGACACAGCTTTCGATAATTTGCAACCCGTAGGGGGAGCGCATCAGTTTACCCCCTGTAATCATACGCCCTCTCCCGCGAGTTACAAAGCGGAAGCGGCCCCTCGAAGGTGGTTGAACGCTGGGCATGGATATGCTTGTTTTATTACTCCATCCCAGATTCGCAGGCCGTGACCTGCATCACGTTAGATAGTGACACAGATCACGGTTACTGCTCCGGCCTCTTACGATACTGAGACTGGAATGGGAGGCGAATCATGCCTCAAGATAAACGAGATATCCTCGATGTCCTGAAATTCGAACTCTATTTCCTGGAAAAGGGTGGCTATGGCCGGTCCCCTCGCGAGCCCTGGAGAGCACAGTTATTTTTTGAGGATTCTCCCACTTGCATGAATTTCGACAGCAAGGACCATCCAAATCCGTGCAGCGAATGCGCGCTGATGCAATTCGTGCCGCCTGAGAGCCGGAATGAGGGAATTCCCTGCCGCCATATTCCTTTGACTCCATCCGGGGAAACACTCTCCAGCCTATATCTTGGCGGAACCCAGCAAGAAATTGAGGATGCGATGTGTGATTGGTTGCGCAAGACAATCGCTCGACTGGAAGCGAATCGCAGAAAAGAAACTGAACCGAAGACTGCCGGTTCGCAAGGAACAAACGCAGCATAACTCGGGCGTTACCCGCGAACGGCATCGGATTCAAATACAGAGGTGAGTCATGTTCAGAAATCTTCATCCAAAGTGCGCGAATTCGGCCTGTGCTTCCACTTTTGACTGGTTGGCAGGCGGGAAGCTTTTTCGATTTCACCGCGATCATAAACAAGCTCCAGCAGTCGATGGGGGCACCGGTGATTCCGACAACTCTCACCATGTCGAGCACTTCTGGTTGTGCGAGCGTTGCGCGCACATCTTCACGCTCAACTATGAGCCCGGCAAGGGAGTCTTGATTCGCCTGCTGTGGCCCGAGCTTCCTGCTCCGGAGAAAAAATTGGAGTTGCCGGTCTCCTGAGGCCTCCTTCGCAAGAACCAACCAAGGTCCCAG
>JBGQGW010000252.1:0-5129 GCA_041497605.1 Terriglobia bacterium | reverse complement strand
GCGATTTGTAATTCCTGGCGGAGAGAGTCTGCCCTTGCGTTAGCGCAGGGCGGCGGTGAGCGTTGCCGCAAGCGCGGGCTCTTGCTCGGGGAAAACGGTGCGGAGGTCAAGGACGAGGCGGTCGTCTTCGATGCGGGCGATGACGGGGAGGCCGCTGGAGGGTTGGCGGAGGCGCTGTTCGATTTGAGCGGCCGAATGGTGGCGGCTGGTGACGGCGATAAGGCGTGTGGGGAGGCTCTGGTCGGGAGTGGAGCCGCCGCCGATCACGGAGAAGCCGCCGATGATTTCGAGCTTGGTGAGTTTGGCCGCTTCGGGCGGCAGTTCCGCATTTAATTTTTCTGTGAATGCTTGCGCGCGGCGCTCGATTTCTTCCGCAGACAAACGGATCATGCGCAGCGTGGGAATTTCATCGAATGCGCCTCGCAGATAGGCGTGCAAAGTGACTTCGAGAACCGCAATCGTTAGCTTATCCACACGCAGCGCTCGAAAAAGCGGGTTGCGGCGGATGCGATCGACGAATTCTTTTTTCCCAGCGATGATTCCCGCCTGAGGACCACCGAGCATTTTGTCTCCACTGAAGGAAACGATGGGAACGCCGGCGGCGAAACTGGCGCGCGCCACCGGCTCCGAAATTCCGGCGGCCGAAAGATCGGCCAAGCAGCCCGAACCCAAATCCTCGAAAACGGGAAGATTCGAGCGGCGGCCCAGCTCGATCAATTGTTCGAGCGAGGGGCGCTCCGTGAAGCCGACGATGCGGAAATTCGAGGGGTGTACGCGCAGGAGCAGGCGCGTGCGCTCGGTGATGGCGCGCTCGTAATCGGCGATGCGCGTGCGATTCGTGGTGCCCACTTCGCGCAATACTGCGCCGCTTTCGGCCATGATGTCGGGAATGCGGAAGCCGTCGCCGATTTCGATCAGTTCGCCGCGCGAGACGAGAACTTCGGCACCTTTGGCGAGCGTGTTGAGAACCAGGAAGACGGCGGCGGCGTTGTTGTTGACGACAATGGCCGCTTCGGCGCCCACGAGTTGCGCGAGCAATTGCGAGGTGTGTATGTCGCGCTTGCCGCGCTCGCCGGTCTCGAGATCGTATTCGAGATTCGAATATTGCGTCGCGGCGGCGGCGAGATGCGCGATGGCATCGGCGGGAAGCGGCGCGCGGCCGAGATTGGTGTGCAGGACCACTCCGGTGGCGTTGATCAAGGGGCGCAAAGAGGGCGCCAGAGTTTTTTCAACTTCGGCGGCGACGCGGGATTCGAGGGCCAATGGATCGATTGCGGCGGCATTTGCGTTGCCAGTGTGCGCCAATTGCGAGCGTAGTTCGGAAAGCACGGTTCGGGCGGTTGCGACGACCAAGCCGCGGCCGGCGCGGCTTGAAAGTTCGGCGAGGCGCGGACGAGTGAGCAGCTCGTCTACGGAAGGAATCTGGCGCAGCAACGCTTCGCGGCTGCTTTCCGCAGGATCGGCTTTCGGGTTCATTGTTCCGCTATTTGAGCACAGGGATTCTGGGGAGGCAATACGGACGAGATTGAGACGGCGAGTCTGAGCACGGCCCCGATGAAAAGCATCGGGGTGCAAGAGCCGCAGAACCCGTGGTGTGCCAGGACATGCGTTACATCGTGTGTCAGGACATCCGTTACACTTCCTCGCTTGTTTACCCGAAAACCGGAAAGTCAAATGCCGGGCGCAGCGAGCAGCGCCCCTACGCCCGGAAAGAGCGAGCGGCGCGACATCCCATACCGTTGCGACACGGCGGGCGACGGGTCCGTTGACGCTTCGCGAGTGCAACCCTACTATGGCTTCCGGCTTCTCGAATCACCATGGCGACTGTTGACGAGGACTTGAGCCAACTCGAAAAAGACATTCGAGTGCTCAAAATCGAATACGAGCAGTATTTTGCCGGCGGGCGGAAACGGCAGCCCGCGGATACGCAGTGGCGCGTCGAGACGATGATCAAGCGCTATGGCGATCGAACCACGGAGCTGAATTTTGGCCAGCGCTTCCGTTACAGCAACCTGTCGCAGACGTACGCGAAGTATCAGGAGATCTGGCGCAAGCGGCTGCAGCAAAAAGAAGTGGGGAAGAAGCAAAGGCATTTTGGAGCCGCAGCGAAGGCTATCGAGGAAGAACGGGCGCGCGCGCAAGCCGAGGGTGCGGAATTCATTGCCGTGGTGACGGACCCGGCCCGCGAAGGAGCGAAGGTAGAGGAGCTCTTCCTGAGATTGCTCGAAGCGAGAAAGAATCTGGGAGAAGCAGGACCAGCGCCATCGCTCGACGAATTCAAACGATTTGTAGAGAAGAAGACGGACGAGTTGAAGCAGAAGAAAGGCTGCGAAAGAGTGGAATACGTCGTGAGCGTGGAAGGCGGGCGCGTGAAATTGCGGGCGCGCGTGGCCTGAGCGCACTGAACTTTTTTCCACGGCGTGAAATTCAAGCGTCCTGAGGCAGCCTTGACAGGGAAGGGACTGCCGGTGTATTAGCCTTGCGATCTCTGTGAGCCAAGAAGAGACAATTCTTTGCTCCCACATTGTCCAAACTCTAACTGAATTGGGCGATTGAATCGCGGATCGCCGGGGGAGCGCGCAGCGCCGCACCTGGTTGCAGGGGAGCAGAATTCCAGGGGACCAGAACCCATCTTCACACGGTGACATTACCTTGCCGGAAAATAATTATCCATGCCCTTGTTGCGGCTACCTGGTTTTCCAGTCGCCTCCGGGTTCATCCGAGAGGTGCGCGATCTGCTTCTGGGAAGATGATATCGCCCAATTGCGCTTCCCGGCGATGGCCGGCGGGGCAAATCCAGTTTCGCTGCTGAGCGCGCAGAAGAATTTCGAGAAATTCGGGGCCTGTCAGGAGGAACACCAAAGCAAGGTTCGTCCCGCCGGGAGCAGCGATTCGCGCGACGCCAACTGGCGGATCATCAATCCCTATCTCGACAATCTCGACGAGTTCATTCCCTGGGTGGGTCGCGAGGCGAATTATCCGGAAGGCGAAATGACCACGCTCTACTACTGGCGCGAGACCTACTGGCGTAAAAAAAGCGCCTGATCGCTTCCGGCATTTCTTGTCCCCTTTCCGAATTCTCTCCGCACGTTTACACTAACCAGCCCACTCAATCTTCCGGAGGATCCATTCATGGCAATCGGGCGCGCGCTCCTGAGCGTGTACGACAAGACGGGACTGGTGGAATTTGCGCGGCAACTGGCGGCGCTGAAAATTGAAATTGTTTCGACGGGCGGGACGGCGCGACTGCTGCGCGATGCGGGAATCGCCGTGCGCGACGTGGCCGAATTGACCGGATGGCCGGAAATGCTGGGCGGGCGGGTGAAGACGCTGCATCCGAAAGTGCATGGCGGAATTTTGTTCCGGCGCGGGAATGTGGACGATCGCAAACAAGTTGCCGAGCACAGCATCGAGCCGATCGATTTAGTGGTGGTGAATTTGTATCCATTTTCGGCCACGGCGCGGAAGGCGGGAGTGACGCCTGAAGAATTGATCGAGAACATCGATATTGGCGGGCCGGCAATGGTGCGCTCGGCGGGAAAGAATTTCGAGAGTGTGGCAATTGTGACCGATCCGGGTGATTACCAGCGCGTGGCGCAGGAATTGAGCGGATCGGCTTCGCGGGAATTGAGTCTGGCGACGCGGCTGGAACTGGCGCGGAAGGCGTTCGCGCGCACGGCGCGATATGACGGTGAAATTGCGATGGAACTCGAACGGCTATCGGCAGGCGATGAAGCAATTCACATGCAGGAAGCGCCGCGGCTGCCGGAGCGATTGCACGTTGCGCTGGAACGGCGGCAGGCGATGCGCTACGGCGAAAATCCGCACCAGCACGCGGCGCTCTATGTTCCGGCGGGGCAATCTGTGCAAGGGCTTGCGGGGGCGAGACAGATTCAAGGGAAAGAACTTTCGTACAACAACCTGGTGGATCTGGATTCCGCGCGGGCGCTGGCCGAGGAATTCGCGGGGGCCGCGGTGATTATCGTGAAGCACAACAACCCGTGCGGCGCGGCGGAGCGGGAGAATTTATTGGAGGCGTACCGCAAGGCGCTGGCGTGCGATCCGGTGTCGGCGTTTGGCGGGGTGCTGGCGTTCAACCGTCGGATTGACGCGGCAACGGCGGAGGAAGTGGCGAAACTTTTTGTGGAATGCATCGTTGCGCCGGGATACGAAGCGGCGGCGCTGGAAAAATTCGCGGCGAAAAAGAATTTGCGATTGCTGGAGATGAGTTCGGCGGCGGCCGAGGAATTGGAGTTGAAACGAATTTCGGGCGGCGTGCTAGTGCAGGAGCCGGACGCGCGCACGCTGGATGAAAATGAATTGAAGGTGGCGACGGAGCGGGCGCCGAGCGGCGCGGAACGGCGCGCGCTGCTCTTTGCCTGGAAAGTTTCGAAGCATGTGAAGTCCAACGCGATTGTGTTCGCGCGCGAAGGGCGGACGCTGGGGATCGGCGCGGGGCAAATGAGCCGGGTGGATTCGGTGAAAATTGCGGTGATGAAGGCGGCAACCGCCGACCTGGCGCTGGCGGGAAGCGTGGTGGCGTCGGACGCGTTTTTTCCTTTTCCCGACGGCGTGGAAGAAGCGGGCAAAGCGGGCGCTACCGCGGTGATTCAACCAGGGGGGTCGGTGCGCGATCCGGAAGTGATCGCGGCGGCGAACCGGATGGGTATGGCGATGCTGTTTACGGGGATGAGGCATTTCCGGCATTAGGGGTTGGCGGACTTCGATTCATGATTCGTAAATTGTAGAGTTGTTGACACAGAGGCCCTCCTTCACATAGCTTCCGCATCTACACCGCGTTTGTCCCTGTTTACTAATTCAGAGTTCTTTTCTACTCACTAAAACTTCGGCGAGAGGACACTGGCTTTGGAATCTCAAGAAAAGGGCCGGAAGCAGATATCCAAGTGGCTCGCGAAGCTGTGGCCCAGGAATTGGGAAGGGTGGGTGGCTGTAGGTCTCATCGTTGTGGCCGGCGCATTGGAAATTGCGATCCTGCTCGGCAAGATTGATCTGTATGGCGGGGATGAGGCGGATCGGGCGAATCGCTTTTTCCTGCTTTCGACCCTGAGCGCCACGCTGGCGGCGATCTTGGCCATTGCGTTGACGGCGATTCTGGTGGTCACGCAGCT
>JBGQGW010000251.1:0-5175 GCA_041497605.1 Terriglobia bacterium | reverse complement strand
GCGGACGGAAGAGATCGCGGAATATTTTGCGCGAGCGCGCAAGGCGCAGATCGAATGGGCGGCGCGGCCGGTTCGCGAGCGCTGCGCGCTGCTGCGGCGCGTACGCGACCGGATTTTCGAGCGGCGCGAGGAGATCGTCAGCGTGATCACGCGCGAATCGGGAAAGCCGCGCGTGGAAGCGGTGTTTGCTGAATTATTGCTGGCGCTCGATACGGCAGAGTTTCTCGCACGCCGTGCGCCGAAGTGGCTGCGGCCCGAACGGGTTCCTCATCACAATTTGGCGCTCAAAGCCAAGACCGGCTGGTTGCTGCACGAGCCGCAAGGCGTGGTGGCAATTATTTCGCCGTGGAATTATCCGTTTTCGATTCCGTTCTCGGAAGTGGCTCCGGCAGTGGTAGCCGGAAACGCCGTGCTGCTGAAGCCGTCGGAATTGACGCCCTGGTGCGGCGCGCTGGTGGGCGAGCTGTTCGAGCAGGCGGGCGCGCCAGCGGGGCTGGTCCAGGTGTTGCAGGGCGGCGGGGCAATCGGCGCGGCGCTGGTGGCGGGCGGAGCGGACAAGGTTTTCTTCACCGGGAGTGTCGAGACCGGACGGCGGATCGCGGAAGCTTGCGCGCGGCAGTTGATTCCTTCGGTGCTGGAGTTGGGCGGCAAGGACGCGATGATTATTTGCGCCGATGCCGATCTGGAAATCGCGTCCAGCGCGGCGGTGTGGGGCGGATTTACGAATTGCGGGCAGGCTTGCCTATCGGTCGAACGAATCTACGTGGAGCAAAGCATCGCCGGGCGATTTACGGAATTGTGCGTGGCCAAGACGAAAAAGCTGCGGGTGGGGCCGGCGTCCGATCCCGACGCGGAAATTGGACCGATGATCCGGCAACGGCAACTCGAGCGCGTGGAGCAGCAAGTGCGCGACGCGGTCGATCGCGGGGCAAAAATATTGACGGGCGGAAACGCGCGGACGGACCTGGGCCCCAATTATTACCAGCCGACCGTGGTGGCGGACGTCGACCACACCATGCGACTGATGAAAGAGGAAACGTTTGGGCCCGTCCTTGCCATCCGGGCCGTGGCGGATGTGGATGAGGCGATTCGGCTGGCCAACGATTCGCCCTTCGGCTTATCGGGCAGTATCTGGACACGGGATGCGGCGAAAGGAAGAAAACTGGCGGAGAGGCTGCGCGCAGGCTCAGTGATGGTGAATGACGTGGCCAGCTACTATGGGATTAGCGAGGCGCCGCACGGCGGGCGCGGAGTGAGCGGTTGGGGGCGATCGCACTCGCGGCTTGGACTGCTGGAAATGGTTCAAGTAAAATATGTGGATGTGGACCGCCTGCCGGGTACGCCAAAGTCGTGGTGGTTTGGATACAACAGCGAATTGGCGAATGCGGCCGATCGATTTGTGGAATTTCTGTTCGCGCCGCGATGGCGGCGGCGAATGGCTGCCTTGACGCGGAAACAGGGCGCGATGGGAACTCTGTTTCGCAAGCATCGCATTTGAATTGATGAATCCGATAGTCTTGTGTTCTCTGTGACTCTGCGTACTCTGTGGTAAGGTTTGATCGAACCGATTCAGAATTGATGGGAGAGGGAGGCGGGGAAGCGAATGTCTGAAACCTCTGCACCGGTAACGCCGGCGGAAGAAACTAAACCGGCGGCGCCGAAAATCAAGGTGAAAAAGCGCACGCAGCGAGCTTGCGACGAAAAGGACGAAAAGAACAAAGTCTGCTGCGGACATCTAAAGCGCTGGTACGACTATCCGAAAGAGATTGAAACGTTGATTGGAAAGAAGGCGGAAATTTACCGCTGCGAATTCTGCAAGACGCTGTACAAGCCGGACCTTTCGGCGCTGCCTCATAGTTATACGTTGCGGTATTAGTCCAGGCCTCGGGAAGTCCGCTGGGAAGAAGGATGAATTTCGAAGATCTGATTTACGATTGGAACACGGCCGGCGGACGGGAAATTCCCGAGGGCGCCCGGGTGACACTCGACGACGAAACGCTCCGCGACGGATTGCAGAACCCTTCCGTACACGATCCCAGCATCGGCGAAAAAATCGAAATTTTGCACTTGATGGAAGCGCTCGGAATCGAGTCCGTGAATATCGGGCTGCCGGGGGCGGGGCCGCGCGCGTATGCGGATACGGAAGCGCTGGCGCGCGAAATTGTGCGCGCGAAACTGAAGATCAAGCCGAATTGCGCGGCGCGAACGCACGAGCACGACATCCGGCCGATCGTCGAGATTTCACAGAAAGTTGGTATTCCCATCGAAGCGGCGACCTTTTTGGGATCGAGCCCGATCCGGCGGCTGGTGGAGAATTGGGATGTGGATCACCTGCAGCGGCTGACGGAAGAAGCGATTGGAATAGTGGTTCGCGAAGGGCTGCCGTCGATGTATGTGACGGAAGATACCATGCGCACGGACCCCCAGACGGTGAAGCGATTGTATTCCACGGCGATTCGCTGCGGATCGCGCGCCATTGTGCTGTGCGATACGGTGGGGCACGCTTCGCCGCGCGGGGCATTTAATCTGGTGCGCTATGCGACTGAAGAAATCGTGAAACCGTCGGGTGAAAAGATTCGCGTGGATTGGCACGGGCACAATGACCGGGGACTCGCGATCGCGAATTCGCTGGCGGCGGTGGCGGCGGGTGCGGATCAGATCCACGGCTCGGCGATCGCGCTGGGCGAACGAGTGGGCAACACGCCGATGGAATTGATGCTGGTGAATCTGCGGTTGATGGGAGTGATTGACCGCGATCTTTCGCGGCTGAAGGAGTATTCGGAGAAGGTGGCGCGCGCGACGCACACCGTGATTCCGCCGAATTATCCGGTGGTGGGCCGCGATGCGTTTCGCACGGCGACGGGCGTCCACGCGGCGGCCATTGTGAAGGCCTATCGCATGAACGATACGATGCTGGCGGATTCGATCTATAGCGGCGTTCCTTCGCACTTGTTCGGATTGCAGCAGGTAATCGAGATCGGGCCGCTGAGCGGGAAGTCCAACGTGAGCTACTGGCTCGAGAAGCGGAATATTCCGGCCAGCGAAGAATTGATCGAGCACATATATTCCGCGGCAAAGAAGTCGGACCGCGTGCTGAGCGATGGCGAAGTTTACGACCTGATCGAATCCGCTCCCGTGCGCGGCGAGGCATCCGGCTGAATCCGGCAAGCACCCCGGGCCAATCTGAGGGGATATTGGCCGCACCCTTAGCACAAACTAAAATCATCGTGCGCCCGCTGGAGGAGAGAGACCTTCCGGCGGCGGACAGCATTGGGAGACGCCCGCAATTGCACCGGGATAAAAACGTGGCGACATGTATTTGATTGATGATCGTCGGTGAGTGATTCTCGCTAGGTGGGGAAAGGGAGCCGTTTACAAACTGACGACGGGGGATGCGTAACGGGAATGGAGACATACTCAAAAGCGGTGAAACTTTTTGTGGTCTCTTGTATGCTGCTCGCGATGTTAGCCCCATTCGCGCGAACCGCGGACAATCCGGTGGAACAAATTGCCCAGGATGGGCGTGTGAAGCGGGCGCTCGACTGGATTTCCGCGAATCAAGAATGGATTACCGAACAGCAGATTCGCTTGAGCGAAATTCCCGCACCGGAATTTGCCGAAGGCCCTCGCGCCGCCGCGCTGAAAAAACTCCTCGACACATTTGGATACAAGGCGCGCATTGATTCGGTGGGAAACGTGATCGCGGAGCGGTCGGGCTCGGAGCCCAAGAATGTGGTGCTGGTGGCGGCGCATATCGACACCGTTTTCCAGGCGGGCACGGATGTAAGTGTGAAACGGAAGGGCGCCCGCTTGGAAGGCCCGGGAATTTCGGACAACGGGGCAGGAGTAGCGGCGTTGGTGGGATTGGCGCGGGCGATGAGTGAGGGGCGAATTCGCACCGGCATGACGGTGGTTTTCGCGGGCGACGTGGGGGAAGAAGGCGAGGGCAACCTGCGGGGGATCCGTCAATTGGTGGAAGCGTATCGCGGCCGGTTGCGCGCCGTGATTGCCCTTGACGGCGCCTCGGTGGAGCACATCACGATGGAAGCCCTGGCTTCGCGGCGCGTGGAAGTTACGGTGACGGGACCGGGCGGACACAGTTGGTCGGATTTTGGGTTGCCTAATCCGATTGCGGTGCTGGCGCGCGCGATCGTGAAATTTTCCGCCACTCGCGTGCCGAAAGATCCACGGACGACGTTCAACGTGGGCCTGATCGAAGGCGGCACCTCGGTGAATGCGATTCCATTCAGCGCATCGATGAAGATCGACATGCGTTCGGAAAATGAGAAAGAGCTCGACCGGCTGGAACAGGCCTTGCGCGACGCTGTTCAGAGGGGAATTGACGACGAGATCGCGGCCGCCCATGCGGATGAAGGATCGCTGGTTTCGAAGTTCAAGAGTTTGGGAGTGCGGCCGGGAGGCGAGATCGCCGCGGACGCGCCGCTGCTGGATGCCATCCGCAATGTGGACCGGTATCTGGGAAATCGCTCGCGGCCGGAACGGTCGTCGACGGATGCGAATATCCCGCTGTCCCTGGGGATTCCGGCGATCGCCCTGGGTGGCGGCGGGCGTGGCGGCGGGTCACACTCGCTCGGCGAATGGTATGACGCGACGGAGCGCGATATCGGCGTAAAGCGCGTGCTGCTGACGGTGTTGGCAGTCGCGGGATTGCAGCCATAGTGTCCGAGTCCGATTTCAGTCCGATTTGCCGTCATTACCGATCCCGCTCCTGCGGGAGAGGAATCCCGAGCAAATCCCAAATGCTGGAGCAGAAGAGAATTTCCTCTTCGCTCATCAAGAGTGGCCATTCCATCGGGGAAGAGAATTGTACTTTTGCGCGGGACCGGTTAAAGAGAGGCGTATGAAACTGCTTGTGCTATTGCTCGCCGGAGCTGGAATTTTGAGTGGAGCTGTGGCGACATCAATTGGCGTGCGCGCGGCGTCAGGCCAGACCCAATCGCAGCAGCCAGTCTTCCCGTCAGCCGAAGCGAACACGCGAAAAGAGGGGCCTGGCGCAGCACAAGAAGGCGCCGCCGACCTGGTCCTGAAAAATGGAAATATCTATACCGCCAATCCGGATCAGCCGCGCGTGCAGGCGTTGGCCATCAGCGGCGAGTGGATTGTGGCGACCGGCACGGATTACGACACGCTTCATTGGATCGGCCCAAACACTCG
>JBGQGW010000250.1:0-5193 GCA_041497605.1 Terriglobia bacterium | reverse complement strand
TTGCCATTTGTAGTATTCGCCTTCCGCATTAACTCGTTATAGCTTTCTAAGATTTCGTGAGCTGCTTGGTACTTGATAATGTTTCCGCGTTCATCCTCAACTGAAATCTGAGGGTCAATCGGCCCTAGTTCAGAGGTCTTGCTCATTCTGATTTCGTGTGCACCGAAGCACACCATCGTCGCGGCAGATTTCGCCATTTTTGGAACAATAACCGAAAACTTATCACTGCTAAAACTTCGGCAGATATTAACGATCCTCTCCGCCGCCAAAGCATCCCCGCCAGGAGAGCTAATCAGCAGGACCAGTTCCTTGCCATCCAGATCCGTGTTTTGAAGTACTTCTTCCAGCATGTGGGCATCTTCATCCTCGATGATAACCGGATAGCGAAAGGATGTGAAAAATGCCACTACTTTTTTGTTCCCACCAAGGAGCTCTTCCAATTTCAGGTAGAGCGGTCTCCGTATCGCCAGTTCTTGAGACACTTCCTCAAGCAATCGACTATAGGTCTTGACCTTTTCTTTCTTTGGCTCTGGCATTGGGTGGCGATTCTACAGCAAGAGTTAAGTTATTAGGAAGTGATTTTCTGTTTGGCCCAACGTGCTTTGGCAGCCTTGCGTGCGACCCTTTTTCGCGCTGTGACGGTCATTGTCTGCAAGCGCCGCTTTCCGCCGATCTTGCCCCCTTTGCGGCCCATCTCTGCCATAACCCTAGATTGAGTGGCCGAGTCTATTGGGGGTCCCTCTTGGGTGGATAGCGCAATTACGGCAGCTGCTATTTCATTTGGGTCCTTGAGCTTCTTGCTAATTCGCTTTGGCATACCCCATGATGCACAATTGGGAGGCCTATTTCAAGCCCCCCCTAAAACCCCAAAATGAGTCACTACCCGATTGTCCTTGACATTGTGTTACCTTTATGGTAAACATCATTATGAAAGAATTTGAGAAAACTCACCAGTCACGGTCATTCGGCTCATACTCGGGTCCAAACTTCGATCGGACTATTTTATCTGCAACCTCATCTCGCCATCAAAGCCGTTTCCTCCCCCGGGGAAAATCGAATTTCGTAACTCGGCTTCCGCAAACGGATTCGCGGCGCAAAACATGCAATTCTAATCGCCTGGCTAATCGCCAGAGCAATTCAATTAGAATCGAACCTAAGCCTTTTAGATTCAACGGCGAGTGCAGTTCTAATCGCTCCTATATCGTCTATTTTCGACGAGCCCAATTTGCATGCCGAATCTCGAGCCAATTGGTCCGCTGCAATCACCGCAGAATCCATTTAATCGCTGGCACGCATCCTGATGGGGCTGCTTTGGTGTGTTATATTGGCTGTTCAACAGGGTGGGATCGGAACTGATGTCTAAATTGCGCATTTCCATTGTCGAATACCTCAACACGGCGCCGCTCGTTTGGGGCTTCACCGAAGGACCCTTGCAGGGCAAGTACGATTTGTCCTTCACCGTCCCGTCGCAATGTGCCGAGGCGTTGCGCGCTGGCAAAGTCGACATCGCCATCATCCCCGCCGTGGAATACCAGCGCATGGAAAATGTGGTGGCGCTGCCGGGAATGGCCGTTGCGGCCAAGCGCGAAGTGCGCAGCATCCTGGTGGTGGCCAAAAAGCCCATCGATCGAGCGAAAAAGATTGCGCTCGACACCAGCTCTCGCAGTTCCGCTGCTCTGGTCCGGCTGCTGGCGAAAGGCTACTGGGAAATCGATCCCGAATTCGTGGACATGCCGCCCGACCCGTCGGCCATGTTGGCCGAGGCGGACGCGGCGCTGATTATCGGCGATCCCGCTCTGCGCGTGGCCGTGAAGATGGATGAGCTCTCGGCAAAATTGCCCGGCGGCGGGCAATGCTGCCAGGGCGATCCGAAAGACATGCCGGTTCCGGGCTTCGACACCATTTTCGTTTACGACGTGGCGCACCAGTGGCGCGAAATGACCGGCAAGCCTTGTGTGCTGGCGATCTGGGTGGCACGGCGCGAAGCGGTGACGCCGGAAGTGGTGGCGGATTTCCTGGCTTCGAAGCAATACGGCATGGCGCACATTCCCGAGATCGCCGAAGCCGCCTCGGACAAACTCGACTTGCCGCCCGAATCGCTCGAAGAATATTTAAGCAAGCACATCAATTTTGATTTGGACAAAGAGAATCTCGAGGGCCTCGAGCTCTATTACCAAAAATGCGCAGCAGTTGGCCTGATTCCGCGCGCCCGCCCACTGGAATTTGTGGACGTAGGCACAGGCGCCACCGCCGGCCGCTAATCATCGAGGAAAACGAAATCGATGGCACTCACGCAACAAGAAGCGCTCGATCTCTTCAACTCCGACGACCTGATCGGCATCGGCATGGAAGCGAATTCCGTGCGGCGGAAGAAAACCGATCCGCGCGTCGCCACCTATCAAATCGATCGCAACGTCAATTACACGAATTTCTGCACGGAATATTGTTCCTTCTGTGCGTTCTACCGTCCGCTCGGCGCGAAGGACGGCTACCTGCTTTCCTTCGAATCCATCTACGAAAAAATTGACGAGATGCTCGAACTGGGCGGCACGGGATTGCTGATGCAGGGCGGACTGCATCCTGATCTGCGGATCGAGTATTACGAAAACTTGCTCAGCTCGATCAAGCAGCGCTACCCGCAGGTTCATCTGCACTGTTTTTCGGCGCCGGAAATCACCAACATCGCCGAAGTTTCCGGGCTCAGCCTGCGGGAAACAATTTCGCGGCTGCGCGACGCGGGCCTCGATTCCATTCCCGGCGGCGGCGCGGAAATTTTGGACGACGAAATTCGCGCGCGCATCTCGCGGCTGAAATGCACTTCGGACGAATGGGAACAAGTTCATCGCACCGCGCACGCTCTGGGCATGCGCACCACGGCCACCATGATGTTCGGCTGCGGCGAGGAAATTCGCCACCGCGTGAACCATCTCGAGCGCGTCCGCCGCATCCAGCAGGATACCGGCGGCTTCACCGCGTTTATTCCCTGGATTTTCGCGCCGGAAAATACGCCGCTCGGAAAAAAAGTTCCGGAAGCCACGGCGGTGGAATACTTGAAGACGCTCGCGATCAGCCGCATCTATCTCGACAACATTGACCACATCCAATCGAGCTGGCTGACGCCCGGAATCAAGGTTTGCCAGGTTGGATTGCAGTTCGGCGCCGACGATGTGGGCAGCATTTTGATCGAAGAAAATGTTGTGTACGCCGCCGGCGTCCGCAATCGCACCAACGAATCCGAGTTGCGCCGGATTATCACCGATGCCGGCTACATACCCGCCCAGCGCGACACCCTCTACCGCTCCTATTCTCTGAAATAGATTTGTTCCGCGGAAAAAGGGCCTTCAAAATCTTGATTTGGTCAGTAGGTTTTGGATTAGGGTTTTGGTTTTCTAATTTCGATCTCGAATTCGGTGTCTTCCGGGAAGTCCAGCGATTCCACGGGAACGAAAACGCCCCTAGAAAAGCGGGCGCGAATGCAGCGGCGCGCCGAAGACGCAGAAGGTGAGGAGCGGCGAACAACCGCAGGCGGGGGATTGCCGTTTTCTTTCGAAATTTCATGATCCATCGCCGGCTGTGCCAGCGCCGGCCGGCCGGCGTTCGCGCGCTGATCTAAAGCCTGGTTCGCCAGGGCGTCGGCGTCGCTGTTTTCTTCGCGCCGGACGTGTTCGATGGCGAAGTATTCGAATTGGTTTGCAAGTTTCGCGGCGCGCTCGTGGAGCGGTTTCAGGTCAGCGCTGCGGACCCGGTAGCGCCCGTTCATTTGATGAACGAGCAATTCGGAATCGCTGCGAACGCGCAGACGCTTAATGCCGTGATGCGCGGCATAGTCGAGCGCGGTAATCAGGCCGTGGTATTCGGCGGCATTGTTTGTCGCGATGCCGAGACTTTTCCCCATCTCAAAAATAATCTTGCCGCCGGGCGCGCGAACAATTGCCGCGTAAGATGCCGGCCCGGGATTGCCGCGGGATGCGCCATCCACGTAGGCAAGATGAACGCCCGCGGGTGACGGGGGAGAATGCGGTTCGGCAAACAAGCGAGCGCTGCCTGGCGGCGAAGTCTTGCTGTGAGATTTCATGCTCTACGATTGTGCAGCCCCGGGAGCCGCAACGGCTAATAAATTAGCCGGAGAGTTCCGAAAAAAGAACCGTCAGCAGGGAGGAAATAAAATGGTCCGGCGGACGGAAGGGCGGCTAGCCGTTATCCGTTTGCGCGATTGGGGCGGCCGCGGCACTCGACGATGACTTCGTCCCTTCCGGCTCATGGTGGTAAAGGATGCGCGTGCAGGTCTCGCAGTGGATCAACTCTTCATTGTCCCGGCGCATTTCCTGAAAGACGTGCGGCCGCACGCGAACGCCGCACTGCGAGCAAATCTCCCCGCGGACTTCAGCGATCGCGATTCCACCATGCTTCTTCGCGATGCGCATGTAGTGGTCCAGTAAATCTTCGGGAATCCCCGCGACGGTTTTTCGCCGTTCGCCCTCGATATAGGCCAATTCCTGCTCCGCCACCTTTTGCTCTTCCTGCAGCCGGGCGCGTTCTTTCCGTGAGACGGCCTCGATTTCGGCTAGATCTTTTTCCGCGGCCTTCACCTGGCGGTCGTATTCCTCGCTCGCAACCATCTGTTCCAGTTGGCGATCTTCGGCCTTCGACATCTCCGTCTCACCCATCTGGATTTCGTGCTGCAAGGCGCGGTAAGCCTCGTTGGTCTTCACCTGCGAGGTCTGGTCCTTATACTTGCGGACCTTCTCTTTCCACAGCTCCACATCCAACTCGAACCGCTTGCGGTCTTTCAGCGTAGCGCTCTGGGCGGCCTTTGCTTTTACCAATTCAGCGCGGCCCGCGGCCAGGTGCGCATCGAGTTCAGCCAATTTTTTCGGGAAAGTAGCCAGGTGCGCTCGCACCTCGATCAAGCGCAAATCAATGGCCTGGAGGTCGATGAGATAGCGAAGCTTATCTTGCACTGGAACTCCATTCTAGCACATCAGGGAGCGGGTCCCGGCCTTACCCGAACACTCATCGGCGCACCTCCGCCAATTGCCCTGGACTTTGGCCGGGACGATCCCCAGGTGGAAAACTGCCGCTGGCCAGCCTGGCTCCGCTGAGTCCTTTTTGGGGGGGTGGGCCGTATACAAGACAGAGACAAGTTATATGATGCCTGAGGTTGCGATGTCATGGGAGGGGCCGGTGGGCCTG
>JBGQGW010000249.1:0-5265 GCA_041497605.1 Terriglobia bacterium | reverse complement strand
GCGTCAATGTAGAGGGGGATTTTGTAGCGCGCGCAGATTTCCTTCACGGCCTTGATGTTGGCCATCGAAACGGGCTGTCCCCCACCGGAATTGTTCGTGACAGTGATCATCACCAAGGGTATGCGCTTGGCTCCGGCGCGCTCGATCAGTTCCGCCAGCCGGTTCGTATCCAGGTTGCCTTTGAAAGGATGCCGGTGCGAAGGTTCGAGGCCCTCCGGACTCGGCAGGTCCACCGCTTCGGCGCCCACAAACTCGCAGTTCGCCCGAGTAGTATCGAAATGCGTGTTGTTGGGCACGATGTCGCCCTTCTTGCACATCACGTTGAACAGGATTCTCTCCGCCGCCCGGCCTTGGTGCGTCGGAATCACGTGCTTGAATCCCATGATCGCTTGAATGGATTCGCGAAATCGTCCAAAGCTGGGCGAGCCGGCGTAGGACTCATCGCCGCGCATCATGGCGGCCCATTGCGCGGAGGACATCGCGCCGGTCCCGGAATCGGTGAGCAGGTCGATCAGCACATCATCCGAAGCGACGAAAAAGAGGTTGTAGCCCGCGGCCTCCAGGAATTTCTGGCGCTGCTCGCGCGTCGTCTGGCGAATCGGCTCGACGCTCTTGATTCGAAACGGCTCGATGATGGTCTTAATCGGCATGGTGGCCTCGAATGGGTTGCCTGATCAGGAAAATGTTGCCGTGCTATCTTAATGGATTGTGCCGCCGGAAGAATGAATATCGGAATTAGAGCTTCAGCGAATCGGACACCCGGAATCGGCCGCTTCCCCTTCATTGGGCTGCAAAACGATATCGAAGTCACATTCGTCAATGAAGCATTCCAAAATGCCGGGCTGCTTAAAAGCCCGCGTGGGCGAAGCCAGCAGCCGGTACTTCCCTGCATCCAATTTGCCTAATTCAAAAACGCCGTTCTCATCGGTGTTCACTCCCTTGAGCAGCACCTGCTTTTTTTCGGAAATATATCTCCTCAGTTCCACGCGGGAATTCTTCAGCGGCACATCCTTCGCATCCGTCACCCGTCCGTGGATGTGCGAATCCAGGTCCAAGATGAGGTTCGGCCGGATCTGTTCCAGCTTTTCGCAATTGTTCGCCTCGCGATGCCCCAGGAACGCGACCGGAAGCAAGAGAGCAAGAAACAACGAAAATGTGGACACGAATCTCAGGAAAGATTTACCCCAACGTGCGAAGTTTAGTCGAAATGATCGATCAGTTGAATGAAAAAAACGCCTGCGCCACTCGCCTCCGCGCAACCGGCCCGAGCCGTCGCGCTGTCGAATCGTCTCGATTTCGCAAGCTCGATCGCAATCCGGATCACCAGAGCCAACAGCTCCAGCCGCCAACCGCCGCCAGCTCACCCAGCCCAAAAACCCTAACTAATTGAAACCACAGGCCGAATGACTGCTCGAATTGTCCTACGAGCGACTTTCTCACAAGCCAAATAGCCCTTTTCGGTCGCTTAAGATAGACTAACCTCTTCGCGTTGCATCGCCATTCCCGGAGTGTAAGCGCCAAAATGCCGAAGGTCGGATTTGTGAGTCTCGGATGCCCAAAGAACCTCGTCGATAGCGAGGTGATGATGGGTATTCTTGCGCGCAATGGCTACGAATTGACCCCGCGGGCCGGCGAAGCCGACGTCCTCGTCGTGAACACCTGCTCTTTCATCGCCCCGGCGCAAAAAGAATCCATCGACACGATTCTCGAAATGGCCGAATACAAGAAATTCGGCCGCGCGCGCAAGTTGGTCGTCGCCGGCTGCCTGGTCGAACGATTCCGCAACGACATTCTCGAACAAATCCCCGAAGTAGACGCCGTCATCGGCACCGGCGAAGTCGAAAGCATTCTCCAGGCCTGCGAAGGCGAACTGCGCCGCGAGGCAGCCGCGCAATCCGCCCCGTTGCCCACTTTTCTCTATCACGAACAGACGCCGCGTATCCTGGCCACGCCGCGCCACTCGGCCTACATCAAAATCAACGAAGGTTGCGATCATCCTTGCACCTTCTGCATCATCCCCCAACTACGGGGACGCTTCCGCAGCCGCCGCTTCGAATCGGTGGTGCGCGAAGCGGAAAATCTGGCGCGAGCAGGCGTGCGCGAAATTTCCTTGATCGGCCAGGACACCACCTTCTACGGCGAGGATCTCGGCCTGCGCGACGGCCTTCCGCTTCTCCTCGAACGCCTGGCGCAGATTCCCGAACTTCATTGGACTCGCTTCCTCTATTGCTACCCAAATCGCATCACGCCGCGCCTGCTCGAAACCATGGCGAAATTTCCGCGCCTCGCAAAATATCTCGACGTGCCGTTGCAACACGCCAGCCGCAATGTCCTTGCGCGAATGCAGCGCGGCTCGAATGGCGACGCCTTCCTGAAATTGCTCGAGCGCGTGCGCAAAACAATTCCCGGCGTTTCCATTCGCACCTCGTTCATCGCCGGCTTCCCCGGCGAAACGGAAGACGACTTCAAAATTCTCTGCGATTTCGTGCGCGCCGCCGAATTCGATTGGATGGGCGTTTTCTCTTATTCCGATGAGGAAACCGCCAAAAGTTTCGCACTCGACGGCAAAGTGGACGAAGAAACCATCGCGCGCCGCCGCGACGCTCTCATGTCCATCCAGAAGAAAATATCCACGCGCAAGCTGCGCGCCAGCGTCGGCCGGCGTGTAACCGCAATGCTCGAAGGACCATCCAAGGAATCGGAACTCGTGTGGGAAGCGCGCCTGGAAGGCATGGCGCCCGAAATTGACGGCAAAGTTTACATCACGGAAATCGTTGGCGCCACCGAGGACTCCATGCCCGCACCCGGCACGTTGGCGACGGTCGAAATCACCAGGGCGCAACCCTACGATTTATTCGGCCGCGTACTGGATTATGAACGCGAGCCTTTCCAGCGCCCCGCCATCGTCATGCAGCCGCCGGCGCTGCCGAGTCCGTTCACGGTGCTTCCATCACGTTAATTTTTGCGAGGCTTTCTCCGCATGATCTGGAGCTGTCCCATCTGCCACAAGCCCACGGATTCCGAGACGACTGCGGACTTCCCTTTTTGCAGCGAGCGCTGCCGCCTGTTCGATCTCGGCAATTGGGCCAGCGGGAAATATGTAATCTCCGATCCCGCGCTCGACGAATCGATGCCCGAAGAATCGGCCCCCGAAGCTCCGCCTGCCTCGCAGCCCGATGAGCTCGATGACTGAATCCACAACTCCCGGCCCAACGCGCAAGCCGCGCGTCTCCGTTTTTATCGCCACCGCCTGCGGCCTCGGCTATTTTCCCAAAGCCCCCGGCACTTTCGGCGCCCTCGGCGGCATGATTCTTACCTTGATTCCCGCTGTTCCATTCGCGCACGCGCATGGTTCGATCTTCTCGCCGGTCTGGAATTTATTCCCCGCCCTTCTCCCGATAGGTTTGCATCTTCTGCTCTACATTGAAATCCTAATCTCCATCCTGATCGCGGCCGTCGGCGTAATCGTCTCCGGCCGTGTAGCCCGGTCTCTCGGACACGCAGACCCTCAGTTCGTTGTGATCGACGAGGTCTCCGGTATGAGCGTTACCCTGCTCCTTGGCTTGGCTGTCAGTTGGTACCCCGCATCCGTGACCCGAAATCCAGACTTCGTGGGATTCGGTTGGCTTTTCATGACCCGGCTGCTCAACTGGAAATATTTCCTTCTGGGTTTTATACTTTTCCGGCTATTCGACATCTGGAAGCCCTTCCCAGCCCGGCAAGCTGAATCTCTGCCCGGTGGTTGGGGTATCATGGCTGACGACTGGATTGCTGGCGTTTATGCCGCGCTCGGTTTGTGGCTCGCTCGAGCGGTAGGTATGTGATGGCTCAGGGACCCCAATTGAAATCAGACGGCATCCCGCGCATTGAAAGCATCAAGCCTGCCGCCGCGCTTCCCGGCGGCGAGATCGCCATTCACGGCAGCGGTTTTGCCGGGCGGAATCATTCGCGCCCGCAAGTGCGATTCGGCGAAGCCGAAGCCAGCCTGATCGTCTGCGCGGATAGCTACCTGCTCGCGCGCGTGCCCGAAGGCGCTTCCGGCGGCAGTATCCGTGTGCAGACGGGCGCGGTCGAAAGCCAGCCCTTCCCCATCGCGCTCGGCCGGCAGCTTGCCGATAACCTGCACCCGGTCTCGAATCCAGCCGTCGACCTAGCCGGCAATGTCTACATCACCTACAGCGGCCAGCGCGGGCAAAAAGTTCCCGTCTCGCTCTACCGCATCACCACCAACCACGTGGTGAAGCCCTTCGTCACCGAGTTGATGAACCCCACCGGCCTGGCCCTCGATCGCGCCGGGGTACTCTTCGTTTCCTGCCGCCACGACGGAACCATCTTTCGCGTTACCCCCGAAGGCCGCAGCCAGCGCTGGATTGAAGGAATGGGAATTGCCACGGGCATGGCCTTCGATCACGATGAAAATCTCTACGTCGGCGACCGCAGCGGAACGATTTTCAAGATCAGCCCGCTTCGTGAAATTTTTGTTTTTGCCACGCTCGAGCCGTCCATGGCCGCCTACCATCTGGCCTTCAGTCCCGCCGGCGATCTCTACGTCACCGGCCCCACAATTTCCAGCTTCGATCGCGTTTTCAAAATTACTCCGGCCGGCGAAGTCACCGTCTTTTTCCGCGGCTTGGGCCGGCCGCAGGGCCTGGCCTTCGACCGCGCGGGCAACCTCTATGTCTGTGGTTCCTACTCCGGCAAGCGCGGCATCGTGCGCATCACTCCCGCGGGCCAAGCCGAACTCGTCCTCACCGGTTTGAATCTAGTCGGCCACGCCCTAACCCCCGACCGACGCGCCGTCGTCGCCACCACCAGCGCCGTCTACGAACTTCACTGGGACGTCGAAGGCCTTCCCCTCCCCGTCTGACGCCGCCTTCTTCCCGATTAGCGCAGTAGGCGCGGCAGACGTTAGCCCCGCCCGTAAGGGCGGGGAAAGATAGCAAATGGAATCCGGAGCACCGTAGGTGCGACACCTAACCAAAAACAAATTTCGGATCAGATTCCATCCACGCCGAGAATACGGATGCGGAGCTGTACAGGTGCGGGACATGTATCGCACCTTTGTGTCGAGTCCCGCGCAACTCGATTGACATCCTTGCGTCCGCCCCGTAGTCTCCTACCGCAAAACTCCATCATCGCCGGAGACACATTCATCACCCGAAGAGAGTGGGTGGGCGGTTGCGAGAGAACCACAGAGTGGGGAAGAACAGAGAGATTCTTCGCTTCGCTCAGAATGACATGCGGTGGCGGGTTAGTTGTTGATTT
>JBGQGW010000248.1:0-5272 GCA_041497605.1 Terriglobia bacterium | reverse complement strand
GTTGGTGGGATCAAAACTGGGAGAATACGCGACCTCGAACAGATTGATGGCATTCGCGCCCGTAAGGACTGGGCTTACGCAGATAGCTCGGGTTGCAGTGAACGTATAGGAATCGAAAGCTCTGTTGCCGACTGCAAGAAAACCGGGAAACGCCTTCGCCACCCCGCAGGTGCTCGGCACACCGTTGCGGCTGATCCGATTGGTTTGCGTACCGGTCGCGGTGGTCAGGCCAGGGATTGCCGTCGGCACAGTGCCGAGGTTGTTGCTCAAGGTGACCGATCCAGTGGGAATCGAGAAGCTCAGAACCCGCTGGCTGCCGCCGGAAAAGCTAACGGTCAAAGTGAAATTGATGGTCTGCACGCAGGGGAAACTGCTTGCCAGAGTGAAGGTCAGTGGGCTCAGGTTGTTGCCGGAACCAGTGCCAGCCGTCAGGTCGGCGTAGGAAGTAGTGTTTGGTTGAGTGATTGTCACTCCGGCAGTGGTGGTTGTCAGCGTCGCAGTAACGCCGGTGGCATTCAGCACTCCACTGGAATTCTTTAGTTGGATGACAAGCTGGGCGCCTTCACCGGCTTTGATCAGGCCATCGCCGTTGCCCGGATTCTGGGTTGCGGTAATCGTGCCCAGCTCGGGATTGGCGGCGCCTGGTATACCCAAAGAAGCTACCGCCTCGTAGGCCATCACGATTCCGCTGCCGGAATCGCGATCGAGGCCGGCGCCCATGATGTCAATCGCCGTGCTGGTGAGCGCGGTCCGAATCTGGGCCTGCGTCAAAGCTGGATTGGCGGATTTGATCAGCGCCGCCACGGCGGCCGCGGAGGGCGCGGCGGCGGAAGTGCCAAAAAATGGATTCAACCCCGACGAACCCGGCAGAGTCGTCGACACTCCATCGGCGGCGGTAATATCCGGCTTGTTCCGGACCGTGCCGCCGGTGGCGGAAAAATCCCCCGGCGTGATGGCTGTTCCATCCGAATTGAAAAAGACGCGGCGAGGCCCGTCCGATGTAAATAGCTCTACCTGGTTGCTGGGGCTGAACGGATCGGGGAATGGTCCCGTAGGGTAGCCGGGACCAAACTGCGCTGCCGCGGGCGTGGCGGCAACGGAAAATACTCCCGTCGCAGAGGCTGCCGAGTGACCGTGGGTTTGTCCCGCCGTGTTTATTGCCAGATTGCCGCGGATCGTGTTCAGGCTGAAGAATCTATTGCTCGCAGTGCTCGTCTGAAATACAACCAGGCGGTCTCCGGCAGCCAAAGCGAAAGAGCCTGGGTCCACAGCTTCGAAGGGATTCTGGGTTCCGCTCTGAATGTCCGTGGAGGAAGCCTTGACGGCGCCACCAGAGCTGAGGACGAACAAATCGTAATCGTTGTTGGACCCGCCCTGGGGATCTGCCCACTGGAGAATGTAGGCGTTGGCGCCCGCTGAAGTGAGGGCGTCAAACAGTACCGGAGCTCCTACGGTGCCAAAATTGTGGATGGTGCCGGTCTTGGCGCCGGCGGGGAACGCAAAAGCTCCGCCGGAAACATAATCGCCTTCATAATATCCGGCCGTTCCGTCATCCAGGTTGCCCTCATTCCCGGCGGAAGAGAAATAAAGCGCGCCGCCGCTCGCCACGGTACTCACTGCCTGCGCGACGATGCCGTCCTCGAAGACAGGTTCGTCGAAGTAAAAAACATCATCCACAATGATGTCGCAGCCTGCCGCCTTCAGGTTCAGGATGTTTTGCGCAAAGCTGGCTTCGCTGACGTCGGCGGTGGCGAAAAAAAGGCTAGCGCCGGGCGCCATGTCGTAGATGATTTCCAGCATGGCGGCCCCTTCGTCCCCGCCGCCGCCGAAATCTTGAAGCACGGTGAGGCACGGCTGCACCACTGGTAATCCACAAGTCGGCGGCAGATCGCCCGAGGCCTGGGCCAGGGTTGCGGCGTTGGTCGCATTGACGCTATCGGAAAGAACGCCGATCTTCAGCCCGGTTCCATTGACGCCAAACGTGCCGCGCGCATCGAAAGCGCGGTGCGCCGCGTCACCTTCGGTGGTCACGCTGCCCTGTCCGGTGTTGATGATTCCTCCGGGTTGCAGCAATGCGGCTAGTGCTTTTCGAACTCTCGCCGCCCGCAGTTCAAAACTTGGGCGAGCGCGCAGCGCCAGCGAAGCGTTGCTCCGCGATCCACGCCCGTTCCGCGCCGTCAAGGATCCCACCTTGGGCGAGATGAAAATGACGTCGGGTGAGGCGGCAATGTTTTCAATTTGGTTGGGAGGAATGATCGCGCGAATACTGCGAAAAGTTGCGTGAGAATAAAGGATCAGGGTGCCGGCAGATTTCAGTTGGTCGAGCAGTTGATCGGTGACGTTCGCGGTGATGTCAACGACTACGTTATTGTGATCATCGAGGTCGACGCCGGTGTAAAGGAAAGGAACGCCGGGCGCGGCTGACTCTCCCCGCAGCATCCGCACCGTATAAAGAAGGTTGGAATCCATTTTTCTCTGCGCCGGAGTGCGCGATTCTTTCTCTTGCTCCAGCGCCAGGATCTGCTGAGACGCGGCTGCGCTCATCCCGGTGGTGCCCTGCATCTGCGACGTCGCCTTAGGCACCGACTGCTCGGGCGGAACCGCTGGTTTGAACTTGTGGAAATGCAGGTCCGTGCCCGTGCCTTGCACAGACTGGGCGTACACGGAGACGGCAGTGGTCGTCAGGAACAACAAGAATATGATTGCGGCGGCCAGCGCGAGCGAGCGAACTTGTTTGAGCAGTTTCAGGTTTGCGGCCGTTCTACTCCCGGTGAGCAACGAACATGCATTCTTCATTTCGATTTCCCCCCAAGTGTGTGCCGCCGCTCCAGGCATTGTGGACGCAGAACCTGCTGTATGCGTGAGCTGGGGCTTCTTCATTTCATCCTGCCCATCGAATGGCTGCGAGTCCAGTGTGCTCGTGCATAGGTTTGCTCAATGCAATGTTGACAGATATGGAACTATCCCGGCGCGCAGTCCGCGAGAAGTTAGGGACGCGACGCCCACTAATTTGTTCCAGGCTTGGCCTGGGCCGTCATCTTTTTCCGGATCGCCTTGATCTGGGCGAGCCGGGATTCGATTTCCAAAGAATTGAATGCGAACTCCGATTCGATCTTTCCCTGCATGACGGGCGACGCAAGCAATTCGTAAAAGTTCTGCAAATTTGCGAGGACTAAGGGATTGTCGGGGTCGAGCGCCACCGCCGCCACAAAATCGTCAACGATTTCCCGCGGGCGAATCTTCGACTCCCGCGAGTTGACCGCCCGGTTCAAACTCCACACCGCCGCCAGATTCCGCGCGTCGGAGCTATACGGCACAAGCTGGAACGCAGTGTCGAATTTCTCGGAAGGATCACGGTCCCCCGTAGAATCCAGGATTCCGGCAAGTTGCAGGGCCACGGCCTTGGTTTCCGGCTCCCGCGCGGCTTCTTCTCGCGACGCGTAACGCATCAGGGCGTCTTTCGCCAGCTTCATTGCCGAGGCTGGCCGCTGCGGAGAAGGGGTTTGATAACGCAAATAGCCGAGCAGTCCTTGCATGAACGTGACTTCCGGGAGCCGCCGATCCAAGCTAAGCCCTTCCTCGATGTGAGCCAGCAGATATTCCTCCGGGCCGCCGAATTGCTTCACGCGAATCCAATCCCCTTGCCGTGCTTCAACCGTGAATGCCAGTGGATCCTCGCATTGCACACACTTCCGAAACTGGTCGAGTGGGATGGGCCTCCGGTCTGCATCGAGATTAGGCTGGTGGTAGAAGAAGGCGCTCTTATTGAAGTTGTTTTGAATCGCAAACAACTCCTGGCGGGACAGCATCTCCGGCGGGAAAACCAAATCCTGTGAACTTACGTCCCCCACAAAGGGTTTGCCGCCCACTCTCAACATCAATTGGATGGAGGGACCAGTCTCGTTCGGCATCGGCCGGCGGGAGAATCGCAGATAACTCTGAACATATATGTCGTCTTCCTGCTGATATAGCTTTCCCCAAAGCAGAATCAACCGCCCGCCGGGATGGATCTCGCTGGCCATCATGCGTTTTCCAACCACATCCGGATCGCACTCCTGCTTGGTGCCGGTCATTAGCACGATTCCCCAGTGGTCGAACTCGGTGGCGCGGAAAAGTGTTTCGAGTTTCAGAAGCAGCGCGATTTGAGTTCCCGTCCCGTTCAAGTCTACTGGGGAAGGGCCTTCCTGGTAGTAAGGCAACACAACGATGTTGACTTCGGCGCCGCCAAAACCAAAGGGCTCCCGGCAACTTGCAATGGCGATCGCCTGCGCCGGAGGAGCGCAGCAGAACGCCGCCATCCACAGCACGATCGCGCGCAGTCCCCATCGTCCGGCAATGGAAGTGCGAGTGCTCATCGAGTCATCGCAAACTTGCAATAATTTTTCACCTGGTCCGCAGACATCAAGCCTACGGACACTTCATTGATCTTCCGCAATTCTTGCGCTGCCGAAGAGGCCAGCTCGTTCGCGTACTCGAGCAGTTCCTCTCTCCCGGCCTTACCCTTCAAGAGCGAGGCGCCCTTGCACAGAAAATGCACCGCGGGATTCCAATCGCGGTCAGCGTATGCTTGCGCGCCCGCGGCGACCATATAGAACGCCTTCAGGTCTGCCCCGCGCTCATCGAAGAAACTCAATATCTGGTCGGAAGACGGCTTGACGGGCATGTCCTTCACCGCCGGAATGATCCCCTGCGGAGGCGGCGTCTTCAGGAAACTTACGGGCACCAATGCGTATTCCAACACGAACTTGTGCTTGTTATTTCCCAGCGGATAAATCGTGCCCCACACTTCGAGGATCACATGCGCCTGGTCCAACTCTCGCACCAAGCCGGGGTCGAACTGGTTGTCGCCATCCGGATGACGTCCAGGACAGGGAAGGTACTTAAACTCCAAATTGGATCGCTTTTTCCCTTCGGCCAGCAGCCGCGCCTTATCGAGCGTGGTCTCGACGGTAAAGCGCAACAATTCCAGCGGCTGAGCCGGCTGCGCGGCTCCTCCCATATTCGAATACTGCACTTCGTCGATCAAAATCTTATATCCAGCTCCCTCGGATACGTGCGGGCAAGGATTCATCTGCGCCCTCAACGGCGCAGCGAATTCCAGCAGGCTCAAGAGAGCGGCGCTGCAAACCGCGCGATAATTAGAATGAGTAGTCCACATGGAGCAGTTTGAAAGTTTGTTGCAAGTCCTTCTTCGCTTGCGTGGCATTGCTGGCCGTCGCGTCCAGCACTGCCGCTTGATATTCGACAAGTCCCGCCGGCGTGTCCGCTCGCT
>JBGQGW010000247.1:0-5320 GCA_041497605.1 Terriglobia bacterium | reverse complement strand
TGGACGGCTAAGTGGTTGAAAAGTCTCAGGGATTTCGCGGGTCACTCGGCCGTTCGAGTTGCAACCCAGGCGCCACAGTTCCGGCGTGCGATCCGCCACGGCGAGACCATTCGCCCTCAGAATCCTTAACTCCAATGTATCAGCAAATGTTACGAAGAGATTCGGAGCAGGGGGGTACGCGTCGCTGGAGTTCAATCCTTGTCATCAGCAGCAGGACTTGTCTCCGACACTCTACAGACTCGAAGTGTCCGGTTCGAGTATGGGCAATCAAGACCGATCACACCCGTCTGATCCAGAACAACCCAGTCAACGCCCCAATCTCGATGCAGCCGCTCGAGGTCCGTCGCCTGAAAGTGATCCCACCCGCGTTGCGCGTTCAACTGTTCTTCAGAGTGCTCCACCAGGGGAAGATTTGGGAACATGGTTCCAACGCCGTAATCCTTGGAGATCTCAGCGAGCATGCTGCGTTCAGCCAGGGCGCGAAATCCGTGATGGTTCTCGCTGGGCAGGCGCATGTGTTCCGGGTTGAGCGCGAAGAATGCGTCGCGCGGCGTGTTTTCACGTATCCAGGCAAATGCGCGGAGCCAGTCGTTCGTAGCGGCCTTCCACGGCGATTCCAGATGTTCCGTGGCGGGGAAGAGCTGCCGCTGCGCATAAAACATTCCCGTGCAGAGTGGGACAAACACCACCATCCAGCGCCACGCCCGATCCCGCAGCACCCATTGGCCCAGGAATCCACCACCGATGAGTGCCAGGAACACGTACACAAGGTGCAAGCAGCGCATGGGCTGGTAATGAGCCAGTCCTACGAGCCGTGGCGGGATGGAGACCACCACCGCCGCCGCGAAGTTGACGGCCTCGAAGAGGATCAGCGCATCGCAGAGCAAAGCGAGGGTTTGCATCCCCTGCTTTCGCGCCAGCCGCCCAAACCACCAAAGCAGCACCATCGGGGCGGCAAGCCCGAGCCATTCATACCATTCCCACCGCAGCAGAAAATAGTCTCCTCGCGTCAGAACGGCTCTCCGGTATGACTCCGATGGGTAGGCAAACAACGCTCCCAGCGGGAAAAAGCACGCAGCAGCCGCGGGCGTGCGGCGAAAATCGCGCAGCCAAACGAAGATCAGAACCAACGTCAAACCAAAAACAGCCATAAGCGGGTGGATGGGCGTAGCCAGAAGAGTCCAGAGAGCGGTCTGAAAGTATTTGCGTTTGATCGCGCCGAGCAGCGCGAACAACGCCGCGAAGAGAGCGATGCCCCTCGGATTCATGTATTGATCCAGGATGTAGAGCCCCGTGCCTGCGACTGGAAGGGTTAGCAGCGAAGCCACCAATGCTGTGCCCGCCCAACGGGCCCGCAAATCCGAAAACAGTTCGTCTGAGAGTTTCCAACACGCCAGCAACACCAGAAAGATAGTCGTCACGTGGAGGAAGAAGAGCACGAAGGCAAAGGGCAAGTGCGTGATTCGCACGCAGGCCGCAACGAAATTTGGGTACAACGTCAGATGTGCGTGCGACTGAAAGAACTCCGAATTCCTCGGGAAGAGCGCCGGATCGAGAATCTTGAGGATCCCTGGATCATAAATTTCGGCGTCTTCGGCGCCGCGGTGGTAGCCGTGAACCAGGAGAGCGCCAGCGGACAAGACAAGAAGGAGAAGAAAATCTTTGAGTTTCAGGAGCCAACCCCCTTGAAGATTGTCTCACAGAAAACAGATTCCCAGGTTCCTGCGCGTCACTGCAGTCTGCTGGAGCCAGACGACACGCCGAAGAGGGACTCCGGCAAGAAATGGCATCTGACTCAGGCATCTGATAAACTCTGTAGTTTGTTTTCGTGCACGACTTGCTTCAGGGCGGCTTGACGCTATCTGGGCATCACTCGGGCGTGATGAACGCGTCAACTCCCCGCGGTGTTGCGATGAGCCCGAGTTATTTCCCAAGAAAATTCATAGGGTAAGGACATATGGCGCTAAACGGAAAACGCATTGCGGTTGTTATGCCCGGCCACAACGTGGCCAAGACTCTCGAGATGACCGTGCGAGAGCTGCCGGATATTGTTGACGTGACGATCCTGGTGGATGATCACAGCGCCGACGGAACGGGGCAACTGGGGAAACAGCTCGGACTGACGGTCTGCACGCATGATCGCAATCGTGGCTACGGCGCAGGGCAGAAAACTGGTTACGCGAAAGCGCTCGGATTGGGCGCCGACATTGCCGTGATGGTCCATCCCGATTACCAGTACGACCCGAAACTAGTCACCGCCATGGTGGGGATGATCGCCTACGGTGTGTACGACGTTGCCCTGGGTTCCCGCATGATCGGCGGCACGGCGCTGGGAGGCGGCATGCCGTTCTATAAATTTGTCGCCAACCGTTTTCTGACCACCCTTGAAAACATGTTCGTCCCCGCCCATCTTGCGGAATACCACACCGGCTACCGGGCATTCACTCGTGAGGTGCTGGAAAAGTTGCCGCTGCTTGAAAATTCAGACGATTTCGTGTTCGACAACCAAATGCTGGCGCAATTGGCCTTCTACGGCTTCCGGATCGGCCAGATTTCCTGTCCAACGAAGTATTTCGCCGAAGCGTCCTCTATGAGTTTCAAGAAAGGCATCCGGTACGGGTCAGGCGTGCTGGCCACGACCGCGCAATATGCCCTCACAAAGTGGGGCATACATCATTTTCCTATATTTGATCCGCAGGGCCGCAAACTCATCCCCGATGCATAGAGCTTGCGCCCGCCGATGCGTCCGGTCAGGTGGAAATAGTCAATCTCGCTCGCAACATAGAGGAAATCCTTGACCGCTTCGAACCCGCACGGAAACGTGTGACCGTTTTTCGGGGGGACTGCGGTACGATGTAACACAGCGTGAAGTAGAGGAGAATTCGATGCCAACTTCATTGGTCACTGGCGGCGCAGGGTTCATGGGCTCACATATAGCTGCCCATCTGTTGAAGATAGGACACCGCGTAGTTGTTCTCGACGATCTCAGCGGGGGCTTTCAAGAGAATGTTCCAGCAGGCGCCGATTTTATCCAGGGGTCCATTGAAGATCACAAGCTCATCGGCCAAATCTTTGAAAAGTACACCTTTGAGAATGTATACCACCTGGCGGCCTACGCAGCGGAGGGTCTCAGCCACTTCATCAAGCGGTTCAACTACACAAACAATCTGATTGGCTCGGTGAATTTGATCAACGCCTCGGTGAACCACGGGGTGAAACTTTTTGTCTTCACCTCCTCCATCGCCGTGTATGGCGCGGGACAATCACCCATGCGTGAAGACATGATGCCGATCCCGGAGGATTCTTACGGCATCGCAAAACTCGCCGTCGAGCAGGAACTGCGCGTGAGCCACGAAATGTTCGGGTTGGATTACGTCATTTTCAGGCCGCACAATGTTTACGGGGAAAATCAGAACATCGGCGACAGATATCGCAATGTTGTCGGCATTTTCATGAATCAAATCCTGCGCGGTGAACCGATGACCATCTTTGGCGATGGCTCACAGGTGAGGGCCTTCACTCACATCAGCGACGTAGCGCCGATGATCGCCAAATGCGTGAATTTCCCGGCGGCCAGGAACCAGCTATTCAACGTCGGCGCAGACCAGCCCCACACGGTGAATGAACTGGCACAAGTGGTCGCCGAAGCCATGGGCGTGCCGGCAAAGGTGACGCATCTCGACCCCCGGAATGAAGTGAAGATTGCGTTTTCGGATCACTCGAAAGCTGAAGGCGTCTTCGGAGCCGGGGAAAAGACTTCGCTCCATGAGGGTATCCGCTTGATGGCCGAATGGGTCAAAAAGCACGGAGCACGGGAGAGCAGCATTTTTCAGAATATCGAAGTGACGAAGAACTTGCCTTCCAGTTGGGCGCGCGCGCGGCAAGCTGGGAAGGTTCTCTCAGCTTCCTGAATGGCTTTGTGCCCACCTTGAATCTGCCTTCCATGCATTTGTTCGCCCGGCCAGTTTATGACCTCAAAGATCGCCGCGAACCAATATTCAATGCGCAGTATCACGCTTTTCAGCGGCCCCTTGCCTTGACGGCACCCAACATTGGCCTGTAGACTGGTTTTTCTTGTTCCTGCGGTCTTTCATTTAGACACGGGCCGCTATCTAGTCCAACTTAATTAGGAGTGTCCTGGCGCCCTTGCCGAATTTTGCCCCTCTAAGAGAGTATTCGCTGCGTTTGATTGACGAATTCATAGAAACACATTCACTCCGCGAACCTTTCCTCGATGCAGGCTGTGGTGTTGGGCATTTCGCCGCTCACCTCGGCCGGCGCGGTTGGCACGGGTTGGCTGTCGATTCCTCGCCAGAGACCCTGGCAGTCGCGAAGAAGAAATTGGAGGGCGGGCCGGTTTGCGCCAGGGTGGGGGAGCTCTTCGATGTCCATGGTGAATTCCGCCTGATTATCTTGTCAACTGTCATCGAGCATGTTCGCGAGGATGCGCGCCTGTTGCAGCACTTGCGCACGCTCTATGTTAATGACGGTTTCCCCGGCCACCTGATCATCTCCATGCCCACCAATCCCGAAGTCGAGTGGCGCTGGGATGACGACTTCTATGGCCACTTCCGGCGCTACACCAGATCCGGCGTTGAAAACCTGCTTTCATCGGCAGGTTTCCGGCTGCTTTCCTTTTGGGACTACACGTTTCCCGCATTTTGGGCCCTGCGCCGCGTTTACACCGCAGTCAGGCCGGCAAAAAAGCCGGTCTCCGACATACCTGAAGAAAATACCCGGGTCTGCGCACTCCAAAGTGCCTGGGACATCGGTGCACCCAGCCGGCTGATGGCAGCTTTGCCAGTATGGCCGCTTGTATATTCCATCCAAAAACGGTTTCGAGAAGGCGAGCGAGGTTTTGAGGCCATCGCCCTCGCAGAAACGATCTGAACTGATTTCGGATACGCTGCCCTCCAGCCCACGAGGGATTTTTCCCATCATCCCGCCGAGCCAGCTATCACCACTTGTCCACGAAATATCCTTCATGAGCCGCGCCATGCTCTCCTTGTCAACCCGATTCCGGTGGGATAGAGTAGCCGCCTTCGCAGCGGGAGCGCAGAAACCATGTCCGTATCCGGCCAGGAAAAACTGAAAGTGTTGATTCGCCGCGCGGCAATTCAGAAGCGCGTGCGCGAAGTGGCCCGCCAGATCACGAAAGATTTCAAAGGCGAGCGCGTCCACTTGATTGGAGTCCTTAAAGGCGCTTGCATTTTCCTCTCCGACCTGGTGCGCGAAATCAGTCTCGACACCTCGATTGATTTCATCGCCGTATCGAGTTACGGGAAGGGAAAGCAAAGCTCGGGCCAGGTGCGCGTGCTGA
>JBGQGW010000246.1:0-5360 GCA_041497605.1 Terriglobia bacterium | reverse complement strand
TTCCGAGGATCGAATTTCGATCCGAGGAATCCAGAGTTAAACTCTCGATTCCTCGCCCCGCACAATCAGCGAGGGCGGCCGGCTTCGGCGTGGGGCTCGGAATGACGGCCTGAATCACGGCTTCGGCGCGAGGACCGCCTGAGACTCAGGAACGGAAAATCCAAATTCGCGCATCAACGCCAGAATTTCAGGCCGGCGGAGAAAATCCAGGAACTGCCGCGCCACCGCCTTCTGCTGCGACGATTTCAGCACGGCGCCGCCCTGCTCGATGGGCGGATACTCGTCCACTGGAATGACAAAATATTTCCCCGCATCTTTCATCGCCGGCGCGGCCACCAGCGCCAGCGCCAGAATTGCCGCATCCGCATTGCCGGATTGCGCGAATTGCGCGGCCTGAGAAATGTTTTCGCCGAGCACCAGCTTTGATGACACTTGATCGAATATTTTTTCGTGCCGGAAAGCGGCCACGGCGGCCCGTCCATAGGGCGCATGAGCTGGATTCGCGATAGCGATCTTGTGCACGCCCGGATCGAGAAGTACCGCAAGCCCGCGATCTACATTCAGCGGCGAGCCCCGCGGGACCCACAGGACAATTTTCCCCGTCGCGTAGGAATACAGCGTGCCCGGCTCGGTGAGACCGGCTTTTTCGAGCAATTCGGGATACCCAACATCCGCGGAGAAAAATAAATCAAACGGCGCGCCATTCTGAATTTGCGAATAAAAATTCCCGGACGAACCGAAAATCACTTTTACGGAGTGCCCTGTCTCCTTCTGAAATCGCGCCGCAACTTCCGGGAACACAAATTGAAGATCGGACGCCGCCGCGACGGTAATCTCCTGCGCTGACGCGATCATGGAATGGAGACAGATCAAAAGACCCGCGAGCAGAATGCGGCGCGCCAGGATTCGGCGGAATTCGCGGCCACCCACCGGTTCTATCCAGCCCGGTCGTCTGAAAAGCCCTGCTTTCTTCATCTTGCTTCCGTTCATCTCGGCCCGTCACCCAGCCGAACAGTAATTGTTGAATTTATACGATTCAATTCGTTACGTCAAATCGGATTAATACCAATCGGATGAAAGTTGGGCCACAAGAGTGAGTGGCAATGTGGTTCCCGCGATCAGAGCGAGGCGGGCGCGAACAGGCGGAGGGGGCTTACACGCGGACGATCATCACTTCCGTCGATTTCACGAGAGCGGCGGCGAGCTGGCCTCTTTTCAAGCGCATTTCGCGGACCGCGTCGGCGGTGATGATGGAGGTGATGTGCTGATCGCCGATGGAGAGTGTGACTTGCGCCATCAAGCCGCTGACCTTGACGTCCATCACGCGCCCGACCAGTTGATTGCGCCCGCTGATGTGGCGGAAGCCGGTCCGGCGTTCCTTGATTTCCCGGCGGCTGAACGTACGCGAAAGATAGCGGTCAATTTCCTTCTCCGGGATGCGGTGATGCCCCCCGGCGGTTTTCACGGTGCGCAACTTGCCGTGGTAGATCCACTGCTTGATGGTGGGATAGCTGATGCCGAGAATTTTTGCTGCATCCCGCGGCATGTAAAGTTCCGGCGTGGCCATCGAAGCACCTCGATACGAGGCAGTTTAATGCGGATCGATATACGGTTCAATACGGATTGGCGGCCCGGCCGCGGCGGGCTAATGCCTCGAGGAATGAAAGTTCTACGGCACTTCTTTGATTCCAGGATCGATCACCGTGACCTGCAATCCTAGACCTGTAAAACATCGCCATCCCGGGCGACCATTTCGTACAACACCGGATTCACGAAGAAGCCCAGAAAAAGCCGCGAAATCAATCCGGCCACAATCACGATGGCAAAGGGCCTTTGCGTATCGGAACCGATGCCGTGCGAGAGCGCCGCGGGAAGCAGTCCGAGGCATGCAACCATGGCCGTCATCATGATCGGCCGCAGACGAAGCAGCGACGCTTCAAGGGTGGCGGTGCGAATATCAGCATTTCTCTCTAGGCGGAGTTTATTGATGTAGGAGACCAAAATCACCGCCGTTTCCACGGAGACTCCCAGCAGCGCCAGCAATCCGAACATGGAAGAAACGCTGAACGGCGTATGCGTCAGCTTCAGGGCAATCAATGCGCCCACGGGCACAGTCATCACCACGCCCAGCGCAATCGTGACGGGAAACTTGAAGTTCCCATACAGAGCGAAGAGAATCAGAAAAATCAGCAGCATCGCCAGCGGACCGATCACGTAGAGTTGCTGTTTCGCTTCCAGGAACTCGCTGTATTCGCCGCCCCACTCCATCCGGTAGCCCGGCGGAAGCGTGACCGCTTTGGCCACGGCCTTTTGCGCGTCGCGCACGGCCCGTTCCAGATCGCGGCCCTCGATGCTGTATTGAATTCCGATGTAACGAGAATTATTTTCGCGATATATGAACGAAGCGCCGTTGCCCTGGGTGATGGAGGCGAGCTGGCCCAGCGGAATTTGCTGGCCTGCGGGCGTGCCCACCAGCAGGTTGCCGATCTCGGTGGCGTTCGAGCGGAACTGCGGCTCCATCCGCACCACCAGGTCGAACAGCCGTTCGCCCTGGCTCACCTGCGTAGCGGCCTGGCCGCCCACGGCCGCTTGCACCACGGCTTCCACGTCGGCCACGTTGATTCCGTAACGCGCGACTTTGTCGCGGTCCACGTCGATCAGCAAACTGGGCTGGCCGAGCTCGCGCACCACGGTCAATTCGGCAAAGCCCGGAACGCTTTCGAGAACGCGCTTCACCTGCAGCGCTTTGTCCTGCAAAACGCCCAAGTCGGGACCGTAAACTTTTACGGCGAGTGCGCTCTTCAATCCTGTGAGCGCTTCATCCACGGCATCTTCGGCTGGCTGGGTATAATTGAATATGACTCCCGGATACGTTCCCAACTTGCTCTGAACGTCTTTAACCAGTTCTTCCTTGCTGTTCAGGCGCCCATTTTTCCAGGCTTTGTCCTTATAGGGTTTCAGTCCTACATAAAATTCGCAGTTGAAAAAACCCGTGGGATCGGTGCCGTCATCGGGGCGGCCGAGCTCGGAGCCGACTTCCGTCACCTGCGGATAGGACATCAGGATTTTGCGGATCTGCGGCGCGAACTTCGCGGCTTCCTCGTAGGAAATTGTGTAGGGAAGCGTGGCGCGGACCCACAGCGCGCCTTCATCCAGGTGCGGCATGAATTCGCCGCCGATAAACGGTATCAGCAGCAGGCTGAGGCCGAAAACCAATGCCGCGGCGGCCAAGGTGGCTTTGGGGTGCTCCAGGCACCATTCCAACTGCTTACCGTAGATGCGTTTCATCCATTCGTAAGGTTTGTTTACCTTCTCCCTGACCCCTTCTTTGAATAAATACGAGCACAGCACGGGAACCAGCGTGAGCGTCAGGATCAGCGCGCCCAGCAGAGCGAAGGTCATGGTATCGGCCATGGGACGAAACAATTTTCCGGAAGGGCCGCCCAGCGCGTAGATGGGAAGGTAACCCGCGATGATGACGGCGACCGAGTAGAAAATCGGGCGATCGACGTCATGCGCGGCCGCGATAATCACTTCGTTCAGCTTGTAATCCGTGCCGGCGCGCTCGCCCAGTTCGCGGTATATGTTTTCCACCATTACCAGCGTGCCGTCGATGATGATCCCGAAATCGATCGCGCCGATCGAAAGCAGGTTCGCGGGAATGTCGCGCGCGTGCAAAAAGATAAACGCAAACAGCAATGCCAGGGGAATCGTCAGCGCCACAATGATCGCGGCCCGGAAACTGACCAGAAAAAAAACCAGCACGATAAACACCAGCACCATGCCGCGCAGCAGGTTCGCTTCCACCGTATCGGTGGTCAATTTCACCAGGTCGCTGCGGTCATAAAACGGATGAATCTTTACGTCCGGCGGAAGCACCTGCTGGTTCAACTTTTCCGTTTCCGCTTCCACACCCAGCAGCACATTCTGGGTCTGCTCGCCGCGGCGCATCAGAATCACGCCTTCCACGGCGTCGTCATTGTTCTGGAATCCGAATTGGCCCAGGCGCGGCGCGTTTCCGATCACCACTTGCCCGATATCCTTGATGCGCACGGGCACGCCGTTGAAGCTGCCGGCCAGAATATTCCCGATATCCGCGGTGTCGCGGATCAATCCAATCCCGCGCACATAGTAGACCTGCCCGCCCTGCGAATAAAATCCGCCGCCTGCGTTGCTGTTGTTGGCCCCCAGCGAATTGATCACTTGCGGGATGGTCAAGTGATAGCCATACAGGCGCGAAGGATCGAGCAGCACCTGATACTGCATCACCGTTCCGCCGAGCCCGGAATCGTCCGCCACTCCCGGCACGGATTTATAGGCGCGCTCCACGACCCAGTCTTCAATCGTTTTCAGTTCTTGCGGGGAGCGATCGGGACTCTCCAGCACGTAGCGATAGACCAGGCCGCTGGGACTGAAAAGCGGCGCCATGGAAGGAGTGACGCCGGCGGGCAGTTGCAGGTCGCTCAGGCGTTCGAAGACCACCTGGCGCGCGAAATAGGGATCGGTATCCTCGCGAAACGTCAAACGAATATCGGAAAGCCCATAGAGCGAGATCGAACGCATCACTTCCATGTGCACGACGCCGTTCATTTCCACTTCGATGGGAAGTGTGACCAGGCGCTCCACTTCCTCCGCCGCGTGACCCGGCCATTGCGAAATCAATTCCACCCGGGGCGGCGAAAGATCGGGATAAGCATCCACCGGCATGCGTTGAAAGGAGACGGCTCCGGCAACGAGGATAAAAATCGTCAGCATCAGAACCAGGAAGCGTTGCCGGAGCGCGGATTGGACGAGGCCATGAATCATCGAGTCAGTCCCGCCACCTTGCGGCCCGTTTCCTGATTTCTGGTTGCGCTCATTGCTTGACCTGCTGGAGTTGGTTGGCAAATTGCAGGAACAAGCTGCCGTCGCCGGCCACGCGATCCCCGGCCGCCAGGCCGCTCAGAATCTGCGTCCGCCCGCCCTGGCTCTCGCCAATTTGCACTTTGCGCTGGGCGAACTGGTTCGTACCCTGGACGAGATAAACGAAGGGAAAATTTTCCGAGTCACGAAGAATTGCGGCATCGGGAACCGTCAGGGCATTCTGAAATTCCCCCGCGGCAACCACGGCGGTGACGTACATGTCCTTTTTCAGTTTGCCGCCCGGGTTATCGGTGACGATGCGCGCTTGCAGCGTGCGAGTATTGGGATCGAGCGCCGGAGCGATGTACGAGATTTTTCCGTGGAAGCGATCGGGATACGCGTCGGTTTCAATCGTAACCGTATCGCCTGTGTGAATGTATGCCAGATCATTCTGGTAGACATTCACCAGCACCCACACGGTGCTCATGTCGGAAATCGTGAAACACTGCGTGGCGCCG
>JBGQGW010000245.1:0-5394 GCA_041497605.1 Terriglobia bacterium | reverse complement strand
TTTGTGTTGGTGGCGCGACGTCCGATCCCTGCATCATGCTCATCAACGCTAGTAGAGTCCCGCGCACGCTCGAGAGTGTATCTGGCCCCGTGGCCCGGCCGAAGAAGAGCGTCAACTGATTTCCTTCCCCCTTCAGCGCCGCTGCCTTTTGATCGGTAGCGGTGATCGCATCCGCCGCAGCTCCCTCGCCGGCCCGCTTTTTCAATGAATCAAGCTGCCCGCGAATCGCTCCCAGTTGTTCGATGGCCTTCGAAGCAGCCACCGCATCTTCATACAATTTCATCGACTCCGTGAATTGCTGCATCAATCCGACGTTGGGAGTTTTCACGCGCGGATCCATTCTCACCGAAAAACTCCGCGTGTAGCTTTTCCCGCCCGCAGTAAGCTTCACGGTGTATTGACCGGGCATCACCCACGGCGAACTCGGCGCCGGCGCCGTGTCGTGGACCACCGCTTGCATCGGATACAACGGCTTCAATCCCGGCGTCGGCGAATAATGCAGGTCCCACAGAAAGCGATGCATTCCCGCGTCGTCCGGCAGCACCTGCGGCGGGCGCACCCAATATTTTGGAATCTCGAGCATTCGATCGATCTGCGGCACAGGATCGGCGCTCGAATACCGGCGCACGAGTTTATTGGCCGCGTCGAAAATTTCCAGCGTCACCGGGCTGGTGCCGACGGACTTGATGTAATAGTCGATGATGGCGCCGTCCGGCGGATTTTCACCGGCCGGTTCATCCGGCGGCAGCGGCGTATCCGTGTTCATGTCCCAGCGAACACGCGTGGCAACCTGCGGGCTGAACAGAAACGCATTGGCATCGGCCACGCTATCGGTGATCTGCCGCAAAGGCGTGATGTCGTCCAGAATCCAGAAACCTCGTCCGTGAGTGCCGGCCACAAGATCATCGTCTTTCACCTGCAAATCGCGAATGGATGTCGCGGGCATATTGAGCCGCAGCGATTGCCAGTGGTCTCCATCATCGAACGAGACGTACACTTGCCGCTCGGTCCCCGCGAACAGCAGGCCCTTACGCTTCGGATCTTCGCGCACCACGCCGACCGGACCTCCGTCCGGAATTCCATTCACGATTTCGGTCCAGGTTCTTCCGCCGTCGCGCGTGCGCAGAATGTGCGGCCGCAGATCATCCAGGCGAAGCGTGTTGATCGCTGCGTAGCAGGTCTGCGCGTCGAAATGGCTGGCATCCAGAATCGAAACTTTCATCCACGGCGACAATTCCTTCGGCGTCACGTCATTCCATTTTTGCCCGCCGTCCTTGGTGATCCAGATCAATCCATCATCGGTTCCGGCCCAAATCCGGTTTACTTCTACGGGCGATGGCGCCAGCGCGTAGACCACTCCCCGTTGCGTCACTTTCGTCTCCGCCGAGTATTTCCCTGCCACCCCGGGAACTTCCCATGTTTTCCTCGTCAGGTCAGGGCTGATTTGCTTCCAATTGTTTCCGCCGTCGCGCGTCATCCACACCGTATTCGCCGCGAAGTACAACACATGCGGATCTTTCGGAGAGAAAATTACAGGCTCGGTCCGCAACATACGAAATCCTTCGCCGCGCAAAGGCTTCGGCAGAATTTCCGTCACCTGGCCGGTGCGCCAGTCGAATCGAGTCAGCTTGCCGCCATAGACGATGTTCGGATCGAGCGGGTCAGGCGTCACGTAGCCATATTCTTCCGCGCCCACCGGTAGCCATTCGCGCATCGTAATTTCTCCGTAAGCGCCGCGGCTCGAAACGCACGCCGAACCGCTTTCTTGTTGGCCGCTGCACACGCGATACGGAAAAGAATTGTCCGTCCCCACGTGATACATCTGCGCGGTTGGCTGGTTGTACCAGGAACTCCACGATTCACCGCCATTCACCGTGATGATCGCGCCCTGGTCCGCCACCAGGATCATCACGTCCGGATTATCCGGATTGATCCAGATGTTCTGGTAATCGTCCCCGCCCGGCGCGCCGCGAATTCCCGTCCACGTCTTGCCGCCGTCCGTCGATTTCCATGTGACCACCGTGACGCAGTAAACGATATCCGGATTTTTCGGATCAACTTCCGGCACCGCAAGGTCGCCGCCGCCGATCCGTCCCGCGGGTCGCGGATCGGTGGTGATCTGCGCCCAATTTTCACCCGCATCATCGGAGCGAAAGATCAGGCAATCACGCCCTATGGCCACTGTCGCGTACAGGCGGCTGGGATTGCTGGGCGCGATGGCAACGATGATCTGCGACAAGCCTTCGGGCAGGCCGTTCTTCAGTTGACGCCAGTTGGCGCCGCCGTCCGTTGATTTGAACAGGCCGCCATCCGTGCCGCCCCACGCTCCATTTTCCCAGGGAGCTTCCTGCGCTTGCCACATCCCCGCGTAGACGATATCCGGATTCGCGGGATCGAGTTCAACGTCGCTCCCTCCGGTATATTCATCCTTCGACAGCACTTTCTCGAACGATTGGCCGCCATCCGTCGAGCGGTAAATTCCGCGCTCTTCGTTCGGACCGTAAGGATGCCCGAGCACGGCGACGAACAGCCGGTTCGGATTGCGCGGGTCCACCACAATCTTCGGAATCTGCTGGCCATCGCGCAGCCCCAGGTGCTTCCAGGATTTTCCGGCGTCGGTTGATTTGTAGATTCCGTCGCCGGTCGAAAGGTCGGGGCGATGCAATCCTTCTCCGCTGCCCACGTAAATGATATTCGGGTCCGAGGGAGCCACAGCGATTGCGCCGATCGATCCGGTCGCTTCGTGGTCGAAGATCGGGTCCCACGTCCGGCCGTAGTCGGTGGTTTTCCAAACGCCGCCGTTCACCTGCGCCATGTAAAAAACATTGGGCTGCTGGCGCACGCCGGAAACGGCTTTCGTTCGCCCGCCTCGAAGCGGACCAATCGAGCGCCAGCGCATTTCTTGATAGAGATTTTCAGGAAATTGCTGTGCAGCAACGAGCGGCGCGAGCGCTGCGCAAAACCAGCCAGCCAGAATGAACGGAATGATCCGGCGAAACGAAATCATGCTTCCTCCCCCGAATGGATCGTCGCAAACGATAGAGCATAATTCGATTCCAGCACTTGCGGATAGGAAATTATTCACTTGCTCGGCGGCGGCCTGTGCGCGGCCGCGAACAGCGCCGCCTTGCTCCGAGCGATGCCCCGCATTTTATTCGACGGAATCCAAGTGCGAAGATATAATCCCGGCGCTTTCAACGCGACCCTGAAACTCGTTTAAGCGAGAAGAGGATGACAATGAATCGAAGCATCCTGGTGATGACTGTTTTTCGTGCGTTTGTTCTGATGTGCGTCCTGGCCTGCGTTTCGCCCGCGGCTCCGCAACCGGAACGCTATCTTTACAAGGCCACGCTCGTGCAGGCGGCCCCGGGCAAATTGCTGGACTTGATCGCAATCTATAAAAGTATCTGGGCCGAGCGGACGAAAACCGCCGGCGATCCAGCCCCGTTTTGGATGCGCCATAGCCAGGGCGACCGTTGGGATTTACTGATCCTTTTCCCCGCCGGCAGTTACAGTGAGTATTACCAACTGGAGCGATCCGCCGGGCGGGAAAAAGCCGCGCAACCCTGGAATGAAAAATTGAAACAGGACATTGCCTGGCAGGAGGATGTTTTTGTGTTTGGCCCGCCAGTCGAAGTGGTGAAGAAAGCCTTTTCAGGCGCGGGTTTCTTCCACGTGGAAATGTTCGAAGCTTTGCCCGGAAAGCAGCCCGAACTTTTGAAAGAGCGCGAGATGGAAAACGCCTATGCGCGCTCCGTGAAACAGCCGGAAAATTTAATCTTTGTCCGCGACCAGGGCGCCGCCTGGGACATTTTCACCATCGGCTGCTACCGCAACCTGAAACATTATGCCGAAAGCGGCGACGTCGCCGACCGCGACCGGGACTCAGCCGCGAAGGCTGCCGGCTTCGCCTCCGGCGATGACATCGGCCCCTACCTCCGCAAGTTCATTTCCCTGCACCACGACACCCTGGCCGTCGCCGTGAAATAACCCAGGATTCCGCCGCCTGCCGAGCGCGGCATCTCGATCGCGTGACGTCTATGCCTGCCCGCCTCCGTATGCTATTATTTTTCCACGGCGGTGAGCGTAGCTCAGCTGGTAGAGCATCGGTCTGTGGCACCGAGGGTCGTGGGTTCAAATCCCATCGCTCACCCCAACAAAACTTTCAAGAATGGAAGCCCCACGCTTGCTTCACAGGCAGCTTGTCGGATCGGAAGAATAGTGCCGTGGTAAACTGACCGACCGATTATGCCCGAGGACCCCAACGAATCCGTGGATGCACTAATTGAAAAGCGCGATAGGCTTTTGCAGTTCCAGGAAGCCATCGAGAAACGGATTGCGGGCGTCAGCAAGGAAGAACAGCGAGAAATTGACGCAATGACAAAGCGGTCATTTGATCCTCAGTGTACCTTTGATCGAAAGCATACCGAACTGCTCTATACTCTCGCACTCTTCCTTGAGACGGTAGGTTGGTATTGGAAATTGCGGGAACGATGGCATCGCTTTATCCACCATCACTGAGGCCATTCTGAAAAGGAGTTCAAGTCATGGAGGGACACTACTGGTGCACGCCTCACTACCTTGACGCTTCGGCACTTGTAAAGCTGGTCGCCGATGACGACAGTGAAGAACCGGGCCGAGAGGTCTTACGGAAATATTATTGGCAGCACACAGCAAACATGTACGCAACATCCTACTGCATCACCGAGGCGTTATCGGCGTTCAAGGGAAAGCGCGCGAAAAAGGTTATCACTGAGGATCAGTACATCAGTTATGTCCAGACTTTCATTCGGCTGTTTCTAGGAGCCAATCTTCGGCAAGACGACGTACCGATCTTGTCTCCGATTGTATTTTCGGAAACCGAGCGGCTGATCAAGAAATACGAGATCGATTTCCTGGACTGCTTTCAGATCGTGACGATCATGCACGGACAATTTTGCCACAGTGGTCCTAACGATCAGTCAATTCTGATCACGGCTGATGCAGACTTGGCGAAGGCTGCCCGGGCTGAGGGTGCGAGGGTTTGGGAATGCCGCACTGAACCTGCTCCCGATCTCTCGGCTAACTTGACTGAGTCTCTCGGTGACGAGCCCTAGGAACTGGTCGCTAAACCGGCAACTAAAACCACTGCCAGACATGGCCTTTTCACGCTATCTAACGCCTAGCGACGCCTTGTTAAGTCCCTTCCATGAGAAGGCCGGTGAGTGTCAAGTCGGTTTTTCTTTTTCCTCCCTATAGGGGTTTTTGCGTTCGAGCCAAGCCGCCTCTGTCGCCATCCTTCCATCCGCACTCTTTTGTTGAGCAATTTTCGCTCGGTGCAAGTTGGGCGTCCTCATTTCAGCAGGTGCTGCTACCTGATAATCGACCTCGGCTCCTATCTCTTCGACGGGAGTT
>JBGQGW010000244.1:0-5407 GCA_041497605.1 Terriglobia bacterium | reverse complement strand
GCCGGCGCCGCCCCACTCTTCCGGAACCAGCATTCCGCAGCAGCCCATCTCTCCCAGCTTGCGGATCTGCTCCAGCGGAAATTTATCCGCGCGCTCGTACTCGCGCAGAATCGGCCGCATCTCCGCTTCCATGAACTGGCGGACGGTGTCGCGGATCAGTTGCTGATCGCTGGTGAGCGCAAAATCCATTTTCTTTTGACGCAGCGATGCTAACACAGAGCGCAAGCCGCCCCAACCCCTCCCCTCGCCCCGTCATTCCGAGCGCAGCGAGGAATCCCGCGCACACTTCCCGAGCTGCGAAGACCGGCAAACCACGCCCCGTCTCCTACCCCTCATTTCTCTGTTGACATCCAACAGGAAGTCCCTGTATCGTCCTGTTGAATTCCAACAGGAGCTAAAATGTCCCAGATCAAGGCCGTTATCCTGAAGGGCACCCTGGACTGCATGATCTTGAAAACGCTCGCCGCCCAGGGGCCGCTCCACGGCTATGGCATCGCCCGCCGCATCGAGCAGGCCTCCCGGAACGTTTTGAGCCTGAACCAGGGCACCCTGTTCCCTGCCCTGGTCCGCCTGGAAAAACGGGATTGGATCCAATCGAAGTGGGGCGCCTCGGAAAAAAACCGCAAGGCGAAGTTCTATTCGCTGACCCGAGCCGGGCGGCGCCAGCTTTCCAGGGAGATGGAAAACTGGGAAAGGTCGGCGGCGGTGGTCAATTGGGTCCTGCACGCCGCCGATGCCAATCGCCGCTAATTAACATAATTCGCGACGGCAGCGGCGTGGATTTCCGTGTGGCTGGCCATGGATTCGCGTGCGGCCGTGAAGCTAGAGCTTGAGCAATTCTCTTAAGCGCTTAGTTTGCGCGCGGCTGACGGGAACTTCGCTCTGTTTTTTGTCGTTCATCTTCAGCATGTAACTCGATTTAAACCACGGCACCACTTCCTTGATCAAATTAATGTTTACCAGATAAGAGCGATGCGCGCGCCAGAATTGATCGCTGTCGAGCGACGACTGCAATTCTTCAATGGTGCGGAAATTCGAGAGGCCGTCGTACTCTTTCGTGGAAATCGTGATCACGCCATCCTGGATCGCCGCGTAAACCATCTCCACCGCGTCAATCAGGAATAGCCGCCCCTGTGATTTCACCAGCAGCTTCACCGGCTGCGGCGATTTCGGCGCGCCGAGCTGCCCCACCAGTTTTTCAAGCCGCTCGACCGGCGATGAATTCGCCTCGATCAATTTCTTAGCCCGCTGGATCGCCTTGGCCACCCGCCCCTTGTCGAACGGCTTCAGCACATAATCGACTGCGTTCACTTCGAACGCATGTAGCGCATAGTTGTCGTACGCCGTTGCGAAAACAATCTGCGGCACGCGCAGCTTGCGCTCCACCAGCTTCTTGATCACGCCAAAGCCGTTCAGCCCCGGCATTTGCACGTCGAGAAAAACAAGATCGGGATTGTGCTCCTTGATCAGGTTCACGGCCTCAATCCCGTTCTTCCCCTGCGCCACCAGGTTGATTTCGGAAAATGACTTGAGCAAGTACGCCAACTCATCCCGAGCCGGTTTTTCATCGTCGATAATCAGAGTGTTGATAGCCATTCTCGAATCCGCGCGATCCTGCATTCCAGCGTCAGTATACGAGAGCCAGCGAATCAGGAGCAAGAAATCGACTCCGCCCCCGCGCAATTTCAAAGCGATTCGCGCGACACAAACCAGCACGTCCAAGCCAATTCCGGTTTATCATGGCGCTCGAATTCTCCGGAGGCAACGCGCATGGACGCGAAAACATTCGCCAAAGAAATTGAAACCTACGTCCGCCCTTCTACTTTCCCCGTCGCCGCAAAAATGCTGAAGCCGGACGAAGCCGTCCCCGAAAAAGCCAAGCGTCCCCATCGCGATCTCAAAATTCAAATTGCCATCTGCCAGGCCATCGCCATGGCCCGCCGCTACGGTTGGACTCTGGCCGTCGGCGCGGAAGACGTTAACTGCGTGCTCACCAAGACTGCTTTCGGGCTGGCCCCGCTTACCGGACATTACACGGAAGGCCATCTGGCCTGCGGCATGTACACGGAAACGCTCGAAGCCGGCGCGCGCAGCGAGGAAGCCACGCATCGCCTTCCGGAAGGCCAGTACTCGCATCTTTTGGTCGGTCCCGCGGCGCGTGCCGATTTCATTCCCGACGCGCTGGTGATTTACGGCAATTCCGCGCAAGTGATGCGCCTGCTCACTGGGGCGTTATGGAAGCGGGGCGGCGCGCTCACCAGTTCATTCACCGGGCGCATCGATTGTTCCGACGAAATTATTCGCACCATGCTCACCGGCGATTATCAGGTGATACTTCCCTGCTATGGCGATCGCGTATTTGGACAAACCGAGGATTGGGAGATGGCCTTCTCTCTTCCCGGTTCGAAGATGGATGAACTGGTCGAAGGCCTGGCCGGCACACATAAGGGCGGCATCCGGTATCCGATTCCCACTTTCCTGAGATACACGCCGCAATATCCGGATCACTACTACGAACTCGACCGCGTGTGGTCCGAACTCCCGGTGGTGAAATGAGCCGCCGCGCCGAAGTTCTCTCCAGCAAGATCATTTATGACGGTCCGGTCTTCGGCGTCCGCCAGGATGAAGTGATCGAGCCCGGTGGCGTGCGCACCACGCGGGACATGGTGACGCATTTCGGCTCCATCGTCGTGCTTCCGGTTTTGCCCGACGGGCGCATTCTTCTGATCCGCCAATATCGCCACGCTATCGGCCAATTTCTGTGGGAGCTTGTGGCCGGCCGGGTGGAAAAAGGTGAGAACCTGCTGACGGCTGCGAAACGCGAACTTCTGGAAGAAACGGGATACACTGCGCGCCGCTTCCGCAAGCTGCTCCGGCTCTTCCCCACTCCCGGTTTTCTCAGCGAATTCATGGTGATTTACGCCGCCGAAGGACTCGTCGCCGGCGCCGCGCACCCGGAAGAAGACGAACGGATCACCGTGCGCGCCTTCACCCTGCGTGAAATCGAGCACTGGATGAAAAGTGGGAAGTTACAGGACGCCAAATCATTCGCCGGCATTCTCTACTACGCCCGCTTCTGCCGCAAAAAATAATCAATCGCCCTCAACTCTCGCGGGGTACGTCCGGCACCACCGCCTTCGGCGCGGTCATGTAGCGCCGACCTTACTCGTCCCGACGGGTTGTGTCGGGAAGGCCGGCATCTATCTCTTTTCCTTTCTCTCCCCTCCTCACCTGTCCATCTCGCGAATTTCCACCTATAATCGTCCCTTATGGACAACTCCGAAGTCGCCAAAATCCTGACGGAAACCGCGCAGCTCCTGGAGATCGACGGCGCCATCATAGGCCGCTACCGAAGCTACGAAAGAGCCGCCGAGCTGATCGCCAGCCTCACCGAAAGAATCGAAGAAGTCGCCAAGGATGAAAAGAAGCTGATGGGCCTGCCCGGCATCGGCGAAGGCATGGCCGAGCACATCCACGAAATTCTGGCCACCGGCGAGTACAGTCTGCGAAAAAAGCTCCTCAAGAAATATCCTGCGACGATTCTCGATCTTTTGAAACTGCAAGGCATCGGCCCCAAGAAGGCAGCGTTTTTGTGGCACAACTTTCGGGCCGCCACGGTCGAGGCCGTGGAAAAACTCGCACAAGACGGCAAGCTGCACGATCTCCCTGGCTTCGGCGAGAAGACCGAACAGAACATCCTGCGCGCCACCCAGGCTTTCAAGACCTATAGCGGCCGCTTTCATCTCGACGCGGCGGATACGACGGCGGAGCGCTTGGTCGCCCATGTCCAGCAACTCGGCAAGAAGATTGACTCGGTCACTCCCGCCGGCTCGTTGCGCCGGGGCAAGGAAACCGTAGGCGATCTCGACTTGGTCATTACGCTTCCCGGCCGAGCGAGTGAAAAGGCCGTCGAAGAGATCGCGCACCACGTGCTGAAATTTCCCGGCATCGGGCAAGTGCTGGCGCACGGCGAGAACAAAGTGAGCTTCGTGCTGGAAAGCCAGATGCAGGTGGACGTCCGCTTCATCGAAAAAGAAAGCCTGGGAGCGGCGCTGTTGTATTTCACGGGCTCCAAGGAACACAACGTCGTCCTGCGCGGCCGCGCCAATAAAATGGGCTACACGCTGAATGAATACGCGCTGACGTCGCTCCAGGGCGGGCGCATCATCGCGCGAAAAACCGAAGAGGAAATTTACGCCAAGTTGAAGCTCGCCTACATCGAGCCGGAATTGCGCGAGAATACCGGAGAAATCGAGGCCGCCGCTGCCGGCAGACTACCGCATCTGGTCACGCTCGACGAAATTCGCGGCGATCTGCAGATGCACACCACAGCTTCCGACGGAAAAAACTCGATCGAAGAAATGGCTACGGCCGCCCGCGAGCTCAGCCGCGAATATATCGCGCTCACCGATCATTCGAAAGCCGTCACGGTGGCCAATGGCCTCGATGAAAAACGCACCTTGGCGCAAATCGAAAAAATCCGCGCCGCGCAGAAAAAGATCAGCGGAATTCGCATCCTCGCCGGCAGCGAAGTGGACATTTTGAAAAACGGCGCACTCGATCTGGACGATGAAGTCCTCGCGCAGCTCGATGTGGTGGTCTGCTCCGTGCACTCCTACATGAATCTCGACCGCGAAGCGATGACCGAGCGCATTCTGGCGGCCATCGAGAATCCCTACTGCCAGATCATTGCGCATCCCACTGGCCGGCTGCTGCTGCGGCGCGACGCTTTCGATTACGACATGGAAAGGATTCTCGACGCCGCCAAAAAACACAATGTGGCGATGGAGTGCAATTCCTATCCCGACCGGCTCGACTTGAAAGATACGCATCTGCGCATGGCCAAAGAGCGCGGCGTGAAAATCGTCATCTCGACGGATTCTCATCGCGCCGCGAATCTTGCCCTGATGAAATATGGCGTGTTGACCGCGCGCCGCGGCTGGCTCGAAAGGAAGGATGTGATCAATACCCTGCCGGTGGAAAAGTTCCTCGAGGCGCTGCGCCCCAAGCCCCATGGTTCGGCGGAGGCCAAACACGCAGCGGCTTCCGCTGGCGCCGCAACACCGCGCCGCCGCAAGAGCGGTAAGTAATTTCACCCGCCAGCTTAGTAAGCGCGAAGCGGTCGTGAAACGGCTGCGTTCAGGGTTGGCAGCTTATCTTGTACATTTGAGATTCACCCTGGATTCCTCCGGTCGATGAAACCGGCCGTCGGAATGACAACGAAAAGCAAAACCTGCCAGCCTGAAGGCTGGCTCTACTAGCTGATCCCCAACATTCCACGAGACTCTTCTCCAATCCCATCGTCAAATAGGCATAGCAAACGGAACTTTTCGTCAGTAGCCTGCGTACTTTGATTCAGAACCAGATACGGAGGAACACCGATGCACAAGAATTGGCTGATTGGGCT
>JBGQGW010000243.1:0-5418 GCA_041497605.1 Terriglobia bacterium | reverse complement strand
TGGGATTCGGCCGGCCAGGAAAGCTTTACGGCCGGCTTCGACGGCGCCGCGCATTGCTTCGGCCATCAAGACCGCGTCTTCCGCGGCAGCAATCGCGGTGTTCATCAGCACGCCGTCGGCGCCCAGTTCCATCGCCACGGCCGCATCCGACGCAGTACCGACGCCTGCATCCACGATTAACGGAACTTCCGTGATCCGTTCGCGCAGGATGCGCAGATTTGCGTGGTTTTGAATGCCCATCCCGGAGCCGATCGGCGCGCCGAGCGGCATCACCGCAGAAGCGCCAGCGTCAACCAGTTTGCGAGCGACGATCAGATCGTCATTCGTATATGGCAGGACAATAAAGCCTTCCTTCACGAGAATTTTCGTGGCCTTGACCAGTTCTTCGGTTTCGGGGAACAGCGTTTGCTCGTCACCAATCACTTCGAGCTTCACCCACTCGGAAAGTCCAACCTCGCGGCCCAGGCGCGCGGTGCGAATGGCTTCGTCCGCCGAATAGCACCCGGCCGTATTCGGCAGCAGGAAGAATTTCTTGCGATCGATGTAATCGAGCAGGGATTCCTTGGAGCGATCCGTAAGATTCACACGCCGCACGGCGACCGTCACCATGTCCGCGCCGGAAGCTTCATGCGCGCGCACCATTTCCTGGAAGCTGCGGTATTTCCCGGTCCCTACGATCAGCCGCGACTTAAAAGCCCGGCCGGCAATCACCAGTTGATCCGTCATCACGCTTTCTCCTTCGTGTATTCTAACTCGCCCGGCGCGGCAAGCCAAACCCTGGAGCGCGAATCACAAGAGGATCAACACTCGGGCAGGGCACAAAAGGCTTTCTGTGGATCAAGCGTGGCGATGGGGGCGAGGTTCTTCGACGTCGGCGTAAAGCTGTTCGATGACGGCATGGTAGTGCTGCTCGATGACGCGGCGCTTCAACTTCAACGTATAGGTGAGCTCGCCGGCAGCAGTCGTAAAATCCTTGTCCAGCAGCGCGAATCGTTTAGGCTTTTCATACTGCGCGAGTCCCGCGCACAGCCGCGTGAGTTCGCTCTCGATCAATTGGCGCACCCAAGGATGCGCGACGAGTTCCGAATTCGAAGCAAACATGATGCCGGCTTCGCGATCTTTGGCCTCGACGTTTGGAAAATTGGGCACGATCAACGCCGCGATGAACTTTCGCTTATCGCCCACAATCGCGCAATTCAAAATGAACGGGCTCGACTTCAGGCGGTTCTCGATCGGCTGCGGCGCGATCAGTTTGCCGCCAGCAGTCTTGAGCAGCTCTTTTTTGCGGTCGGTGACGACCAGATATCCATCGGCATCGAGATAGCCGATATCACCGGTGCACAACCAGCCGTCTTCGGAGAGCACCGCGCGTGTATCTTCCGGCTTCTGATAGTACCCGTGCATCACGCAGGGACCGTGAACCAGGATTTCCCCGTCGTCAGCGATTCGCACTTCGACGTTATCGATGGGCCGGCCGACTGTGCCGACCTTATTCGCACCGGGGGCATTCGTGGAGACGATCGGCGAAGTCTCGGTGAGCCCATAGCCCTGGTAAATTGGCAGGCCGATCGACCAGAAAAATTCGGCCAACTCGGACGCTAGCGGAGCGCCGCCGGAGCTGATTTCACGCAGCCGCCCACCGAGTCCTCTGCGAATCTTGGAAAACAGCAGCCAATCCGCCACCGACCAGGCAATCTTCAATCCCAGCGTTGCCGGCTTTCCATAAGCACGCCAAGGAACAGAGCGGTCGGCGACGCTCAAACCCCAGTCGAAAAGCCGCCGCTTCAGCCCGGTGGCGCGATGACCCTGTTCCATGACGTTTGCGTAGGTCTTCTCAAAGAGCCGCGGCACGGACGCGATCAAGGTGGGGCGAACTTCGAGAAGCGCCTGTTGCACCTCTTCGATTCTCTCCAGATAAGCGATGCACGTTCCGCGGAAAAGATAGTTGTAATCGATGATCCGCTCGTAAACATGCGAGAGTGGGAGAAAGGAAAGCCCGACATCGGCCGGCCCCCACGAGGACTGCTTCATGCTGTCAAAGGCATTTGAGCTCAAATTCAGGTGCGTGAGCATGACACCTTTCGGCTCGCCGGTCGTGCCGGACGTGTAAAGGATTGTGGCAATCTGATCGAGCGTAACTTCGGCGGCGCGGCGCCGGTATTCGGCGATCTCCGCCTCGCCCGAAGTGGCAATCAGCGTTTCATAACGCAGCAAATCCTTGCCGCGCTCTTCGGCCGCCTCCGCGATAATGATTTGCTCCACAGCCGGCAAGCGGGGGCGGCAACTGAGCAACAGGCGCGCCTGTTCCGGGCCGGTCGCGATTGCCACTCGCGCGCCGGAATCATTCAGGATGTAGACGAGCCGGTCAGCCGACTCGCGAAAATAAATCGGAACATTTGCAGCGCCCAGGCCAAGAATCGCGAAATCGGAGATGTGCCATTCGGGCCGGTTCGCTGAAATCAATCCGACACGATCTCCAGACTTGATCCCGAGCAGATGAAGCGCGTGGGAAAGTCCGGCGGTGCGCCGCAGAATTTCGGACGAGGAGACGGGCTCCCATTGGCCGCCCACTTTTCGCAACGCGGCGCGAGGGCTGGAAAAGCGGTCAATCGCTTCGAGGAATGCTTGCGGCAGCGAGGGATAAGACATTGGCTACTGGCCAATGTAGCGCATCGCTGCGCCAACAGGCAATGAGGCGAGAGACGAGCCGTCACCGGATGATTACAGGGAGATCCGCGGCAAGGCGTACTTCCGTTCAAGCACTTACTGGGTTAGAAGATTTCCCGGAGCTGCAGTAGCCAAATCTGGCGGGATTGTAGCCCGCCACTACAAAAGCAGCAGGCCGTGCGTTAAGATGGCTTGGGAGAGATTGCTGATGACAAAACTTGCCACCGACAATCACACAGCAATTCCGCAGGTGCGCGCACCGCGCGGAACAACGATTTCCTGCAAGGGCTGGCAACAAGAAGCGGCGTTGCGCATGTTGATGAACAATCTCGACCCCGATGTGGCCGAGAAACCGGAGGAATTGATCGTGTACGGCGGCCGCGGCAAGGCGGCACGAAATTGGGATTGTTTTCATGCCATCGTCGCATCTCTGCGCCGCCTGGAAAACGATGAAACGCTGCTCGTGCAATCGGGAAAGCCGGTCGGCATTTTTCGAACTCATTCTTACGCTCCGCGCGTGCTGATCGCAAACTCAAACCTGGTGGGCCATTGGAGCGACTGGAAACATTTTGACGAGCTCGACCGCGCCGGCCTGATGATGTACGGCCAGATGACGGCGGGAAGCTGGATTTACATCGGCTCGCAGGGAATTTTGCAGGGAACTTACGAGACGTTCGCGGCGGCAGCTCGAAAACATTTTGGCGGCGATCTCTCCGGCAAATTGGTGGTGAGCGGCGGAATGGGCGGAATGGGCGGCGCCCAGCCGCTGGCCGCGACGCTGAATGGCGCCGCATTTCTGGGCATCGATGTCGATCCCGAGCGAATCAAGCGGCGCGTCAAGACCGGCTATTGCGATGTGATGGTGAACAATCTCGATGAAGCACTGCGCATTCTGAAAAATGCGGTGCGCAAGCGTGAAGCCACTTCTGTGGGCTTGATCGGCAATTGCGCGGACCTGATTCCGGAATTTGCGACCCGCGGCATCGTGCCCGATTTGCTAACGGATCAAACAAGCGCCCACGATCCCGTCGGTGGATATGTCCCCAACGGAATTTCATTGCAAGAAGCCACCGAACTGCGCCGCAGCGATCCGGAGACGTACCGCAAGCGATCCATGGAATCGATCGCGCGGCATGTGGAAGGAATGCTCGCGCTGCAAAAAATGGGTGCGGTGACGTTTGATTATGGCAATAACATCCGCACCATGGCGTTCGAGCAGGGCGTGAAGAACGCCTACGATTTTCCCGGATTTGTGCCGGCCTACATTCGACCGCTCTTCTGCGAAGGCCGCGGACCGTTTCGCTGGGCAGCCTTATCCGGCGAGGCGTCGGACATCGCCCGTACCGATGATCTGGTGCTGCAAATGTTTCCCGAGGACAAGACGCTGACGCGCTGGATCGAACTGGCGCGCAAGCGCGTGCAGTTCCAGGGGCTGCCATCGCGTATCTGCTGGTTGGGCTACGGGGAGCGGGACAAATTCGGTCTGGCATTGAACGATTTAGTGGCGAAAGGAGAATTGAAAGCCCCGATTGTCATCGGCAGGGATCATCTGGACTGCGGCTCGGTGGCATCGCCATTCCGCGAAACCGAAAAAATGAAGGATGGCTCGGATGCAGTGGCGGATTGGCCGCTGCTGAATGCGCTGCTGAACACAGCGAGCGGCGCGAGCTGGGTTTCGATTCACAATGGCGGCGGGGTGGGCATTGGCTATTCGTTGCACGCCGGACAAGTGACCGTGGCCGATGGAACCAAGGAAATGGCTGCGCGAATCGAACGCGTCCTGACGAATGATCCGGGGATCGGCGTCGCGCGGCACGTGGATGCCGGATACGGCCAAGCCGCGGAGTTCGCACGCAAACACCAAATCACAATTCCAATGAAGTGATCCCAGCCAAGCGCTCCGTTCGGTCCGAAGGCGTGATGGGGTTTTCTCCACAACCTCTATTGCATGGGTGAGTAGCCTGGACCGCGCAGAACTTTGCCGGGCAGCGCGTTCGTCATATTACCTTCTTCAATCACCAGCACACCGTTCACCAGCACGTAATCCATGCCCACAGAGAGCCGGTTGGGATTCTCGAAGTCGGCAACGTCGCGCACCTTCTCGGGATCGAATACGACGACATCGGCCCACATCCCTTTCTTCAACACGCCGCGATCGGTGAGCCGCATCCGTTGCGCGGGCAGCGCGGAAAACTTGCGTATCGCCTCCGGCAACCTGAGCAGCTTTTCCTCGCGCACGTATTTGCGCAAGATTCTGGGAAACGTGCCGTAGGCGCGGGGATGCGGATGCTCTTTCCCAAGCAACCCATCGGGCGACGCACCGGAAGAATCGTTGTCCACGGAAACCCATGGCTGCTTAAGAGCCAGCGCCACATCGCTTTCAGACATCGCGAAAACCGCCACGCTTGTAAATGCGCCGTCCTGAATCAGCAAATCGCAGATCGCGTCGATCGAATCTTCGTTCCACATCTTCGCAATTTCCGAAATTCGCTTGCCTTGCAGCGGAAGCAGCTTTGGATTTTGCACCACGCTCACCAGAATCGCGTCGGGTCCCGGAATTTCCTGCCATTCGTTGTCCCAGGAGGTCGATGGCGTTTCCATATCTTTCCGTATGCGGGCGCGCGTGGCCGGGTCTTTCATCCGCTCGATCAGCTTCGCGTCTCCACCATCGTGCGCCCAAGGAGGAATAAACGCCGAAAGCGAATTGAACCAGGCGGTGTAGGCGTAAGTGTCCGCGGAAATATCCACGCC
>JBGQGW010000242.1:0-5449 GCA_041497605.1 Terriglobia bacterium | reverse complement strand
TCTGCTCGCTCACATCCGTCCTCGCCCAGGGCATCGTCTCGAACCTCCTCGGCTCAAAACTTTACCCTATCCAGGTGTAACGGATGTCCTGACACAACCTGTAACGGATGTCATGAAACCAAACAGCTGAAGCCGGCCCCTACATAAACTTTCACCCAATTGCAATTGTTCAACCCGCCTCGCAGAAGCCGTCGAGCGCGAGTTGAGGGGAGCGCCACTCGCGCGAATTTGGGAATTCCGGGCGATTGCCCAGGTTGTATTTTGTGCGAAGTACGGCTACGCGGGCTGAGATTTCTTTTCTGTATGACTCCGGTGCATTGCCGGAGCGCCGGTACCAATCGCGGTAGCGCTGGGCAAGCTTCGGAAATTTCTCTTCCACAAACGGAAGAAATTCCTTCAGCGCCGACGGCATCAGGAAAAGCACGCCTCCGGAGAGCCACTGCGCGCCCGCGTCGCGCGCCGCGCAGGCGAGAGCATCCAGATGTTTTTCGCTGTCGGTCAGCCCCGGCAAGATCGGCGAAGCGAAAACGCCGGCGGCGAGCCCGGCTTCGCGCAGCCTGCGCACGGCGGCAAGACGCAAATCCGGCCGGGGCGCGCGGGGCTCGAGCAGCCGTGCCAGCCGCGTGCGCAGCGTCGTCACTGTTATATTGATGGTCAGCGAAGAACGCGCGCCCAGGCGCTTCAGAACGTCCAAATCGCGCAAGATCTGATTCGATTTCGTGGTGATGGAAACACTCAAGCCTTCCCGCTCCGCCATTTTCTCGAGCACGGCGCGGGTGGCGCCGAATTCACTCTCGGCAGGCTGATACGGGTCCGTGGCGGTGCCGATGGCGATGTGTTCGCCCCAGATTTTTTCGGAATCCAGATCGCGCGCCGCCAGCGCGCCCACGTTTTGCTTGACGTAAATTTTTCGCTCGAACTCCGAGCCATCCAACTCCATATATTCGTGCGTATAACGCGCATAGCAATAGCGGCAGCCGAATTCACATCCCCGGTAAGGGTTCACGGTGAAGCGGAACGGAACTCGGTCGGAATCGCAGTGGTTCAGGATAGATCGGACCGGCAACATGAAATATTCCGTCCCTCGCCGGGCATCGGCAAGGGGGGAGGAAGCGGCGAGGCGCGCAATGCCGACGAGCTTCTCCATGGGCTTCGGTCTCCCGTCAGGCACAGGAGTCGGCGTTGAAGCGTCACAGGGAGGCTTGGGGGCGCCGGCAAAAGCGTCCGGGGGAAATAAGGTGAGGCAGGCCGAATTCGACGGGCGTGGACGCCGCGAGAGCGGCTCCGTTGCCAATCGAAATGTGGGTAAAGTGGCCATTGAATGCCTCGCCGCACAGGGGAGGACTATATTCGCCTTTTGTTCGCCATGTCAAGACATTTCTTCGCTATTTGTTCGCCCTTACCTGCCAGCACATCCGCTTCCCGTTTTTCGCCGCCGCTGACGGCGCTGGCGGATATACTCGGCTCACAGGGTTGGGGTAACCCCGTGAGCGAAGCTGGGATAGGAATACTGATTATTGACGACGACCTGGAAAGCCAGCTCGCCTTGCGCTACGTGTTGGATGCGGAAGATTGGCGCGTGCGCGTGGTGCCCCTGGTGCATCATGGCCTCGCCGATCTGGCGACGGGGGATTGGACGCTGGTCCTCGTCAATGTGGCGCTGACGGACATGAGCGGGCCGGTCTTCGAAATGTTGAAAGACCTCGCTCAGGCAGACGTGGCGCCGGACGGGCGAAAATCCGTGCGCGTGCTATTCCTGATTCCGGAGCTACTCGCAAAAGAAGCCAAGCCGGTGATGGATCGGTTCGGCCTTCCCTACGTCCTCAAGCCATTCCACTTGAATGATTTTCTGGACAAGGTGGGTGATCTCTTGATCGAGGCGCAGGTCCTGAAACAGCCCATCCGGCAAATCCGTCCCGAGCCGGCGGCGAATGAACGCCGGAAAAAAGACCGGCGCGCCGGGCAGGAACGGCGGCTGACCATGTTCGCATCGCGTGAGGATTATCAAATGTCCGAAGAAGACCTTCTGGAGTTCGAACGTCAGGAACAGGAAGAACAGAAGAAAAAACAGCTAAAAGAAAAACAATTGGAAAACTTGTAGATCTCCTCTCTCCCTCCTCGCCTTTCTCCCGGTAACGCGAATCGCTTCAGCCGAATCGCAGCGTCATCTTCCCGGTTCCTCGTCTTGTTACACCTCCGATTTTCTTCTGAAAATCCTGCAAGAAATTCCAGGCCCTCCGTTCTCAGCATAGGAGGCCGCCCGCCAGAGGCGGGCGGGCTCGAATGGTGCCGGGGAGGATGATATGAAGCATTGGATCTTGCAGGGTTGGACTTTGCAAAGCATGGCGGCTACTGCGCTATTGGCAGGCTCGCTGGCCACGGGATTTATCTTCACCTGGGGATCATCGAGCACCGCTGGAACCGGCGGAAAGGATCAAGTGGCATCCGGTCGGGAAAACTGGCGCATCGCCGAACCGATCACCTACGAAGGATTGAGCGTGTTTCCTGTTCTTGCGCGCGAAACGACGGATACCAGCGCGTTCATCACACTCGACGAAGCGCTGGCCTCGGGCGAAGCCATCGTGACCGAACAAGGCAGCGAAATTTTGCGCCGCTCGCGCGATGACCGGCCGGGCATCCGGCCGATTCCGATACAACAAGGAGGCGGCGCGCAGGTGAATCAACTGGTGCTGGTGAATCGCAGCTCGAAGCCCCTGTTGCTGCTGGCCGGCGAAGTTGTCTCCGGTGGAAAACAGGATCGCATCATCGGCAAAGACCGGATTGTGCCGGTGGGCGCGGAGCCATTGCCGCTCGACGTCTTTTGCGTCGAGCATGGCCGCTGGGCCGCGGCTTCCTCGAAGTTTGCCTCGGCCAAGATGATGGTCCATCCGAGCGTGCGTGAAAAAGCCGCGGTGGCGCAGGACCAGAGCGAAGTCTGGGCCGCCGTGCGTAACGGTACGACTTCGGAAACGCGCGCGAGTGGCGCTAGCGGCGGCGCTCCAGCAGCCGCCCCTCCCCAGCTTTCACCAGGAGTATTGGGCGGTCTGGCCTCAACCGTGGCGCCCACGGGCTCGTACGTGAAGTTGTACGGTTCCGAACGCGTGTCCGGCTCGGTAGAAAATTTCGCGAGTGAAGTCTCTCGCCGGCTCACCCGGGCTAGCGCTAGTTGGAAGGGCGAACATGTGATCGGCGTTGTGGTGGCCTACGGCGGCGAAGTCGCCTGGAGCGATGTGTTCGCGTCGCCGCAACTTTTCGATCGCTACTGGCCGAAGCTGCTCCGCAGTTATGTGGTGGAGGCGCTGGCGCGTCCGGAAACAAAGGAGCGCGCGTCACTCGACGATGCCCGCGAATTTCTGCGCCAATCCAAGGGACACGAGCGCGCGGAAAGCGAGCCCGGAGTCTATCGCTGGATCGAACGCTCCGAAAATCGCGAAACAGAGATCGAGCTGATCGCGCTAGCCCCCAGAACCCTGACGCTGCACTGGATGAAAGTCCTGCGCACGAGCTGAAGTTCGTTTCGCAAGTTCGTACGGGATGGGTGAAGCAAGAGGGGCGCGGCTGAAGCCGGCCCCTACAAATCTAACCGAAAGGAGAGAGCGGCGCGGCGTCCCGACAATGTTCGCCGGGACGCAAGCACCGCCGCCGCGGAGATGGTTGGAGTAATTTCCAACCAGTCTTTAGGCAGGATTCCAACGGCGAACCTGGCTCTGATCGGAAGTGCCCGCCAATAATTCCGCAATCGTATTTTTCAAAACCGGATGACGCACGGCCGGCGCAATTTCGTGCAGCGGCACCAGGACGAAACGCCGGTCCGTCATCCGCGGATGGGGAATTTCCAATTCCGGCGAGCGGATCACGCTCGTACCCAACAGAAGAATATCGATATCAATCGTCCGCGGTCCGTTCGCGACCAATCGTCTGCGGCCGAGTGAGTGTTCGATGTGCTGAATTGTGTGCAGCAACTGGCGCGGCATGAGGTCGGTTTCGGCTTCGACGGCGCAGTTGAGGAACCAGCCCTGGGCGCGCAGGCCGACTGGCTCGGTCTCGAACAACGACGACTGGCGAGTGATGCGAATGTCTCGCTCCGCCATCATCGCAATGGCGCGCGCGATATTTTGTTCGCGGTCGCCGACGTTGGAGCCGAGAGAAAGGTAGACGGTCTTCATGGCATGAGAAGTTTACAGTTCGCGGTCGATGGTGGAAAGTGCAAGGCGAGCGAGGCAACTTCTAGAACAACTGCGGCTGGCGGCGAGGCTCTTCCATGCCGAAATATTTGTAGGCCAGGGCGGTGGCCACACGGCCGCGCTGGGTGCGATCGAGCAAGCCGAGTTGCATCAAGTAAGGCTCGTAGATTTCCTCGATGGCGTCTTCCTCTTCGCTCAGCGAAGCGGCGATGGTATTTAGTCCCACGGGGCCGCCGGCATATTTTTGGATGATGGTGAGCATCAGGTTGCGGTCCACTTCATCCAGGCCGTGATCGTCCACGCCGAGCATTTGCAGGGCTTCGCGCGCCACTTCCAGCGTGGCTCGTCCGCCGGCGCGCACTTCGGCGAAATCGCGGACGCGGCGCAACAAACGATTGGCCACGCGCGGCGTGCCGCGGCTGCGGCGCGAAATTTCCTCGGCGGCAACATCGTCCACCGGTATTCCCAGAATTTTTGACGAGCGCTTGACGATCTCGAATAAATCGGCCGGCGCGTAGAACTCCAGCCGGTGGACGATGCCGAAACGCGAGCGCAGCGGCGCCATGATCAGCCCGGCCCGCGTGGTGGCGCCGACCAGCGTGAATTTGTTGAGTTGATAGGGATGAACGCGCGCGCCGGGCCCTAGCCCGATGATCAAGTCGATCCGGTAATCCTCCATTGCCGGATAGAGAATTTCCTCGAGGGCGGGCTGCAGGCGATGAATTTCATCCATGAAGAAAACATCGTGCGCCTCGAGCGAGGTGAGCACGGCGGTGAGGTCGCCTTTTTTCTCGAGCAGGGGTCCGGAGCTGATCTTGATCTGGACTCCCAATTCGTTGGCCAGGATTTGCGCCAGCGTGGTTTTGCCAAGTCCCGGCGGGCCGTACAGCAAAACGTGATCGAGCGCTTCGCCGCGGCTGCGCGCCGCTTCGATCGCGATGGACAGATTTTCCTTCACGCGCGACTGGCCGATAAAATCGCTCAAACGTTTCGGGCGGACGCTGGCCTCGATGCGAACGTCTTCCTCAAATGCCTGGCCGGAAACAATGCGTTGTCGTGGCGGAGCCATATCCATCTCTTCTTACATTACCTCGAAAGCGCCGATGCGGCGCTCAATTTCCGTAAACGCCTCGCAAGTCCGGTCGAGTTGCTCGAACTCGGAGGAAAACTTCAGGCGCATGACCAGATAATTTTCGGAATTCTCCCAGGTATCCACGGTCAAGTAGCGGCGCGGCTGTTCGGAATCGCGCAACAATATCGTACCG
>JBGQGW010000241.1:0-5454 GCA_041497605.1 Terriglobia bacterium | reverse complement strand
TTTTCTAATCGCCTGGCTAATCGCCAGAGGGAAACAATGTCAAAATGACGCAAACTATTGACACTAAAAGGAGTTATGAAATCCTAATCGCCTCTAAATCGTCTGTTTCGGAAGCCCTGCTCTCGAACCCTGTTTTGCGCCCGATTTTGCCCCAAAATCCGCTGCGCCGGCCCGAAGAATCAGAGGCGGCGGGACTGGGCGGAGTAGTCGATCAATTTGGCCAGGCGCTTGAGGCGGGTTTCTTCTTTTTTGCCGCTGACTACCCACCAACTGACAACTTTGCGATAGGAGGGAGGTTGGGCTTGAAAGAAAGTCCAGGCAGCTTTGTTCTTGCGCAGAATTTTTTCGTAGGGCTTGTCGAGCGAGGGAGCGCGTTGCTCGTAGGAATAGATACCGGACTTGTTGGGGAGGCGGGCTTTGAATGCTTTCAAGCCGGGAGGCTGCATGCGGCCTTCGGCGGAAAGTTTGCGGGCCAGCTTGATGTTGATCGCGCTCCAAATGCTGCGCGGCCTGCGAGGGCTGAAACGGATGGTGTAACTGTGGTGGTCCACGCGTTTTCGGATGCCGTCGATCCAGCCGAAACAGAGGGCTTCGATAACAGACTCGGACCAGGTGATGCTGGGCTTGCCGGAATCTTTTTTATGGAAGCCGACCCACAATTCTGGAGCGGTAGGGTGGTGCTGCTCGAGCCACTTGTGGAAATCGGACGGGGATTCAAAGAATGTGAGATTCATTTTGGACTGACCCTTGCAACCCCCGAGCCATCAGAGAAGTCTCCGACAGGGTCCAAGTCTAGTCAAGCCGGCGCGCATGGGCGGCCATGGCAGGCGGCCCAGAATACTATGGATGAGGATTGAAAATGGTCGGGGCGAGAGGATTTGAACCTCCGACCCCCTGGTCCCGAACCAGGTGCGCTACCAGGCTGCGCTACGCCCCGACTGGCGCACTCGGATGAAACAGCGGCACCCGAGCGTAGAAAAGAGGATAGCACACGAGTGAGTGAGTGAGCCAGAATCCTGGCCTGACGGGAATCGGGTGGAGATGGGTTTCGAATTGATACTTTCTCTGCCTTCTACGCAACAGCGGAATCCGGCCCGCCAAAAATTTGTACCTAAGTACTGTTGACAAGTTCATTCCTCAGGCATAACTTCGAAATCTCAAGAGAAGCGCGGTCGCGGACCCAATTTACTTTCCGCTGCTTCCAACCAGTTCCCTTCCAAAAAGCAACTGGTCCGCGGCCAGCGTGCCTCCAACAGGAGGTAAGTAATGAGCGAGACCGCGAAGGTTTTAGTGGCAAGCTCCGATGCAGAAAATGGGCACTCCCTGAAAAAATTGCTGGTCGAATGCGGTCTTGATTCCACTGTGGTTTCTTCGCTGGAAGAGGCGCGCGCTCTGCTGGCGGAAGAAACAATTTCGCTGGTGATTTGCGATGCGCAGTTGACGGGCGGCAGCTTCCGCGAATTGCTGCAACTGGCGGAGTCGACAAAAATTCCGGTGGTGGTAGCATCTCGTTTGCCGGACACGCGCGAATATCTGGAAGCGATGCGGCTTGGCGCATTCGACTTCATCGCATCTCCCTACCGCCGTGCGGAAATGCAGCAGATCGTTTCGAGCGCGCTGCGTCATGCGGTGGCGGCGGGACGAGCCGCGCTTAGTTCGCATCAGCAACGGGGAATTCCGGCAGCCACGTAACGCAGCCTCAGACAAACCATTCGCAATTCTGCCCGCTTTTCCGCTCACGAAAACCACACGAATCCTTCGTGTATGTCTGATCTTGTCCGCTTTTCGGTTCTGAAGCCTATAATGCACTGAGGGGCGGTATTCAGCGTGTTGCTGGAATACTCGCCCCCGCGTCATTGCGGGAATCGGATTCAGAAATTTATGGCCATTCAGAAAAATCAATTACGGCAATTAGACCGCTATCGCTGGCTGGTGCCGCGGTCGACGAAAGCGGGCATGCGAACGGACGCGCTGATTTATGCGGACGAGCGCCTGCTGGATGAGATCGTGCAAGATCTTTCCATCGAACAAGCGATGAACGTGGCGTTTCTGCCGGGAATTGTGGGGCGGTCGCTGGCGATGCCGGACATTCATCAAGGATACGGATTTCCGATCGGGGGAGTGGCGGCCACGGATATTCGCAGCGGAGTAGTGTCGCCCGGAGGAGTGGGATTCGACATCAATTGCGGGGTGCGATTGCTGGGAAGTTCGCTCGACCGCGAGGATGTGACGCCGAAATTGCGCGAACTCGTCAATCAGCTATTCCGCGACGTGCCGTCAGGGACAGGCTCGAAAGGACCGATCCAACTCAGTCTCGCGGAATTGAACGAGGTGCTCAAGCGCGGCGCGGCCTGGGTGGTGGAACGCGGCTACGGCGTGCCGGCCGATATTGAGTTTTGTGAAGAATCGGGCGCCATGGCCGAAGCTGATCCGGACAAAGTTTCCGATCGCGCGAAGCAGCGCGGGCGGACGCAACTGGGCACACTGGGCAGCGGCAATCATTTTCTGGAAGTGCAGTACGTGGAGAAAATTCTGGAACCGGAGATCGCGGAGCGATTCGGCCTGCGTGTGAATCAGGTGACCGTACTGATCCATTGCGGTTCGCGCGGGCTGGGACACCAGGTGTGCACGGATTTTCTGAAGACGATGAACGAGGCGATGCGCCGGTATTCCATCGAACTGCCCGATCGCCAGCTTGCCTGCGTGCCGCTGCACAGCGAGGAAGCCAAGAATTATCTGGGCGCGATGGCGGCGGCGGCGAATTTTGCCTGGGCGAACCGGCAGGCCATCACCCATTTCACGCGCGGAGCATTTCGCAAGGTTCTGGGCGGCGATCCGCAGCTGCGATTGGTGTATGACGTGGCGCACAATATGGCCAAGCGCGAGCGCCACCGGGTGGATGGCGAAGAACGCGAAGTGCTGGTGCATCGCAAAGGCGCCACGCGATCGTTTCCCGCGGGCGCGCCGGGATTGCCGCGCGCGTATCAGGACGTGGGCCAGCCGGTGCTGATTCCCGGCTCGATGGGCACGGCGAGTTACGTGTTGGTGGGCACCGATCGGGCGATGGAAGAAACGTTTGGCACGGTGTGCCACGGCGCGGGCCGGGCGATGTCGCGCACCGCCGCGAAGAGAGGCCGCGACGTTCGCGTGGAAACGAAGAAATTGGAGGACCAGGGAATCATTCTTCGCTCGGAAACACGCGACGGAATCCTGGAAGAAATTCCCGAGGCGTATAAAGATATTGACGCCGTTGTGGATGTGGTGCACAACGCGGGGCTCGCGCGCAAGGTGGCGCGCCTGCGGCCCATGGGCGTCATCAAAGGTTAGCTCTTGGTGACTGGTAAACGAATCAGGCGCGCTTCGGTGATCGAAGGAATTGCGCGGACGGCATTCACGACGGATTCGTCCACGTCGCCATCCAGGCGAACCAGCGCCACCGCTTCCGCGCCGCGCGTGGGCGAGCGTCGGCCCAGCGCAAAAGTGGCGATGTTCACGCCGCGGCCGCCGAGCGTAGTTCCGATCTGGCCGATCACGCCGGGCACGTCGCGATTTCGCGTGAGAAGCAAAGTGCCTTCGAGCGGCGCCTCGAGTTCGATGTTGTCAAAACGCAAAATGCGCGCAGAGCCGTCATTGAGCACGGTGCCTTCCACCGCGAGTTCGCGCGAATTGTCCTCCGCTGGCGCCAGGGCCACTTCGAGCGTGTTGGGAAAACCGCGCTCGCGCCGCCGGGTCTGCTCATCCACCAGCAGTCCGCGCTGAGCGGCAATCGAGGCCGCGTTGACCAGATTCACCCGTTCATCGTGCACGCCATTCAGCACGCCCACCAGCACCGCGCTGCGCAGCACGTGCGTGCCGAGCTCGGCGGGCTCGCCTGCGTAGCGAATTCTGACGCTCCCGGTGCGCCCGGTGACCGCCTGAGATACAAATGTGCCCAATCGTTCCGCCAGGACCAGGTAAGGCCGGACTCGCCGGTATTGTTCGGGCGAAAGGGCGGGCAAATTGACCGCGTTGCGGATCACTCCGTCCGTCAGATAATCGCGCACCTGTTGCGCGATCAAAGTTCCCACTTCTTCCTGGGCCTCGGCGGTTGATCCGGCGATGTGGGGCGTGGCGATCACGTTCGCCAGACCAATTAGAGGCGAATTCTTGGGCGGCTCTTCCGCGAATGTGTCCACCGCGGCGCCGGCCAGATGTCCCGACTTCAGAGCTTCCGCCAGCGCCGCTTCGTCCACCAATTCACCGCGAGCGGCGTTCACGATTCGCGCGCCGCGCTTCATGTGGGCGATGGATGCGGCATTGATCATTTTCTCGGTAGCGGCGCTGAGTCCCGTGTGCAGGGAAATGAAATCGGAACGCGCCAGCAAATCGTCGAGTGGAGCGAGCTCCACTTCCAGTTCGCCCGCCACGCTGGCGCTGACGTAGGGATCGTAAGCCAGCACCTTCATTTCGAACGCGCGAGCGCGCTGCGCCACTTCCGTGCCCACCCGGCCAAGGCCGACCAGGCCCAGCGTCTTGCCGCGCAATTCGGTGCCCGTGCCGCCGGATTTTTCCCAGCGGCCCGCGTGAATCGCCGCGCTCAATCGCGGGACCGACCGGGCCATGGCGAGCAGAAGGGCAAAGGTGTGTTCGGCCACGCTGACGGAGTTTCCGCCGGGCGTATTCATCACCAGGACGCCGCGATGGGTGGCGGCATCCAGGTCGATGTTATCGATGCCAACTCCGGCGCGCCCCACCACGCGCAATTGTTTTGCGTGCTCCAGCAATTCGGCCGTCACGCGGGTGGCGCTGCGCACCACCAGGCCATCGGCGTTGGCAATCTCCTGCGGCAACGCTGCCGCCGCGGGCTGCACGATTTCCCAGCCGGTTTCCCGCAGCAGAGCCAGGCCGCGTTCGCTGATCTTGTCGGCAACTATAATTTTCATGATATGGAGCGTAAGGGCGGCCAGTGCCGCTGTCAATTGTCCACGTTGTTGGTGTTTCGAACCTGCCGGACCAGTCTTGCCTGCCGCCAGTTCTCCGGCCCCGGCGCGCTGCAATCGGCGGGGCGTGTGCTATTCTTTCCTTTGGCAGGTGACGATTCCGATGACCTTTGTCGAGCGCATTCAGAACGAACTCACGCAGGCAATGAAGGCCAAGGACGAGCTGCGCCTGAGCACCCTACGGATGATGAAATCGGCGCTCAAGTTGAAGGAAGTGGAAAAAATGCGCCCGCTCGATGACGCGGAAGCTCTTCAGGTCATGCAGACGCTGGTGAAACAGCGGCGGGAATCGGTGGAGCTATTCACCAAAGGCAACCGGATGGACCTGGCCGATAAGGAAGCAAAGGAAATCACGATCATCGAAGGCTATTTGCCGGCCGCGCCGAGCGACGCCGAAATTTCCGCGGCCATCGAAGCCGCCGTCAAGGAGACCGGCGCCAATTCTCCCAAGCAGATGGGCGCGGTGATCAAAGCA
>JBGQGW010000240.1:0-5481 GCA_041497605.1 Terriglobia bacterium | reverse complement strand
TGGACCGCGTACTCAGTTACGAGGATCATGCTGGGAAGTTTGGGATTTCCATGCGGAGGGTAATACCTAAGTCGCTTCCGCAACTTTTTGCCCACAATGGGGTTAACATTCAATGAATGGTATTTTTCAAGGAAGGTTGTAAGGCGCCCAGCCGGCAGGAGCTGGCATAGATGAAGATCGACAAGCGAAATTCCACGAATGTTCGTAGCCGCCTGGATGCAGCCGGAAATGGCCTTCTGGCCGGGCTGCTCCTGCTTTTGTTGATAATTGCCGTCCCGCATGCTCAGGCTGGAAAGAAAAAAAAGAAGGTTCAGGACGAAGACGCGCAAGTCCAACTGAGGAAGTCCTTCAAGGGCAACCTGCCCATCACCGAACTCACGGAAGATCAGGCGATTCTGCACGCCCTCGACCGTTTGGCTTACGGTCCACGTCCCGGAGATCTCGAACACATCCGGCAGATGGGCCTCGAAAAATGGATTAATCAGCAACTGAAGCCTGAATCTCTGGACGACTCGGCAGCGGAAGCACGGCTCGCCGGCCTTACAACCCTGAAGATGTCCTCGGCAAGATTAGTCAGTGAATTCCCACCACCGAATCAGGCGGCCAAGCAAGAGGGCCTAACCAAGGAACAGTTCCAGGAAGAGCGGAAAGAAAAGGCTCAGGCCGAAATGCGCCAGATGAGGGATAGCGGCGAGACGGACCCGGCAAAATTGCTGATGGCGAGAATGCAAGGTCCGCAGCGGATCATCTCCGAGCTTTCCATGGCCAAGGTGAACCGCGCCATTTACAGCGACCGTCAACTCTATGAAGTGATGGCGAATTTCTGGTTCAACCATTTCAACGTGTTTGCCGGGAAGGCTGCGGATCGATGGATGCTCACAGCCTACGAGCGCGACACCATTCGACCGCACGCTATGGGCAAGTTTCAGGATCTGCTCGAGGCAACCGCCAAAAGCCCGGCGATGCTGTTTTACCTCGATAACTGGCAAAGCGCCGATCCCCTCGCTTGGCAGCGATTGCAACAGCAAAGGTCGATGCGCCGATCACGTTTTGGAGGCATTTTCGGCGGGATGGCTCCTCCTTCCCCGCGGCAATTTCCCAATGCCCAGGGCGCAGGCCAGGGTCAGCAAGCCAAAAGGCAAGAACGGGGACTGAACGAAAACTATGGCCGCGAAATCATGGAACTGCACACGCTCGGCGTGGAAGGCGGCTACTCGCAGCAGGACGTGATCGAAGTGGCCAAGTGCTTCACCGGCTGGACGATTCGCGAACCGCGGCGCGATCCCGCATTTTACTTTGATGATCGCATCCACACCCCCGGGCCAAAGTACGTGATGGGCAAGAAAATAAACGGCGGCGGGATGAAGGACGGCGAGGAAGTGATCAAGCTGCTGGCGCACAATCCGAATACCGCCAAGTTCATCAGCACGGAAATCGCGCGCCACTTCGTCTCCGACAATCCGCCGGCTGCGCTGGTCAGCCGCATGTCGCAAACGTTTCTATCGAGCGATGGCGACACTCGTGCGGTATTGAAGACGATGATTTATTCGCCGGAGTTCTGGTCGCGCTCGAGTTATCGGGCGAAAGTGAAGACGCCATTTGAACTGGCGGTGAGCACGGCTCGCGCCCTCAATGCCGACGTAGCGATTTCCCTGCCGATCGTGCAGTGGGTGGGAAGAATGGGCGAGCCGCTCTATCAATGCCAGCCGCCAACGGGCTATTCGGACAAGGCCGAAACCTGGGTCAACACCGGCGCATTGCTGAACCGCCTGAACTTTGCACTGCAGCTCGCCTCGAATCACATGAATGGGACGACGATTGATTTGCCGGCGCTCTTTGGCGCCGAAGCCGATTCCGACCCGCAAATGGCATTGTCGCGCTCTCTCGACATTTTCCTGAACGGGCAGGTGGCAGCGCCAACGCGGGAGACGCTCGAGCAGCGCATGGGCGATCCACAGATCTTGCAAGCGCGCCTCGACGATCCGGTCAAGCATGTGAATGAAGGCCTGATCGCCGGTCTCGTCCTCGGCACCCCTGAATTCCAGCGGCGCTGAAGGAATGAGATGGGCCGGAGGTTGGCAATGAACATAACGCGGCGTGTATTTCTAAAGAACGGCGGAATCGCCATGATCGGCATGACGGCGCTGCCGACCTTTCTGCAGCGCGCCGTAGCCGGCACTCTGCCGCCGGGCAAGAAGATCCTGGTCGTGTTATTCCAGCGCGGTGCGATGGACGGCCTGAATGTTGTCGTCCCCTTCGGCGAGCGTGGTTACTATCAGATGCGTCCCACCATCGCGATCCCGGAACCTCGCCGGGGTGGCGGCGAAGCGGCGCTCGACCTGGACGGATTCTTCGGCCTGCACCCCAGCCTTGCTCCGCTTGAGCCTCTTTTTCACAAGGGCGAGCTGGCCATCGTTCAAGCCGCCGGTTCTCCAGACCCCACTCGTTCGCACTTCGACGCCCAGGACTTCATGGAATCCGGAACGCCCGGCGTGAAGAGCACGGATGACGGCTGGCTTAATCGCTCGCTGCAGGAATTGCCGGAGGAGAAATCCTCACCATTCCGCGCCGTAGCCTTCGGTCCTTACTTGCCGCGAACACTGCAAGGCCCTTCGCCGGCGGTCGCAATTCCGGACCTGAAACAATTCCGAATGTATGGCCCTCCGGCAACCACCGAAGGCGGTTTTGAAGCCATGTACTCACAAACGGTGGACCAGGCACTGCACGGCGTGGGCCAGGAAACTTTCAGCGCGATTGATACGCTTAAGAAAGTGAATCCGGATCAATATCAGCCCGCGAATGGCGCTGATTATCCTCGCGGCCGGTTTGGCCAGAGCCTGCTGGAAATTGCGGAACTGATCAAAGCCAACATCGGACTCGAAGTCGCTTTCCTCGATAGCGGCGGGTGGGATCACCACGTAAACGAAGGCGGCGTTCAAGGACAGCTCTCGAATCTGTTGCGAGATTTCGGCCAGGGACTTGCCGCATTCCATCAGGATTTAGGCGACCGGATGGAGAATGTCGTCTTTGTGAGCATGTCCGAATTTGGCCGGACCGCGCGCGAGAATGGCAACCGCGGCACCGACCATGGTCATGCAAACTGCATGTTCCTGATGGGCGGCCCGGTGAAGGGAGGCAAGGTCTATACGCGCTGGCCAGGACTATCGGCCGGCCAGCTCTATGAAAATCGAGACCTGGCCGTCACCACTGACTATCGCACCGTTCTCAGCGAGATTCTATCGAAGCACCTCGGCGCAAAAAACCTAGCTAGCGTCTTTCCCGGCTTCGAACAAAACCCCGTCAACTATCTCAACTTCCTAAAAACCTAACAAATCCCCTGTAGCGCCGGCCTTTCTCGTTCCGACTGATTTCGTCGGGACGAGTCCCGATGGTTTTTATCGGGAAGGTCGGCAGCCTTTCTTCATGAGATAAATCGCCAAGCGTGCACCAACCATCCCCCCAAATAAAAACGGGGCGGATCCATCCCCGCCCCTTTTCCTGCTTTGAATTTCACTCTGGCGTTTACGCTTCCGCTCCCGCCGAACGAATCCGCATGCCATAAAACGACCGGTACACGAAGCAAAATGAAATCAGGAAAAACACAGCGGCCAACACGTGTGTCAACCCGCCGCCGGTATCTACGGTCAGCCGCACCGCCAACTGCACCGCCAGAAGGCCGAAGAGGGTCGAAAACTTGATCACAGGATTCAATGCCACCGAGGAAGTGTCCTTAAATGGATCGCCGACCGTGTCGCCGATTACGGTGGCGGCGTGAAGTTCCGTGCCCTTTTGCTTCATCTCGACTTCCACGATCTTCTTGGCGTTGTCCCACGCCGCGCCGGCGTTGGCCATGAAGATGGCCTGGAAGAGTCCGAAGATCGCGATGGACATCAGATAGCCGATGAAGAAGTAAGGCTCCACAAACGCGAACGCCAGAGTCCCGAAGAAAACCGCGAAGAAGATATTCCACATCCCCTTCTGCGCGTATTTGGTGCAGATCGCCACCACCTTTTTGCTGTCGCTTACCGAGGCCTTCTCGACGCCCTCCAGCTTTATGTTCGCTTTAATGAATTCCACCGCCCGGTAGGCGCCGGTGGTCACGGCCTGTGTGGAAGCGCCGGTGAACCAGTAAATCATCGCGCCGCCGGTAATCAAGCCCAGGACAAAAGGCGCATGCAACAGCGATAGCTTGCTTACGTTTTCCGTCAGACCGTTCGTCAGCGCCATGATGATCGAAAAAATCATCGTGGTAGCGCCCACGACGGCGGTTCCGATCAGCACTGGCTTGGCAGTCGCCTTGAATGTATTGCCCGCGCCGTCATTCTCCTCCAGCAAATCCTTGGCGCGCCCGAAATTGGCTTCAATATTGAAATCCTTCTTCAGTTCCTGCTGTATGTTGGGAACCTGTTCGATCAACGACAATTCAAAAACCGATTGCGCGTTGTCCGTCACCGGCCCGTAAGAATCCACGGCAATCGTCACCGGACCCATCCCCAGGAAACCGAAGGCGACAAGTCCAAAGGCAAACACCGGCGCCGCGATCATCAGCATGCTCAGCCCCATCAGCGAGATCAAATATCCGAGCGACATGAGCACCACCATCGTCAGCCCCAGGTAATAGGCTGAAAAATTGCCGGCCACGAACCCGGACAAAATGCCCAGCGAGGCCCCGCCTTCCTGTGCGGAAATCAGCACCTCCCTGACGTGCCGCGATTCTGTCGAAGTGAAGCTCTTCACCAATTCCGGAATGACGGCGCCGGCGATCGTCCCGCACGAAATGATTGTCGCCAGCTTCCACCATTGTGTGGTGTCGCCGCCCAGGCTCGGAATAATGATCGACGAAACCAGGTAAGTGAGTCCGATGGAAACCAGTGAAGTGATCCACACCAGCGAGGTCAGCGGCGACTCGAAATTCATCTCGTCTGCGTCGCCGAACCGGGCCTTGGCGATGATGCTATTGATGAAATAAGCTGCCGCGGCCGCGATCAGCATCACGATGCGCATTACGAAGATCCACACCAGCAGTTGCACCTGCACCATGGGATCTTTCACGCCCAGCAGAATGAATGTAATCAAGGCGACGCCGGTGACGCCGTAGGTCTCAAATCCATCGGCGGTGGGCCCCACGGAATCGCCCGCGTTATCACCCGTGCAATCCGCGATCACGCCGGGATTGCGCGCATCATCTTCCTTGATCTTGAACACGATCTTCATCAAGTCGGAGCCAATGTCCGCAATCTTGGTGAAGATGCCGCCGGCAATTCGCAGCGCGGCGGCGCCCAGTGATTCGCCGATCGCGAAACCGATGAAGCACGGCCCAGCATAGTCGCGGGGAACGAACAGCAAAATGAAAAGCATCAGCAGCAACTCGACGCTGATCAGCATCATGCCGATGCTCATCCCGGCTTCCAGGGGAATCTGGTAGATCGGATACGGTTTGCCGCGGAGGCTGGCAAACGCCGTGCGCGAGTTCGCGAAGGT
>JBGQGW010000239.1:0-5497 GCA_041497605.1 Terriglobia bacterium | reverse complement strand
GGTGGCCACCACCGATGAGTTATCCAAGCCATGGTCGGCAAAGAAATTCATTTTCGAGAATCCAACCACCCGGGAAAGCGCCACGGCGATGGTGGTTCATCTGCCCGGAGGAGCCTATTGGGCGATTTCGATGGAAGAGCCTTTCGGAAAGTGCCAACTGGAATATGTGAGCGACCTGCAAAAGCTGCGCAGCGAGTTTGACTATGCCGGGGACCACCCCATGGTCACCGATCCCTGCAATCGCAGCGTATTCGATCTGGCGCGCTACGGTACGGGGCCGAATGGACTGGTGCGCGGCGAAGTGGTACAAGGCCCTGCGATTCGGCCTCCACTGGCGATCGAAATCCGCATCGAAGGTCACCGCATCATTGCCACGCGTAGCGAATAGGTTTTCCGTCTAGATTTTTCTTGCGAACTCACTTGTGCCGGAGAATTCAGGCAGGAAAGATTTGCGCGTGGATCAGGTTCCGCTTTCGCAGCGCCGCACCTCTTCTGCCATTTTGCCGGTCAAGACCAGCGCCACCATCTTCTGATCCGCCGCCCACGACAATAAGGGATGCCCGAAAGAGGCAGGACGGTTATGTTCGATCAGGAAATGCGAGAACCATGCAAAGGCATAAGGCACAGCCAGCGTAGCGAGCACTAACCACGGCCGGCCGAGAATGATCGCTGCCAACAGCAGCATCCATCCAGCCAGCGTCCCAACCAAGTGAAACCAACGCGTCATCGGCTGACGGTGTGCCAGGACGTATTCGGGCCAGAAATCCTGAAATGTCTGGGACGGATTCGCCATCGACGGACCTCTTCGGGCGATTCTACTCCTTCTGCCGCGCAGCTCAACATGCACAAAAAAACTGAGGCCGCTGCTCCAGCCTCCCAGCGAAGGAGGGAGCAGCGGCCCCAGGGTATGAAAAAACTTCGGTCTAGCTGCCTAGCTTTTCCACTCGACCGGCCACCAGGGCCGGTTTGCCGGTTGCCTGGTCAAGTAGAACCAGGCCCACGACGCGCAGTGGAATCGGTTGCGTGCCGCTGAGATCCGAAAGGCCGTTGATGCCACCGCCAAACTTGGTGAAGTTGGTAGTGAGCACCTTTACCTGGCCGCCAAATAAAACACCGGCCAAGGAATTATCATTGAACCCGAAACTTCCGTTGTTGCCGGTCTGAATGACGGTGCTCCCCGCGACCCAGGTTCCCTGCTGCCCTTGCCAATCGAGCACCACGCGCTTCACCGTCACGCCTGGCGGGTTGGTGGATGTATTCAAGGGGCCGGCAACCGTCACACGCTGCCCGGGTACCATCAGGCTCTGATTGAACAGCAGTTGCGTGATGGGCAGATGCAGGAAGCGAATTCGGTACTGCTCCGTGCCATTCAGGCTGAGCGTGCTGATTTGTCCTAGCGGCAAGCCGCTGGTGTCAGGCAACTCGGCTTTCACAAACTCATCGATCGAGGTTGCCGGACCGCTGCTCGGACTCACAAAGGTGGTCAAGCCATCCAGAACGAATTTGTTCTTGGAAACGATCTGGATATCGTCCGCAATCAGATTAAGCGTCACGCGATCGAGATTGCCGGACAATGCCACGATCGTATTGGTATCCAGATCGGACAGCGACATGCCATCTTCAAACTGTGTTTGGTTGTTGGTGAGTATGGTGAATTGCCGCCCGTGCGGACCCTGCACCACGAAAGTTCCGCCGCTAACGTTGACGCCAACGACCCCGGCATAAAAGCAGTCAATTTCCGCGTCAGGAGTATTGGGAGCAACTGGAATAATTGTAAGCGTCGGATTTACAGCGCCGTTGATTTGCCCGTTCGTCGTCTGAATCGAATCCTTCAACCGGAAATCAATCTTCAAGCCGAACAAGTCGTTCTCATTCAAGACCAGTGGTGTTGCAAACGTAACGTTCACCGTGGAGGTGGTCAGAGTCCCGTTCATTGTGTTTACCACCGGCTTGGCCCCGGAAGTATCGATAAAACCGATCACCGGAGAAGAGAGCGTGAACTGAGCGCCGGTATAGGTTCCGGCTTGCACCGCGGTCAGATCGAGCAGCGCATTCAAGCCATCGAGCCGCGAGAAATCCACCGTCTGCGGCGCTGTAAGCACGCTCACTGACGTGCTCGAGTTCGTCAACGCCACGCCCGTCACCATCACCTGGAATGATACGACGCTTGGCAGAGGCGCATCCGTGCCGATCACAAAGATGTTGCCCTGACCTTGTGACGAGGTTGTGGTGGTGGAAGATGACATCCCACCCCCGCAGCCGCTCAGGACGCCGGCAACCAACAGTGCCAGAATCGAGCCGATACTCTTCGCCTTCAGCATGGAAAATCTCCTTATTCAAATTCGAGAATTGCACCCCAGGGGATTATCGAGTCCAGGTTCCCCCTCTCCTGAGTCAAACCCGGCCCGCCCGGAAAAGTTGCGGGGCTCCATCCAGAATGGTACGGAGGTACTACGCTCCAGAAAGCGTGCAGCCTTAGGTTAGACGGCAGCATCATAGTAGACTGAATGACACCAGCCCAAAAAAATAGTCCGAGCCTGCGAGTGTTTTGTCGCGGCCGGAATCGTTAAGAATCACGAGGAGAGTATATGCGCAGATCCACGACACTGTTGCTGGTCGCCATGCTTGCCGTGGCTTTCGTCGCCGCCTGCAACACCGCGCCGAATGACGCAGCGATCGCCACAGACATAAAGGCCAAGATGTTTTCGGACCCGCAGCTTAAGGATTCTAATCTTCAGGTAACGGTCGACAAGGGACAGGTCACGCTCGGGGGAAGTGTGCCCAGCGATGGCGCGCGCCTTGCCGCTTACAAACTCGCCACCGAAGAAAAGGGAGTCAGCAAAGTTAACGATCAAATGACCGTGGAAGTGGCGCAAGCCACTCCGGCCCCGTCCGCGGAGCAAGCACCGCCGCCTGCGCCGGCTCCCGCGCCGGAACGCAAGAGACATGCGGTGAAGCGTCCAGTTCAGAACCGCTCGGAAGATGCAGAACCCGTTCCTGCCCCGGCGCCTGAACCCGTGCAACAGCCTGCGCCAGCGCCTGCCCCGATTGAACAGACTCCAACGCCGCCGCCCGCGCCGCATCCTCCCCAGCCGAAAGTTGTAGAAATTCCGGCGGGAATGACGTTCTCAATTCGCATGATCGACAGCGTGGATTCTTCCGTGAATAACACCGGCGAAGTTTTCCACGCCTCGCTGGACGCACCCCTGGTCGTGAATGACGAGGTGGTGGTCCCCAGGGGCGCGAATGTTTCTGTCCGCTTGGCTCAGGCTTCCTCCGCCGGCCACATGAGCGGAAAAAGTGAACTTCGGCTCGAACTCGTGAAGCTCGATTTCCAGGGCAAGTCTTACCCGCTCGTCAGCAGCACCTATGAGCTGGCGGGCAGTTCGCGGGGCAAACGCACGGCGGGAACTGTCGCCGGTGGCGCGGCCATTGGCGCCTTGATCGGAGCCATCGCGGGCGGAGGCAAAGGCGCGGCCATTGGCGCCGGAGTCGGCGCCGGCACAGGCGCTGTCTATCAGGGTGCGACCCGCGGACAGCAAGTCAAGATTCCATCGGAGACCAAGCTCGATTTCAAGCTCGAACAGCCGGTCACCGTGACTTACATGCCGAAGAAGCAAAGCTCCGACCAAAATCAAAACCAGTAGATCGAATCGGTCTGAGTTCTTGAAAAGCTGGAATCGGGAAACTCCGGTTCCAGCTTTTCTTTTTTTCGTTCGTCGCCCGTCGTGCCTGCCGGGCGGGCCGTCAATTCTTCGGCACCAGCGCTCCAGGATTCACATCTTTCTCGCTCGGCATAGAAATGAGACCACGAATCCCCTTCCATCTTGCGCGCATTGCCGGACTGCCTTACGATGACCGGCGCGGAGCACGCTATCCTTGATCGGCGAAACCGTCTCACACTATCGAATCCTGGAGCCATTGGGCAGCGGTGGCATGGGCCAAGTATTCCGGGCCGAGGACACTCGCCTGGGCCGCCAGGTGGCCGTGAAATTCCTCTCGCGCGACCTGGCGCGCGATCAGGCGTCGCTCGAACGTTTCCAGCGGGAGGCACGCGCCGCTTCGGCCCTGAATCATCCCGGCATCTGCACTGTCTACGATGTGGGCGAACATGACGGTTCGCCATTCATCGTCATGGAGCTTCTGGAAGGGCAAAACCTCCGGGAGCGCATCGCCGGGCGCCCGATCGCAACGGACGTTCTGCTTGACCTGGCCATCCAAATTGCCGACGCGCTCGATGCCGCGCATTCGCGCGGGATCGTTCATCGAGACATCAAGCCGGCGAACCTATTCGTCACCCCGCGCGGCCAGGTGAAGATTCTCGATTTCGGCCTGGCGAAACAATCTCCGGCCCAGCGCGTCGCGGAATCGCTGGGAGCCACCACCACGTCCAATCAGCCGACGACAGATCTCGCGCTCACCAGCCCCGGATCGGCGCTGGGCACGATCGGCTACATGTCACCGGAGCAGGCGCGGGGTGAATTGCTCGACGCGCGCAGCGATCTTTTCAGCTTCGGGGCGGTGCTGTATGAAATGGCTACGGGCCAGGCCGCATTTCCAGGCAGCACATCCGCCGTAATTTTCGATGCGATTCTCAATCGGAACCCGGCGGCGCCATCGCAACTCAATCCACAGATTCCACCGAAGCTGGAAGAAATTATCGGCAAGGCGCTCGAAAAAGATCGCGATCTGCGCTTTCAGACTGCCGCGGAATTGCGCGGCGATCTGAGGCGGCTGAAGCGTGATACCGATTCCTCCAGAATTTCCGCCGCGGCATCGTCCTGGCCATCCGCATCGCAGGCGAGCCAGCAGCCGACGCGTGGAAATCCGCCCAGTTCCGCAACTTTGACTGCTGCATCGAGTGCGGAGACCGGGATACACGGGACCACCGTGGCTCCACTTGCGAAGCGGCCGCGCCGGTGGATCCTTTGGTTTAGCTTAGCCATCCTCGCGGCAATGCTTGCGGGCGCCGGGGTTCAATTTTTCCAAGACCAACGCAGGCCACGTCCAAATTCCACGGCGCAGCCAGCGCAATTCCAGCAGATGTCCATCGCATCCATCACTTCCTCGGGGAATATCGGCCAGACAGCGATGTCATCCGACGGGAAGTGGCTGGCCTACTCGATGCGCGAGAACAGAGGTCCGGCCAGCATCTGGGTGCGGCAATTGGCGACGGGTACCACGGTCCAAGTGGTACCACCTTCGCCGGAAGATATTCCCGGAATCACGTTTTCCCAAGATGGGAATTACCTCTATTTCGTCAGGAGAAATTTGACGCTCGGCCTGGGCACTCTCTACCGGGTTCCTTCACTCGGCGGAACGGCGCAGCAAATCATCGTCGACGTGGATAGTCCCATCAGTTTTTCGCCAGATGGCAAGCGTTTCGCGTTTAGCCGGCAGGTTTCGAAAGCCAAGACATCCAACTTGATGGTGGCCAATGTTGATGGGTCGGGCGAGCAATCCTTGTCGGCAATGAACTCTCCGGCTTTCTTTTCAG
>JBGQGW010000238.1:0-5562 GCA_041497605.1 Terriglobia bacterium | reverse complement strand
TTCGAGCACTTCCAGGCCGTAGCCGGTCGCTTCCAGATCATTCAACAAGCGGACCCTGGGAATTCCCAAAAACTTCGCCAGGCCGGCTCCATCCATGACCCACGGCAAATTTGTGGCGTGCACGGTATTGTCTACCACCGGTCCGGCCACATCGAAGCATGCCGCCGTTACCTTGCTCTTCAACTGGCGGACAAAGTCCGCGATGGCATCTTCTGCGCGAGTATATAGGTGGCTGGAATATCGCTGCTTTGCGATCAGGTGCAGCTTTCCCTGCTGATTCTCGAACGCGCCCAGATTGAACTTCGTGCCGCCGACATCACCCGCTAGGATCATTGTTCTCCCGTTCGCTTGGTTTCCGCAGCCTTGGGACTTCCACCGGATCTCCGCGCGCAGATGCCTTAGGAAACTCTCCACTTATGCCCATCGCGGCCCAGCAAATCGAGGGCCTCCTGCGGCCCCCAGCTCCCCGACGCGTAGTTTGGAAAAGCCGGCGGAGGCATGGCGTTCCACGCTTCCCGAATGGGATCGATCAACGCCCAGGCAGCCTCAACGCTGTCGGCGCGGTCGAAGAGCGTGGCGTCGCCGCGCATGCAATCATTCAACAGGGCCGAATAAGCATCCCTGGAACTCGGGCCAAAAAATTCGCGATATTGAAAATCCATCCTCACCGGACGAATGTCGAGATTCGCGCCCGGCGGCTTTGCGCCGAACGAAAGTGAGATTCCCTCACTCGGCTGAATGTTCAGCACCAGCCAGTTCGGCTCCACATTCTTTCCGCGAAAAACCAGATGAGGCGCCTGCTTGAATTGGATGGCGATTTCAGTTGTCTGCTCGGCCAGGCGCTTGCCGGTTCGCAGATAAAACGGGACGTTGGCCCAGCGCCAGTCGTCCACTTCCAACTTCATGGCGACGAATGTTTCCGTCGTGGAATCCGGCCTCACTCCTTTTTCCTGGCGATAGCCCGGCACTGGCTTCCCATCGATTGTGCCGGGGCCATACTGGCCTCGCACAATTTGTTTCGCCACCGTTTCCGGCGTGAAGGGGCGAATCGACTGCAACACTTTGATCTTCTCGTTGCGCACGGCATTGGCGTCAAACGTGGCCGGAGGTTCGAGCGCCACCAGTGAAACGAGCTGCATCATGTGGCTCTGGATCATATCGCGCAGCGCGCCGGCCGTTTCGTAGAAAGCCGCGCGGTTTTCCACGCCCAGTTTTTCCACCATCGTAATTTCGACGTGGCTGATATAATTCCGATTCCACAGCGGCTCGAAGATTCCGTTGCCGAAGCGGAAGACCAGCAAATTCTGCACCGTTTCTTTTCCCAGGTAATGATCGATGCGATAGACCTGCGACTCTTCGAAGACGCTCAGCACTTTCGCATTCAGCTTGCGCGCTGATTCCCGGTCGTGGCCGAACGGTTTCTCGATGATCACTCGCACCCAGGCTTTCTCATTCGGCGGCTTGGCAAGGCCTGCCCTGCCCAATTGCTCGATCACCTGGGGATAAACTTGCGGCGGTGTGGCCAGATAAAAAAGCCGGTTCCCTGGTAAATTGAGATCGCGCTCGAGTTCCTCCAGGCGCTTCGCGAGTTTCTGAAAAGACTCTGGGTTGTCGTAATCGCCCGCAAAATAATGCAGGCTCCTCGAAAATGAATCGAGAACCGAAGACTGTTTGTCTGCCTCTTCTTTCGTGCGGCTCAGCGCCTCCGCATTCGTCCGGCGAAACTCCTCATCCCGCATCTCCGTGCGCGCAAAACCCAAAATTGTGAAGCTCGGCGCCAGGCACGAGCGGCAAGCCAGGGCGTACAGCGCGGGAATTAATTTCCGGCGAGCCAAATCGCCCGAAGCGCCGAAGATAACAATGGCGCAGGGCTCGCCGGGAATTGCCGAAGGATGGCTGGTGGTGCTGGGCTCTTGAGCTACGTCAGTTGCGTCCAGATGCAACGATGTTCTCCCTCATTCAAAGTATGGCTACTGGCCTGTTCGAAAGTTCACTGAACCGATACACGGACGGCAGTCCCGGCGCGTCCTTTTTCTCAAATATGGGCCAGCTACGCAAGCAATCAAGTTTTTTAGACCGCCGCGTGAGCCTTGGAACTCGCGGATTCCTTCGCACCCGTGGCCGCGACTAGGAATTCCGATCTGTTTGCAGTATCTTGAAGAAGTCAGGCGAACGGCTTGGAGGAAGGCATGGCGGATGAAAAATGCGGAGATCGCCCGGCGCAGCCGGCAACACAACCGGCACCGGCCGGGGCACGCATGGTGAAATGCGTGAAATTCGGCAAAGAATTGCCGGGGCTCGATCGCGTTCCCTGGAAGGGCGAAATCGGCAAACGCGTCTACGATAACGTCTCCAAGGACGCCTGGAAAATGTGGATCGAACATTCGAAGATGGTGATGAACGAATTTCGCCTGAACCCGCTCGATCCCAATTCGCTCAAGATTATTGAAGAACAGATGGAGCAATTTTTCTTTGGCGAAGGCGCCAAATTGCCCGAAGGATATGTTGCCCCGAAGGCCAAGGGCTAATTCTTCCGTCTCTCCGCCCCTCACTGCTCGGTGCTCCTGAAATCTGGCTCGTGGGATAGCCGGCCGGTGATGGGATGTTCCACCGGCAGGCGCGGCGAAAAGATGAAGCGCAGTTTTGCGTGAGCGGCGCGCAACGCGGATTCTGCTTCTTCAGGCTTCGCGGCTCGCGCAAAAATAAACCCCAGATAACTCGAACCTTCCGGCCACGCGGCTACGTAGTCCCGCAATCGCGCGGTGATACGAATTTCATCGACGCCGGGAGTTTTCTCGGCTTCGTCGAGCCCTTCCACCCCCTCAAAGATCCCGCTGCGCGGCACGGGAATCATCATCACGCCGGAAGCGCCGTCTTCCCGTGGCAAGTTGTCATCGCCCAACCCCAGCGCATTCCGCACCAACAATTCTTCCAGGGATATTCGCGCCGGGCCAAAGCGGAGCGCCCGGGAGCAAAGTCCTCCGATCGGCCTGGGCGCGATTTCGAGTACCCACGGGCCGGTGTCGTTCACTCGAAATTCGGCATGGACAGGGCCGGTGGCCAGCCCCAGCGCGTGCACCGCTCGCTGCGCGCATTTCACGATTGCATCCTGCACCCTCACGGGCAGCCGCGAGGGAGTCACGTAAATTGTCTCCTCGAAATACGGCCCTTCCAGGGGATCGGGCTTATCGAAAATTGCCAGCACCCGCAAACGGCCGGCATCCAGCAGGCCCTCAACCGCTACTTCCTTTCCAGGGATGTAGCCCTCCACCAGAACACGATCGAGATTCGGTTCGCGCAAGACTTGAATCTCAGGCGATTCCAGCAGCGCGCGAATCCGGCGCACGGCAGCGGTAAATTCTTCCGCATTGTTCGCGCGAATCACTCCCTGGCTCGCCGCCAGCGAAAGCGGCTTCACGACGCAAGGAAAATCTACGCGCGGCAATACGTCCCGGAGGTCCTCGGTCAAATCAAAGGAAAAGAATTCAGGAACCGGGACTCCGGCCCCTTGCAGCACCTCGCGTTGCCGCAGCTTATTCCGGCACAATTCCACCGCTTCGGTGGAATTGCCGCCGACGCCGAAAACTTTTGCTGCATAAGCCGCCGTCAAGGTTGGCCGGTCCCCAAGGGCGAGAATCGCGTCCGGAGCTTTGCCGCGCAATTCGCGGGCAATTTCCTGTCCCGATTCGCTGGGATTCTCGAAATGGAGCGGCAGAGCGCCATCAGCCCAGGGGTCTTCGAGCTTGTGACAACGGTCGGTGCCGAAAACGACTTCGACCCCGAGTTTCTCCGCTGCCTCGGAGAATCCCTTCGTCTGATACCCCAGTTTGCTCGCCAAGATCAGAAGCCGCTTCGATTTTTTTGGTTCGGTCATTGGCAGATTCCACTCGACCTTTCGACGCCGGGCGCTAAACAAATCCTTCCGATTGGCGCACCGCTTCGCGCGCCTTCGCGATGGCGACCAACTGGTCGCCCGTCGGCTCCGCTCAACAATACCAGGGCTCGTTCAGATACGGGATGGCGGCGCGCGCGACCAGGATGGGTTGCGCGTGTTCCGCCACAACGCTCGATCCAGCCGCGCGATGCGCTTCCTCCCAAATCTTTTCGAAAATACGGTCCCGCGATTGCTTCAGCTTCTCGCCGGAGTGAACCAATTTCTGCACTTTTTCCCACAAATCATCCACACGCGAATCCACGTTCCGCCACACGTAAACCAGCGATTCTCCATCCCATTCGCCGAGCATTTCACGAATTTCACCGAGATCGAGCAGCCGCGAGCCGGCCGGAATCAGCAAGCGGATGGCGAGCTGAATCGGCGCGACGCTTTCGATCAACCCATTCTCAAGTATTACTTGAAGTAGATCGCAATAGCTCTCGATAGTGGTCCAGGGGGAAAACGGAACGAACGTCGGCTGCAAAACCAGTCCGGCTTCGCGAAGAATCTGGATTACGCGGAGGAAATCCGCTCGGGTGTGATGCTTGTCCAGTTTTTCGAGTACTGCGTCATCCACCGATTCAATCGCGCTGGTCACGAACAGGCATCCCGTTTCGCGCAGCACCGGCAGTTGCCTGGCCTGCTGCAGCAGATGTTCCACCTTGATGGTGACGTCGTAGGTCAAGTGCGGGAATTCGCGATGCAACTCTTCCACAATTGCCAGAGCATGCGCTGGGCCATTGAAAAAATCCGGATCACCAAACGTGATGTGCTGCGCGCCCGCAGCTACTTGCCGGCGAATATCCTCCAGCACCACGCTGCGATCTACAATCCGGAAGGCGCCGTTGTAGACCGGCACGATCGGACAATGACGGCACAGATGTTTGCAGCCGCGGCTTGCTTCCGTATAGCCAACGGTTCGCGTCTCTCCACCCGGCAGCACCAGGCGCGCATATTTTTCGAGCGGCACCATTCCGGCGCGATCCGGGACCAGAAACTTTTGTCGCTCCAATGAAATCGCGGACCCCTGCTGCTCACCGTTCCCGCCTGCGCGCAGCCGCGCCGCTAAATCCACCAAACCCTGTTCGAATTCCCCGCCCAGGATCGTGCCCGCGCCGAGTTTGCGCAAATAGGTTTCATTCACTGGCGCATACAGGCCGTAAAAACAAATATGCGCTTGCGGATTGATTTCGCGAATCGGCCCGATCAACTGGACTGCCAGGCGCGTCGCCGTGTGCATCGGCACGTAGAATGCGACGAGCTGGGCGGCATGAATCAAATCTTCGCGGAATGATTCGCGCGAGAGATCGAGACAGGCAACTTCCGCTCCGGCCTGGCGCAGCCAAGCGGCGGGAGATGCCAGCCCGAAAGGCTGACGGCCGAGTTCATAGGTCGAAATCAGAACCACGTTCATCTTGATTTTCTCAGTCAACGGCCGATCCGCGCGCTTGCATGCGCTTTAATTGTACGTTGTTTTTCGAATATCGCGAATTTGTTGCAGTAAAGGTAGTGGTTCAAATTACAGAAAGGCTTTACCGCAGAGGCGCCCCGATCAAAGACATCGGGGTAAACTCCGAGCGCCGAGGGTCAGAAGCGAATCAAGTCGTGACCGACGACAATTTTGCCTT
>JBGQGW010000237.1:0-5604 GCA_041497605.1 Terriglobia bacterium | reverse complement strand
CTACTGGAACATTACCGGCGACGAATGGGACGTTCCCATCGATCACGCCACTGCCCGGATCGTTTTGCCCGAGGGCGTCACCGGCGTTCGCACCCTCGTCTTCACCGGGTCTTACGGTTCGCGGGAACAGGATGCCGATGTGGAGGTCCGGGGCAACGTAGTTCAAGTGCACATGCGCCGGCGCCTGGATTTCCATGAAGGCCTGACGGCGGTAATCGGTTGGGATAAAGGCTTCGTCCACGAACCGGGTTGGACGGAACATGTCTGGCTCTTTTTGCGCAGCAACTGGCTGTTCGCAATTCCCATCCTCACTTTCGTTCTGATGTTCTGGCTGTGGTACAGGCAAGGACGCGATCCGCGGCTGCGGCCCATCGCTGTGCAATATGAGCCGCCGCAGGGTCTTTCGCCCGGCGAAGTGGGCACACTGGTGGATGATGAGGCCGGGATGCGCGATATCACCGCGACCATCGTCGATCTCGCCGTGCGCGGTTACCTGATGATCGAGCAGACAGAGACGGACCAGATGCTCGGCCTGGTTCACCATCGCGATTACACATTCCATCTGAAGAAGCCTGCCGCCGAGTGGGCCAGCCTGAAGGCGCACGAGCAGGCCTTGCTCTACGCGTTGTTCGACGGCGGCGCCACCGATTCCGTCTCCCTCACTGACTTGCAGAACCATTTCTACACGCACCTTCCCACGATTCGGGATCGCATTTTCGATGCGTTGATGTCCGCCAAATATTATCTCCACCGCCCGGACAAGGTACGCGGCGCCTATATCGGCGGGGGCATTGCCGTCGGGTTCATCCTGGCCTGGATCGGCGGCGCCATCAGTGGCCCGCTAAATTCTTCTCCCCTGACCGGGATCATTTCCGGAATCGCCACCGGCCTCATCATCGCCGGTTTCGGCTTCTTCATGCCGGCGCGCACCAGCGAAGGCGCGCGCGCTCTGGAAGGCGTGCTGGGATTCGAAACGTTTCTCGGGCGCGTTGAGGAAGACCGCTTCGAACGCATTGTGAAAACTCCGGAAATGTTTGAAAAGTTCTTGCCCTACGCGATGGCGCTGGGCGTCGAGAAGAAATGGGTGCGCGCGTTCGCCAATATTTATCTGCAGCCGCCAAACTGGTATAGCGGCCCTTATGGCATGGGTTTTCAGCCGATCTATTTCGTGAATGACTTGGGAATGATGTCGCACCAGGCCGGCGCCGCAATGGCGTCCGCCCCGCGCAGTTCCGGCAGTTCGGGATTCAGCGGTGGCGGCGGATTTTCCGGCGGCGGCTTCGGCGGCGGCGGCGGCGGCGGTTTCTAGCGATGACCGGGCAATCCAGATTTTCGTTTTCGTTTGATTCGCGCGCGGGGAGAAACGGTCTCGACCGTCCCGAGGTATCTCCGCCGAAACTGGCCTGGCAGCAAATTTATTCGGAAGCGGAACTTTACAAGGCGGCGGTGCGGCTCTATACCAAGCCGCTCTTTTCCTGGCGCAAGGCGCTTTCCACATCCGTCGATGAAAGGACCCTTTTCGATTTTGCGCGCCATGGCCTGCAGAATCTCGAAGCCATTCACCGCTCGCTCGCCCAGCAGCGTTTCCATTTTCGTCCGGGGCTGGCGCTGCACTTCAATTTCAACGGCAAGCACCGGACGCTGCACATTTTTCCGTGGGCCGAACGCCTGGTGGATCTGCTGCTCTACCGCTTGCTGAACGAATCGTTTCATCCCTATTTTTCGCCGCATACCTACGCCTACCGCTTTCGCGGCTTCGGACTCGATCGCTGCCAGCGCACGATCGCCCGCGCCGCGGCCGGAGCGGAGCAGCCGCTCTACATTTTGAAGCGGGATATCGCCGATTATTTTCCTTCGATCGATCATGCGATTTTACTGGCGCAACTCGAGCAAGTCATCGACCCCGGTGATTATCTTTTCGAATTGTTGCGCGAGCGGATTCACTTCCAATGCCTGGATGGCGGCAGATCAATCACGGCTTCTGTGGGAATTCCGTTCGGGACCGCAATCGCGTGTTTCTTCGCCAATTTCCATTTGAACGATCTCGATCGGCGCATTTCGGCGATTCCCGGCGTTCGCTATTTTCGCTACGCGGACGATCTGCTGGTTCTCTCGCGATCCCGGGAAGCCATCCTTACGGCGGAGCACGAACTCCGCGCCAGCCTCGCCGTGCTCCATCTGCGCAGCAAACCGAGTCACGAACAAAATCTTTTTTTCTCCACGCAGCCGCAATCGCGCACGGAAGAAGGATTTACCTCCACAACCAAGTTTCGCCATCTGGGCCTCGAGTTTCGCGCCAGCGGCGTTACCGGACTCTCTCGCGACAAATTTCGAAAAATCTGCAATCTTTTTCGTTTCGCGTTTCGCCGCTATCGCGGGCGCTTCCGCAAAATTCAGAATCCGGAAAAGCGCGCCGAATTGGCCGTCCGTCTCGCGCAGAAGACTCTGGACCAGGGCGTTCGCAACGTCGCCATCATCGATTACTACCTGAAGCACGTGGAAGATGAAGGGCAACTCCGCCGCCTGGATCGTTGGCTGGCCGAGGAAGTGTTGTCGCTCGCGTTCGGAGGCGGCCACAAGAAAGGCTACTTCCGGAAGATCAGTTACGAGCGGCTGCGCGCGATGGGATTGCCGTCGCTGGTTCACCGCCGCCGGTTGATCCGCCACGGCCGCATCGCGTCGCCATTTTTCATCTGGAAGGCGATGCAGATGGAAAAAAGTTCCAGGGGAACGGCTGCCAAGCCGCGGCGCCAGCCCGAAAGGGCTGCGGTCGCCGCTTTCTCTCCGTTCCCGGAAGCAGCAGCCGGTGAAACCTCGTGAGAGAGAGGGACTGCCTGTCGACGGGTGTTATGGAATCACCATTGTCTGAAGACAATGGTGCGTTTCTTGAGCCGTTTCCCTGGATTCTAATTCGCTGGAGATGATGGGATGGATTTTTTCACCGATCTGCTGCTCATTCTTGCCGGCAAGGAATGCAATTGCCCTTATTGCGGAAGAGCGGGCGCCAGAACTTTCTTGTCTATCGCGAAATGCCGCAATCCCAATTGCAGCCGCTACAATATCGAGTACGCGCAGCGATTCGAAATCCGCAAGGAGACGGGGCAAAGCTTTCCGCCCACCAGCCGGCCGGCGCCGAGCCCGGGTGGATCTCAAGCACTCACATCGCCTTTGAGCGGCACTTTTGATGCCGGAGCAAATCGAATGGATATTCACTATCGTAATTTTTCCGGCCAGGAGAAAACTTTCACCGGAGACCGCAGGACGCTGAGAGACCGTAAAAAACATATCTCCGTGTGCATCGCACCCACCGGACGGCGGGTGGCGCTGGCCAAGGAACGAATCTTGAATCGTGATGAGGTGGAATCGCAGGTGCCGCCCGCTTCGCTCACTGGTATTGAGCGGCAGGTGCTGGCGTATCATCGCAAGCGCGGCAGCACTTCGCCGCGTTTCGAAGCGATCCAACGGAAGTATCCAGGGCTGTGACTCTGCCGTCTTTTATAATTCCTAACTGGTCCCCAATCGTCGCAAGGGCAAAAGTTGGAGTTTTCCGCAGCCGGCTAGAAAAAGCGGGGCACGATTGCTGGAACGCGGCGGGCGTAGTCGTCGAACTCGGCTCCGAAGGCTTCGCGCAAAAGTTTTTCTTCACTGCGAATACGAATCTGGTTGCCGATCAGGAACAACGCAAGCGCGATGGGCGCCGCCCACCAGCGGCTGACGGCCAAATTTGTCGCCAGGAGCATCCCCAGCATCCCGGTATAAATCGGATTGCGCACCCAGCGGTAAGGACCTTCGGTAATCAGCTTGTGGCCTTCCACCACTCGCGCCACGTACGTCCATTGTTTGCCGAGCGTCCGCGCCGCGGTGGCGCAAATCCATACGGAGCTGGCCGCCAGGGCGATGGTGAAAACAGCGAGTATGAATTCCACCGCCTTCGGCATGGGCACGATCGGCGTGAAGTACTGCCGCGTGATAAACCAGGTGACGAAGAATGCGCAGCCTTGCAGAAAAATTCCCCAACTGGAGGCGCTGTCCCGCTTGGTTTCAGCGGCCTTGGGCGGCTTCTTCCAAATGAAGAAGACCAGCATAAATGCGAACCAACTCAAGAGCACACAAAAGAAAACAGCTTCTGGGATGGGATTGGACACCACTGGCACCCTTGTGAAAGTTATGCGCATCTGGGACTCCTCCGAGGAAGCTGCGGGGATTTATATCACATGGCAGCGCGTAACGCGGAAGGGATGATCGTTCCGGGCGGCGCCGGACCTTTTGAGCGGCTTCCGGAAAGCCTTCTGCTTCTTCAACACCGTGTAGCCTTCGCGTTCATAAAAAGCGTGGGCACGTTCGCGGATCACGTTGGAACGCAGCCCGATCGTGTGAATCCCGCGTTCGCGGGCCCATTGCTCGGCGAGCGCCAGCAAACTCTTCCCCACACCCAGCGATCGGCTATTCGCATCGACGACCAGGCCAAGAATTTCAGCTTGCGTATCGATTTCAATCGCATGCATCAAGAACACATGAATGCAACCCGCCAGTTTGCCTGTCAAATGCTCGGCGACAAAAATGGCATGTTCAGCGCTGGGCTGAATCGCGCGGAGACGCTGCTCCACTTCCGCGAGCGTGGAAGGATAGCCAAGCTGGCCGCACAATTCCGCAAGCTGCTGTGCATCGGCCAGGACAGCAGGCCGCAGCCGGAAACTTGCAACATTGGCAGAGGCGGACATGCGGCGCCTCTCGCGAGGAAATAAGAACTCAGAAGAGTTTATCCGAATCGAGAAGAATCGTCACCGGACCGTCATTCACCAACTCGACTGCCATGTGCGCCTGGAACTCTCCCGTCTCAACGTGGACGCCGAGCGCGCGTAACGCCCGGACAAATTCCTCATAGATTGGATTCGCGGTGTCGGGAGGAGCAGCTTGATCGAAGCCCGGCCGCCGGCCTCGCCGGACGTCGCCATAAAGCGTGAACTGGGAAACGGCGAGGGCGGCGCCGCCGGTTTCGAGCAGGGAGCGATTCATCTTGCCGTCGGCGTCTTCAAAAATTCGCAAGTGGGCGATTTTTTCGGCGAACGCGGTGGCAGCCGTTGCGTTGTCGGTGCGCCCCACGGCAACTAGAATCAGAAGGCCGGCTTCAATTTTTCCGGTGACGCGCCCACCGGCGGAAACGCTCGCGCGGCTTACGCGCTGCACTACGGCCCGCACATTCGCTCCTTTCGCTGAAAGCTCAACCAGCGCTCGCTATTCTCCTCCGTTTATTTTGCAGGCGGACGCGGAAGCATGTCCGCCAACTGGGCCACGTTGTAAGCCCACACGGCCAGCACTTGCGCCCCTTCCGCCAGATCGTCGGGACGGGCGCGGTCGAACGTATCGGACTGCGAATGATGTGTGCGGTTGTAATCCGCGGGATCCTGGATGCCGAAGAATCCCGGAACGCCAGCCTCATTGAACGACGCGTGGTCGCTTCCAGTGAGCGTGCGCAGGCTGGGCTCGAGCAGTCCGATTTCATGCAGTGGCGAGAGGACTTGATCCACAATCTCGCGATCCTGGTAGTTCCCCATCATTCCGATGCTCAAAACTTTTCCGGTGCCGGTGTCGTGGATCAGCACG
>JBGQGW010000236.1:0-5754 GCA_041497605.1 Terriglobia bacterium | reverse complement strand
GGCTGGGTGTCGCCATCGGCGGGCTTCTCGGGCTGCGGATCTGTTGCCCTTACAATGGCCGCTACGGTCTCGGCGGGCGGCCCGGAGGGTGGCGGCAAAGCGGCCGGCTCCGCGATGGAAGGACTCATAATCGAATTGGCTTCAGGGAATCTTCCCGCCTCGCGAACATGGGAATTCAAATCTCGAGTTTCGCGTTCCAGGTCGCGCATGTGCTCATCGAACGTGGAGCGCAAATCTCCGGTGGCTTTCCTGATCTCGGCCATCACCCGGCCCAGGTTGCGGGCCAGCTCGGGCAGTTTTTCCGGGCCGAAGACCAGCAGCGTGACCACGAAAATAATAATCAGATGCGGGATGCTCAGAAAGTTCACCCGAATGGCCTCGTTTGCATCATAAAAGAGTGTGGCAGGCGTGTCAAACCAACGAAACTCAGCTTGGGAAGGCAATTGGCTACAGGAGAAAGCGGCCATGAATCGAAGGACTGACCCGTGCCGGGCATAATGTTATACTTTGCCATGAGATCGAAGAGAGGGCCGCATGAAGTCATCTAAGCGTGGAATTTTCCTGCTCGTCGCGGTGCTGGGTATTTCCGCGCTGCTGGGCGGCATGTACGGGCCGGCGGTGCGCGCGACGGCCGCAGACACGGGCGATCTTCAGCAGACCGTGAAGAACGTGGCGCGCGTTCTGGCCGTGGTGCAACACTACTATGCCGAGCCGGTGGATACGGACAAGGCGATCTATGACGGCGCGATCCCGGGCATGTTGCGCGTCCTCGATCCTCATTCCAATTTCTTCGATCCGCGGCAATATGCGCTGCTGAAGGAAGAACAGCACGGGAAATACTACGGCGTGGGGATGACGGTGGCCACGCGCGAAAATCATACGGTTGTGGTGGCGCCATTTTTCAATTCGCCCGCGTTTAAGGCGGGAATCCGGCCCGGCGACGTAATCTCGAAAGTGGACGGCAAGCCCTGCGAAGGCCTGACTACTTCGCAGGTGGCGGATATGCTCAAGGGACCCAAGGGGACCGAGGTTCACATCACGCTCGGGCGACAGGGCTGGAGCGATCCGATTGAAGTGACCGTGACGCGCGACCAAATTCCCCGCCCCGGCGTCGAATTCTCCACGATGCTGCGGCCGGGCGTGGGCTACATCAAGGTTTCGGCATTCAATGAAACCACGGGACGCGAGTTATCGGAAGCGCTACACAATCTCGACGCCCAACGCCTCAGCGGAATCATCCTCGATCTGCGAGGGAATCCCGGCGGGCTGCTGAACGAAGCGGTGGAAGTGTCCGATGCGTTCCTGGATCGAAACGATCTGGTGGTTTCTTATCGCGGGCGCAACTCTCCGGAGCGGCGATTCTATGCCGTGCGCGGCAGCGGCGGCTTGAATGTGCCGGTGGTGGTGCTGATCAATGGGCAGAGCGCCTCCGCCTCCGAAATCGTGGCCGGCGCGCTGCAGGATCATGATCGCGCGCTGATCGTCGGTGAGACCAGCTTCGGCAAAGGATTGGTGCAGACGCAGTTCCCACTGAACGACGAGACCGCTCTGTTGCTGACCACATTCCGCTACTACACGCCGAGCGGCCGGCTGATCCAGCGCGATTACAAAAATATTTCGCTCTACGACTATCACTACAATCCGCACCCGCCGAAGCAGCCGGAAGTGAAGCAGACGGATAGCGGCCGGCAAGTGCTGGGCGGCGGGGGAATTACTCCGGACGTCGTTTTCGCGGAGCCGAAATACAACGCCTTCCAGCAACTGCTGCTCACTCGAAATGTGTTTTTCCCGTTTGCCGCGGGAACCGGCGTGGGGGATTTCACGCGCTTCTACTTGGGCCAGCGTCCGAATGTGACCAAGGATTTCGATGTGGATGATGCCGTGATGCACCAGTTTCGCCTGTATCTCGACCAGCAGCACATCCGCTACACCGAGCCCGACCTGCAGCAAAATCTGGCCTGGATCGAGCGGAGCATCAAGCGCGAGGTTTTTACTTCTCTTTTTGGCCAGCCGGAAGGCTACAAAGTTGCCATTGAGGAAGATACTCAGGTGCTCAAGGCTATCGATCTGATTCCGCAGGCCAAAGCACTCTACGAAAACGCCCGAAAGATTATTGCCGAACGCCACGCCGCGGCCAACGCACGGCCTTAACCGATTGCAGAAAAGCTGTTTAAGGCCCTTCCGGGGTTTCCTGGTTTGGCCGGTAACCGAACCCGGCCTGCTACGTCTAACCCCATTAGATGACGCGAAATACCCCTGAAAACTCCCCGTCGCTGGCACCCTGTTGAGCATCCAAAGAGTGAATAGGGGCTTTCCGGGCAGGCTGGACTGGTGTGCTATAGTTTAAGCAGCCTTCTCAGAGCGGAGAAAACATGGAATCTTCGAGACGCGGGGTAGTTCTGCTGGCGGCGGTTCTCGTCATTTCTGCCATTGTTGGCGGACTCTATGGCCCGTCGGTACGCGCGACGAACAGCGGCACGGGCGACATGCAGCAGACTGTCCATGACTTTTCCCGCGTGCTGGCCATCGTGCAGCAAAATTATGCCCAGCCGGTGGATGCGGACAAGGCCATCTATAGTGGCGCGATCCCCGGCATGCTCCACAGTCTCGACCCACACTCGAATTTTTTTGATCCCAAGCAATACACGCTGCTGAAGGAAGAAGAGCAAGGGAAATATTATGGCGTGGGAATGACCGTTGCTCCGCGCGAGAATTTTACCGTGGTGGTGGCGCCATTTGTCGGCTCGCCCGCGTACAAGGCCGGCATTCGTCCGGGGGATGCCATCCTGACGATTGAAGGCAAAGCGTGCGAAGGACTGACGACGGACGAAGTGGCGCACATGCTGAAGGGCGAAAAAGGGACGGTGGTCCACATCACGCTGGGGAGGGAAGGCTGGGAGAAGCCGATCGAGGTGACCGTCACGCGTGACGAAATTCAGCGCCCAGGAATCGATTTCTACACCGTGATCCGGCCGGGCATCGGCTACATTCGCGTTTCTTCTTTCCTGGACGAAGAAATTGACCGCGAGCTTGCCGAGGCAGTGAAGCAACTCGATCTTTCGCACCTGGATGGAATCGTCCTGGACCTGCGCGGGAACACGGGCGGGTTGCTGAATGAAGCCGTTTCCGTTTCCAGCGTATTCCTGGACAAAAATGAACTGGTGGTGTCGCATCATGGCCGTTTTTCACCCGAGAGGCGCTACTACGCGGTGCGCGGCAGCGGCGGGAACCGCGTGCCACTGATCGTGCTAGTGAACGGGCAGACGGCTTCCGCTTCTGAAATCGTGGCTGGCGCGATCCAGGATCACGATCGAGGCCTGGTGGTCGGCGAAATTACGTTCGGCAAGGGACTGGTGCAATCTTCATTCCCGCTGAGTGAGGACACGGCGCTGTGGCTGACGACGGCGAAGTACTACACACCGAGCGGACGGCTGATCCAGCGCGACTACAAGAACGTCTCCCTGTACGACTATCTCTACAGTCCGCACCGGCCGAAGAATCCCGAGGTGAAGCTGACCGATGGCGGGCGCCAGGTATTCGGCGGCGGCGGGATTACGCCGGATGTGGTTGTGCCGTCCGTGAAGCTCGATTCGTTCCAGGAGTTGTTGCTGCGCCGCGGCGTTCTGTACCCTTCGCAGCAGGGCGTCGGCGACTTCACGCGTTTCTTCCTGGGCGGCAAACCGGAGATCACAAAAGATTTCACGGTGACCGATTCGGTGATGCAGGATTTCCGGCGCTTCCTCGACAAGCAAAACATCCGCTACACCGAGCCGCAAATCGCGAACGATGAGAGCTGGATCGAGTGGAAGATCAAGCGTGAAGTGATCACTTCGGTTTTCGGGCTCAATGAAGGATTCAAGGTGGCGTTGCAAGAGGATCCCGAAGTTCAGAAGGCCATGGAACTGATCCCGCAAGCGAAGGCTCTCTACGAAAACGCTCGCAAAGTGATCGCCGATCGCCAGGCGACGCTCGCTCTCCGGCCGTAGCGCAACGGCTGTAAAGCAATAGGTCGACTCACACGCTCGAGTGCGCAGAATCTACTTTTAGTTTGGGATGATTTTTCTGCAGGCTATCCGCGGATTTCAGCTATCTGTTTGAAGCGCAGAAGTGTCTGGCGATGTTTGGGCGTTGAAGACGCCCGCCGCGCAATCTATCGCGCCGTTATCTTCCCATTTTCCCGTTGCAGAGTTCGATTCCGCACTGCTCTTCCTTAGGAACCTTCTTGCAAATGTCGGCGCAATCGCAGGTAGAAGCCTTTGCCGATTTACTGGCAGTCGCAGCAGGGATCGGTGCCGGAGATGGTTTTGGCCGGTCGTAAGACATCATGGTAAAGAAGCCGGCGATTGCGGTCCAAGTGAGGATGTAAAGCTTCATCGGGTGCCTCCGGCGTCGCACTCGCGCGCGACCGGTTGCTCAGTGACTGCCTGAGCTGTGGGTTGCGGAGGACCCATGCTGTTAGAGAGCATTTTGGGTGCCAAGCAAGGGGGCAGGTGTTAACCATTTCGAGACAAGAAATTGCGGGTTTTAAAGGAGTTAGCGGACCGATTCGAGGGAAAACAATTTCACATCTTCGGAAGTGCTTTTGGTCTTGTTCCCCGTCGCATCACGAGGGTTAGGGCGGAGCATGGTGGGCGAAGCGCTCGTCCCACGTCATTATGTGAGGGAAAACGGCTCAGCGGAAATCGCAACAGAACAGTTTGTTTGCGTCCGCGTCGCATGTACAAATGAAAGGAGTCTGGCTTCAGGGTATCCAAGTATGGAATGGGTCCTCGCTAACCAGCACGGCTTCTTTACTCCATGTTTCTGCTGAAAACACTGCGATCCGAATGAGACCAGACGCACTGCTGCCAGGCACCTTAGGTAGTACTACTGCGATATAAATCCTTCGGCCTATTGGTTTTCTAGCGTGCGTTTTGCCTAATCAAGCTTGAGTGTTTCGCTTTCGCCCGACGTGTCGCGACTCAATCGGCGAATCGCTGCATGGCACCGGAGCCAACAATGAATAACCTAACCAACAGAGCCTTCGCCGTTATCGTGGGCGCGCTCGTGCTCGCGTTCGTGGTCATGATCGCAGTCTCGGTAACGACGATCCCTACACAGAAATCTTCGAGTGCTGCGGCGGCTGCACCCCCACCCGTGAATACCGGAAAACAATTAACTCCTAAGCAGCAGGCGGCGTGGGCTGCGGCATTGCGGAAACAGCAGGTGGCGCAAGATAAGCAGCAAGCGAAACAGCAGGCGGCACAGGACAAGGAACTTCGAGTGCAGTACGCACAGATAATTGACAACGCGACGCTGGACATGGGAATAGAATCCACGACTAGGGCGACAGGGCCAGATCGGACTACGCTTTATATCAAAGATGTTCTTGCGGGGCGTGTCGGTGCGCGCGCGATTGAACGTGGTTTACTAAGCGGCCCAGGCTTGATTGCCCTAAAAGCTCTCGGCTTCAGAAAGGTTGTTTACACCAACGGCTTCGAGAGTGAACTTGGTGAGACCTATTCGTGGACTATTAAGTAGGTTGCGCGGGAGCAACAACGTGACCGGCAAGACGCAAAACCAAGTTGACCCGGATTAGACGGCGTGTTCTGCCACGAAAGGAGAAGCCACAATGAAGAAGACAATGCTGTTGACGATGTTGGCGCTGAGTTTGGCATTAACCAACACAGCTTTTGCGCAAACCGTAACGAGTTTTGATAAATTCAACAATACTACACACTTTACGACTGGTGTAGTTCTTGCAGGGAAAGTCAG
>JBGQGW010000235.1:0-5763 GCA_041497605.1 Terriglobia bacterium | reverse complement strand
GAGGTTTGGATGGCATTGAATTCCCTGTCTGCGAATTCCGCAGAGTCCCGGACTGGAGTGCGCGAGAGAAACGAACTCGAATTCAATTTTGCCATAGGCTTTGACGCCACGGGAAAATCTGCGCGTATGCTATCAATCGGGAATTCCGTTAGCAACCCTTTCCTATGAGAGTTCATGCATCGTCCTTACCTGCAAGGATGATTCTTGTCCGCGACGCTTTCCACGTGAATCCTTTCGATGGACCAATTCGGCGGCGCGGCGTTCGAAACCAAAGAGGCGCCGCGAGTTCCGCTCTGAATCCCACCCAGAATATGCGTAAGAGGATTGGGATCATTGACGGCGCCGCCACGAGTGAGAACCGCGCCGAAGTTGAAGACGCTCAAATCCTTGATCGGTTGATCGGAAGTAAGCAGGAAGTGCGTATCGAGGCCAAATGGCTCGGATACGCAAAAGCGGCCCGTCTGCGCTCCCGTGGAAGTGACGAGTGGAATTTCTGCCTGCACCTCCGTTTGAGCGGATTGGGTGTGCAACGGGATGTGATTGAAAGTGTTTCCCGAAGCCGATGACGGGAAAGTCAAAAGTCCGCTGCCATCGCAGCCGACCGTGAACACATAAACCCAGCGTTGCTGAACGCCATACGATAATTCCGACTCATTCAATACAAGGCTATAGCCGTAGGTTTCGCCTTCTCGTACCGTACCGCTGTTCAAGAGCGCTCCGCTGGCAACATTCTTCAATCGCAGGTGATAAGGAAAATCGGTTGGCGGAGGAGAGGTGAGACTCTGAAGCAAAACGATGCGGCTGAGGCGCACGGCGCGGCTTCCCAATTCTGACGCGGCGCTCGACTCGGAATCCGACGCCGATCCGGGCGAAACCCAGTCGGTGCGCAAGGGCAAAGGAGTATTCGCGGAGCAGAGGTTATCGCCTTTTTCCGGTGCGGCGAGCAAAGCGGAATCGGGATCCTGCACCGCATTTGGCAGAACCCAGGCATATTCAATGCCGCTCGATGCCGCGCGCCCGACGAGCAGGTAGTGCGCATCCGATCGCGGCGATTCCTCCACATAGGAGGTATCCGCACCGAGCGATATTTCTTTTGCGAGCGCGCTCCAGAATTCATTGGAAGGAGGAATGTTTGCAAACAGTTTGACCTTCTTCGCTCCGGCAGCCTGGAGGCTGGCAAGAATTTTGGCGGCAGAAAGCTCCGGACCGATTTTGCCGGTCTTTTGGATTTTATCGCTCCAGCTCATCAGATTCCAATCGGTGCCATCCCATTCGAGAAAATGGGTGGGAGATTGTTTGATCGGATCGTCAATCCACTCGACTGGTCCGGCTTTCCTGAGTTTTGCTATTTCAGCGGAAATCATTTGCAGTTTTGATTCGGGGAGCGGTTTTGGCGCCCAGACCCGAAGCCGTTGAGTTTCCGCGACAGCCCTTTTTCCCAGGGCAAAAAGTTCGCCGACTTTCAATGCTTGCGGATTTCCGCTGACCAGAACCGCGGTGGATGTTCCTATCGAACTGACGTCAGTCAATCGAAGCACGATAGGTTCCTGGCCTGCGGGAGTTCCCTTCTGTTTGAAAATCGAACCGGCACCCAAGCCGAGTTCAATGCCTCCATCGAGCTTGATCTCTCCTTTACTGCCAATCTCGGCCACGGCCAGCGTCAGAGGTCCGCGCTTGGCGCCCACGAAAGAAAACAGGGGCTTATCCACGGCGCCGCCGAGCTTGGGATGCTGGCTGTCCCAGCCGTCGGCAAGCATCAAGGAAGTGGTGACGCGAAGCACATCGGAAGCGGGAGCCTCGGGAGGAAGCGAAGTGAGAGTGCGGCCGAGACTGCTCGAAAATGCGCCGTGCGCGAAATTCTTGGAGTCGCCGGCCTTTTCGTAAGCGGACTCATCGGGCTGCGCTGCCGCGAGGACTACGGCTCCCAATTGCTCGACATTCGGCCCGGTGTCTGGCGCATACTTAGCATCGCGAGTATCCGCAAACGCAAAACGGGCCACGCCGCCGCGGGGGATGCCCCGCGTGACGGCTCCGCTGTAGCAACTATCGAAAACCGCCGTCAGCAGCACGCCTTTTTTCAGAATCTCCTTAAAATGCGCGGCGAGTTCCTTGTCGAGAATCGGATCGGCGTGCGCGCTCACCACATCCTGCGGGACGATGGTTTGATCCCAGTGGCCGGGCTTGTCGGAAAGCGAATTAAAACGCTGGGAGCCGTGGCCGGCGTAAATGAAAACGCTGAGATCGCCTGGCTTGGCATCCTCGTTCAGGAATTTATCGATGCCATCCAGAATATTTTTCCGGGAAGCCTGAGTATCGAGCAAAACGTGCACATTGGCGGGATCGAAATCGAAATTCTTCTCGAGAATTTTGGCGAATGTTTTGATGTCGTATACGGGGCCACAGAGATTCTGGATTGGGCCGGGCGTAGGCTTCTGGTCATCCTGATTGCAGTTTTTCTTCGCCGGGCCGCAACATTGCGGAGGGAAAGCAGCGTTGTACTGGTTGATGCCGATGAGGAGTGCGCGCTTGGCGGGTGCGGGGGCGGCGGGGACAGTTGCCGGGGATGCCGGGCTTCCCGACGGAACCCGTCGGGACAAGGAAGCCGGCGCTACACGAGCGGGCGCGGCGGGCGCGGGCGTGGAATTTTTCGCAGCGCTGGTTTGCGGATGCGCGGACGCCAGCAGGGCAGCAAAAAAGATCACGAGGAATGAGAGGAGCGATTTCATGAAGATTCTCCCATTCCCAGGGCTGGGGCGGAGTCTTTGGAGCGCGGATTCACTGTTTTTTTGCGTGATTTTTGGAGCACTCCAAAAGAGCCGATATAGGCGCGATTAGAAAATTCTATCTTGCTGTTTTTAAACCGTTTGGCGTTTTTTGACTTGGATACGCTCTGGCGATTAACCAGGCGATTAGAAAAGGGGGTAATTTCAGGAAAAGTAACGGGGGCTTTCGTGTTACTTTTCAGCCCGTCACGGCCCGTTTTGCACTCTCGCCGCATTCACACCTCCCTATCTTGAATAGCATGGATTCGCGAAAATACAAGACTCTCTGTCGCGTAGACATTTGTGATGATTTATTGGGACTTAGTGTCCGAACCGGGAAACAGGGGAACGCTGCTCCGTGCATTTCCTGAACTAGGCGAAGGATTGCCAGAGAGCGGACTATCTGGCCACCACTGGGCGGAGATGGGAGTTGAGCAAAGCCAGAAACTCATCGCGCATGAAGACGGCTGAGTGGCCGCCGCCCGGGATCAACACGAGCATTTTTTTAGGCGCCTGGATTTCGGACACGTAGGCCTGGACGTCGGAGGTGACGGTGTAGGCGTCGCGCTCGCCCTGGAAGAAAAACATGGGGAGGTCGAACTTCAGACTCAGCCGACGAGCGTCGAAACTTGTAATCTCGCCCCTCAGCTTTTCGTAGGTCGCCATGGCCACGGCTCGCACGTCTTGAGGCGCCACGCCCTGTGCGATATAGCGGGCGCCGGCGGGGGGTGACTTGACCGCAGCCATCACTGCCGGGCTGAAAGCGGCCTGCTCAGCGGGAGTGAAGGTGCCCGTATATTTCGATTTAATTGCGTCGGTGGCAGCGTCTTTGTAGGGAGGAGGGCCGATCTGCTCGAGTTCGGCGATGGCATTTTGATCGCCCGCCGCGCGCGCCTGATCGAGAACCATGGCGTAACCGAGGGCTGCCTGGCGGGCCCAGTCCACGATCTGACCAGTGCCCAAGTAGGCGGAGAACATGTCTGGGCGCTGCTTGACCATTTTCAGGGCAATGATTGAGCCGCCGGAGATTCCCAGCACAATAATTTTATCCGCGTGGAGATGACTCCGAACGAACTCGGTGACGGCGATGCCGTCGCGGGCGATGCGATCGAGCGTGAGCGGACCCGTTCCCGCGTCGCCGTGCTTGCCGTGAGTGGCGCCCGCGCCGGGCTGATCCCATTGAACGAGAGTGAAGTCGTTCTCCCAGGGCGCGAACAAGGGCGCCATCCGGCTGAGAGCGGCGCCGGGGCCGCTCAGAATGAGGAGGATGGGATTGTTCAGATCGCCACCACGGATGGTGATCCACTGATCGACGCCGTTGATCGGGACGAACATTCCCTGATCGATGGAGCGGGCTTGTTCTGGTGCAGTTGGGTTGATTTCTTTTTCCACGGCCGCTACCTTTTCGGGAGATTTTACCGCGCCGGGGAGTTCGGCGGGTATTCGCGAGTGTTCGCGGGAGTGGATATTCGGCGGTTACTTCGCTTCCGCGAGCGTGGCCGTCGCCGGGCCCTCGCCGACGATTTGGAGGACGGCCTCCTCGTCCTTGGCGCCGTCGTAATGGACCTGCTTGGCGAAATGCGTGACGAAGCTACCGGCGGGGATTGGAACGGTGCTCTCGGGATCAAATTTCGCGCCGGTGCCGACCCACCAGGTTCCAGAGAGGACGGTGATGTAACGGGCATTCGGATGCCAGTGGGGATGGCTCATGTGATGCGGAGTCCATTTAACCAGGACGATGTAGAGGCCGGGCTTTGCGGGATCGCCGAGCATGACGGCTGATTGGGCGCCCATGGGGTCAACAACCCAATTGATTTGGCTGGGCAATTTGTAGGCGATCGCGGCCGGGTTGAGATCGGCTTGCTTGGCTGGGGCGAGCGGCACAACCAGGGCGATGGCGAGCGAGACGAGAAAACAGATTCGCGGAATCCGCAAGGCAGACATTTTTTCCTCCGGCAACGCAGTTTGGAACAGTGAGGAGGCTACCGCCGCGGGCTGGCGGTTGTAAAGATGGAAAAGGGCTGGAGGGGGACGATTTCAGAATTTTTCTTGCACCATGGACATGAGGGTTTGTTCAAGATAGGCAAGTGAGCGCATATATAATGCTCTGTATTATCGAAATAGCGACTTCTGGAATCAAATGTTCGTAGTTTATGGCACGTACAGATTGAGGCCAAAACGCGTAGCCTTTCGGAACGACTATTGCCTTTGGTGCAGTCAGCCTCGTCGATCTGTGCAGATACGCACGTTAGTGGTGTGGCACGTCTTTTGGATTCCGATCCTGCCCCTTGGGTTTTGGAAGCGTTGGAGGTGCACGGCGTGTGGCCGTCGGCCGCATGTTTCTACCAAGACGCGGCGCTCCTCCAAATGGGCTGGATTGTTCGTTCTGCTCATCTTATCCGCAGGTTTCTGGGCCGAGCCGATCGAGCCGGACTTTGTCACCGTTAGTTGGATCATTCGTATCGGCGCCCCACTTGGTGCGATGCTCGTTTTCGCCCATCTGCTTCGCACGCGGAAAGTATCCTCTCTGAAGGAAGGGCTGGCTATTGTCCAGCCTGCGTCCGACACCGTTTGCCCCTTTTGTGGAGCACACCTGCTGGTATTCTCTTCTCACTGTTCTTGCCCGGTTTGTGGGGTTGTGCGGTTATAAGGGAGAAGACTCCTCCAGCGGTGGGCTCATGTGGCTGCTGAATGCAGACTTCTTGGGAAGCAAAGAGGCAGGGCGAAGGCAAAATCGGAAGAGCGAAAGACCCGTTGCTGCGGCGTGCGCCTACCCTTCGGGTCGCCATTAGGGCGACCTCAGGGCAGGCGCAACCACCTGCGGCAGCAAGGTCGGAACTTCGCGCACGAGCTTTTTTGTCGCGGCTGAACAGTTTGCGGAAAAAGTCAGTTTTTCGCATCGGAATGGAGAAGATAACGTCTAAAGGGCATGCGCGGACACGACGAACGGCAAGAAGGCATGTTCAGTTACATTTCAGCAGAGAAGCGGGTAGCGTTGGAT
>JBGQGW010000234.1:0-5826 GCA_041497605.1 Terriglobia bacterium | reverse complement strand
GGGCCAGTTGGTATGGCTGCTCCAGCCGAAGATGCTGCGCAAGTTGGGGGACTAAGCAATCCGAAGGATTGTGCGCGTTTTCAGCCCGCGACTCGTCAAGATCATGTGAGCGCTGCGGTCTCAGGCGGCGACGGCGGGATGCGGCGCGAGTGGCTGGACAATTACGGGCCGCCCGGCGCAAGTTTCGAGTAACCGCTTTTTCTCCATGACCGGCGGCGTCGAAAGAATCGATTCATCTCCGCAACCCTCGACTCGAACGACGAGTGCCTCCCGTAGGTTCGAGACGTGCAGTCGCGTGATTTTTCCGCTGCGGTCTGCGTCGAGACTATCCGCGAGCCGCAACACTCCGGCGAGCCATGCGACTTTCCGCTGCTCTGTGGGCGAGAGCGCCCCATAGCCTTCATGACCGGCTTGCGGCTCCGCGCCGCGATGATAGCGCGCCACCAGCGCAACCCAACCGATGTCATCACGAGACCACCCGAGGGGTGGTTGCAGGTCGCGGATGATCCGATAAGAAGACTTGTGATGATTTTTCTCACCTCTTGATCTGCCGACATCGTGAAGCAAAGCCGCCGCGTAAAGAATTTTTCTGAATCTCGAATCGCTGAACACACCGTCAAATCCGGCGGAGCGGAGAGAATCGAACAATTGCAAGGAAAGATCGGAGACGTGGCGCGCGTGGCGAAAATCCGGATCGAGGAAGGAAGCCCAGGCTTCGAGCTTCGCCATTGCCGCCGATTCAAGCCGTTTCCCGGAGGGGAGATGGCGCCGCCAGGCAGGCCAGAGTGAATTCTTTCCGGTCGTCTTCTGGTGATATTCCTTCAGACGTTCCCGGCGAACTTGTTCGATCCGTTCCAGCCACCCGGCAAGAAGAGCGGCGTCGAAAGCCGGTCGAACAGCGCGCAGCGCGATCCGCAGCACATCCAGGTCGTGGGCATCGCCAAGCGCGTCCTGGAGTTTCTTCAGATCCGCATTCCATCCGGCGGAGCGCCGCGGAAGGAAATTTTCGGTGGTATACCGCAAGCGTTTAATTCCGATCCGGCACCGATGATATGCCACGCGACTACGGGTACGCAGGGCACGACGATGCAGCGCATGCGCCAACTCCCACAGTTCGAGCGCGAGGTGCTGGAAGGCTAAACCGTCGGCCGCTACTCGGTGCGCCCTCTCGGCCAATTGGGACGATCGGCGCCGCCACAGCTTTGGATCAAACTTATCGAGGGCCTTTTGCGCCTCGGCCTTCGCCTCCTGTTCCCGGACAGTAAGGACATCGAGCATTTTTATCCAGACAGCATCTTCTTCGCCACCGAGACGCTTAACCCAATCCAGCAGGATTTGAGAGTCGCGCAGTTCGCCGAGACTCTTGAAGAGCTTCTTGCTCGATTTATCGAGTTTGCGCCAGGCCGGATGCGGATCGAGATCTTTCATCCCTCTGGCAATCGAGCGGCAGCGCCGGAGAGCGACGCGCAAATCGTGTACGGCATCAGGATCGAAACTCTTCCGGGCGCGACTGAATTCCTTTAGAACGCGGTCTGCCCAGTAGTCCAAGCCTCGTCTCTGATTCCTGCGATTTGGGGCCTTGAGGACAGGCTGAGAAGCCATAGCAGCACTCTGACTGAGGGATGCAGCACGAAAGCTCTTCGCCTCGCGCGTGGGGCGGAAAATGCCGGACCGTAGTTACGCTTTGAAGGCGAGCAAGCGGCGTTCTGAATTCCTCACAGAAAAAGTTAAAAAACGGAAGGCCCACCGGCAAAGGTGGGCCTTCGAGGGGAGAAAAGCTCCCGGCCAATGCGCGGATGGCCCAAGAACTCTTTCCTCGAGGGCAGTCTAGAAGAGCGAGATAAATGAAGTCAAGCCGGAAAAGCGGATCGGTGGAAATCTTTAAGTACTGTATCTATAGTGAGATGCAGGGAAGAAGGAGCATATACGGACAAAACCTGGCAATCCAGGAAGGAGCGAAGGTCAGTAGAAGTCCTTTGCTTCTATGGGCTTACTGCTAATCCCCAACTGGAGGATTTCAATGTCGGCATCGCGATCGAATATCTTGCCGGGCAGCAATCGCTTGACGGCGAGCCTGAAGCCGCCGAACGCAAGGCTCGATACGATGGCGAATAAGCAGAGAATTCCCGTGCCGACGAAAATACCGACAAGAATTGTCGGCCATCCCGGCTGGTTCAAATTGGCACCCGGTTCATTCCACGTCACATCCGACTCGTAGGCGATGTTTTGCAGCAGTAAATCGGCAGATGCTTTCGAATGTCCATCGGGGACGAAGACGAGTAGAGTACTCATCTTTCGATAGTAAAGCAGCGGCCGAGAATCGCCTGATTGCGCGGCAGGTTCATCGGCATCGCCCACAAGGCGAAAGCGTTTTTCGAGATTCTTCATTTGGAGCGAAGCAACCTGGGGAGTGGGATATTCGGCGAGCAGCAGAGTTTCTTCCTGGCCTTTTATGCGGTAACGGGCCAGTTCGACTTCAGCGCCGCTTGAAAAGCCAATCCAGTCGTCGGTTGCGATGGGTAGAAACTGGCTGAGTCCAACCGGACCGAGGACATAGCGGTCGGATCGCTGAATAATCCCGTCGGTTGGCAGATACTTGTAGAGGCTTGGATAGGCCTCTGGCCCCGCCTTCGTTTGCACCTGCGCCACCAGGGTCCGTAAGCCAGGTTGGACGGTTCGGAGGTCGTTGCCTGAAATATCCAGGAGCAGATCGCCGATGAGAACGAGGGCATGATCGCGCGACATGGAAGAGTGCGCCGAGAAATTGGCATGGGGCATGTCGGACGTCCGGAGGTAAGAATAGGCGCCGTACGCCCCGGTCGCATCTTTTGCGTGATACAGGGTGACGACCAAGTTGGATTTATCCTTAGAATAGGAGACTTGCTCAGCGCTGGTGATACCGTACTCGCGGAGAACCGGGGCAGCTTTGAGGGCGAATTGTTCCATGCTAGCGCCGGATGCGGGATCGGCCGGGGTGCCTTGCCAACCCGCAAACCGGCCCGGGAGAATGTTTTGCGCAAACACCGATATCGGTGCGAGCGTGAGGAATAGCAAAGCGAGAATCAGAAAGCGCCTAAGCATAATCTTCTGTTTATTAGACGCTGAAATTGTACTTTGGGTTCCGATTTGGGGCCAGTAGAAGATTTATGAGCGGAAGTGCAAGCCGGAGCGAATCGGGTCAGTGTTCAGCAATTTCCCGGTCTGAGACCAAGCGCTGGCGGTTATTGGAGACGCTGTTCAGGCTTTGCAGATAGCTTTCGACCCCGTGGTATAACCCCTCGGCAACCCGCTGGCGCTGATCCGTTTTTTTGAGCAGTTTTTCGTCAGCCGGATTGCTGATGAAGGAGATTTCCGACAAGACCGAGGGCATATTCGCGCCAATGAGAACCACGAATGGCGCCTTCTTGACGCCACGATTTCTTTCCGCGTCGCTGGACTGTCGGAGCCGTTTCGACAGGGATTCCTGGATATCGGCGGCCAGTTCCTTGGACTCTTCGATTTTCTCGTTGCGGGCAATCTTCTTGATCAAATCCTGCAGCTCATGGATGGATGATTGCGACAGGGCGTTTTCGCGGGCAGCTACTTCCATGGCTTCCGCGGAGGTAGCGAAATTCAAGTAGTACGTCTCGATGCCGCGAGCGGCGCGGTCATGACTGGAATTCGCGTGAATGGAAACAAAGAGATCCGCCTTGGCTTGATTGGCGATCGCGGTTCGTTCCTCGAGCGGCACAAATGTATCGTCCTTGCGCGTGTAGACCACTTCCGCGCCCGGCAGGCGCTGCTCAATCAGCTTTCCGAGACGCAGGGCGATATCCAGACACAGGTCCTTCTCCATTAGGCCATGAGGGCCGATCGTGCCGGTATCATGGCCGCCGTGACCGGCATCGATCACGATGCGGCCAATTTTCAGGCCGAGCGCGCGCGTCAGCGACTGTTGACCGTCGCGCGTTGGCTTGGGCTCGAGCGGAGGAGCCAGAGTTACGGTGGAAGTCCGGCTGGGGCGTCCCAGCTTGGGGGCCGGCGAGGATGTTGCCAGGCGCGCAGGGTTGGCCGGGTTGGTCGTTTCGGGGGGCGGCGCGGCATCGGCTGTTTCGGTTTTCTTAGGCGAAGCCGGCACGGGCGGTTTCTCGTCCGCGTGCACAACGGATACCGAACTCGCGGGCTCATCCTTCGGATTTTTCTTCGCGAGAGTGGAGGCCTCGCCATGGACGTCGATCACCAGGCGATACGGATTCGGCAGCAGGAAGGCCGAATATTCCTTCACTTTGTCCACATCCAGGACGATGCGGACCATGCCTTTTTTATTCTGGCCCACGCGAATCGATTTCAGAAATCCGTCTTCCACCTCGAATGTTTTGCCGGCAAGGGAGGGGCTGAGCTTGACATCGTAGAGGTCGAAATAGATGCGGTCCGGATTGGAAATGCGCGCCGACTGATATTTCACCACATTTTCGAGGTCGATGACGATACGCGTGTAGCTCTCCGCATTCCACTGGCGGATGCTGGTCACGCGCGGCAGTTGCTGGCCGGCTTCCTGCTGCTCGGCCACCTTGCGGCTCGAACGAGGATTCTTTTCCTTCTCCAGGGCGTCGGCAATTTCGTTCAGCGCCTGGCGTGTGGCATCGGCCTTGGGGGAACTTGGATATCGCTTCAGGAAATCCTGGTAAGTTGCTTTGGCATCGCCCAACTGATTCAAATCGTTCTGTTGGATCTGCGCGATGGTGAACAGCGCATCCTGGCGATATTTGGTGCCGGGATATTCCTTCAGCAGGAACTGATAGGTGTCCATGGATAACAGAAAATATTCGGGATCAAATTGGCGGCCCATATCCTGGTACAACTCGGAGGCGGCCATGAGAGCCGGCGTCACTTCCAGGGCCAGCGGCGTGATCAGGTAAACCTTGCGGTAGGCTTCGACGACGCTTTTGTATTCCTCGAGGGTGCGGTCCTTCTGGGGCTTGCCTTCGAGCGAAGTGCGCATCTTCTGGGCACGATCGTATTGAGCGCGGGCTGCGTCTCTCTTGGAGGTTTGCGCGAGCGCTGCGGGGACGACGCACACAACCAAGACCGCGGCAACGGCCGAGAGGAAACTTAGGCGGATTGATGCGGAGTTATTCCGCGCCTTGCGTCTCATTCGTTCGTGAAAACAGTCCGACCGCGTTCATCCACTTCCCGGCGTATGGGAGGCCCTGAAGGATTCCCAAAGCCTGAGAGGTGCAGGGACCCGGGTTGGAAATAGGAGTTAGTTATCCTTTGCACGTAAGAACGCGTTTCGCGAAAATTGGGCACGCCGCCAAACCGGTCCACGGCTCCCTCGCCAGCATTATACGCAGCTAACGATTTCTCCACATCGCCGTTGTAGCGGTCAAGCAGATCCCGCAAATAGTGCGCCCCGCCGTCCAAGTTCTGGGCAGGGTCGAACGCGTTGTTTACGCCGTATCGCTGTGCCGTCGCCGGAATCAATTGCATCAGTCCTAGCGCACCTTTGCGCGATCTGGCTTGAGGGTTTCCGCCGGATTCGGCCAGGACAACCGCGCGAACCAGAGCCGGATCCAGCCGGTGGCGTTCGGCCACCTGCTGCACCATCTGGTCGAGCTTGCCCGACGTAATCCCCGGTGAAGTTCCCTCTGCAAGGGTGAGCTCGCCTGACTGGCGAATGCGCCGGGAGGACTTCATCTGCGGCGGATTCGCGTTTATGTAGACGTGCTTGCCCTGCTGATCCACATAAGATGCAATTTGAGCGCTTGCCGGATTGGAGGCGCAGAACAAAATCCCCGCCGCGAGCACGGCAAGCACCGCATAGTGCGTTACTTTCCGTTCCTGGAG
>JBGQGW010000233.1:0-5829 GCA_041497605.1 Terriglobia bacterium | reverse complement strand
TTTGGCGGGGACGACGGGACTCGAACCCGCGACCTCCTGCGTGACAGGCAGGCGTTCTAACCGGCTGAACTACGTCCCCGCATGATGGCTGACGATGGTGGGCGATGAGCGATTTGAACGCTCGACCTTCCCGGTGTAAGCGGGATGCTCTAACCGCTGAGCTAACCGCCCAAGCTATCCTAATGGAACGCGCTCCATGCGTCAACGCCGCTTCCACTCTGCAAACTTGCTATTTCACGCGTTGCGCGGCCATTCCTGGTCTTTCATCGCATCGCTTCCAGTCCCGCGACGCCGGACATGAGTGTTCAGATTTATCGACAATCCGCTCTCAAAGGGAGGCAGAAATCACAGCGGCAGAAGGGCACGCTCCCCCGTTCAACTCCTTCACTCTTCGAGCCTTGTGGTCTTTGCCTCCCGGCCCCTAAAAAAGCGGACATTTCTACTTTGCGCAAACCGGACATTCTCATTTTGCGGCGACAATTCGTGTCGCTTGCCTTGACACTCCGAACGTGCGGCAAGTACACTGGATTTTTCGAGATATCTGCAAGTTGAGGCCAGATGCTGCTTTCGCGCGATTACGTTGGTTACATTTCGAAGCAATTGGTGAAGCGTCTCGCCGCCGCGGAGATGATCGAGACAAAGAATCCCGAGGCGCTGGCACAACAGGTTCGCCAGGTGATGGCGAACGAACTGGGAGTCGAGGACCGTTTGAATGAAGAAGTGCGCGAGATCCTCACCAAGTACCAGGATGAAATGCGGCGCACCGGCGTCCAATACCAGGAAATGTACAAGAAGGTAAAAGGACAGCTCGCCCGCGAAAGGAAATTGATTCTTCGCTAAATGCGCCTGAGCCGCGAAAAAACGATTCGTCTATCGCACTGCATCATTGACGTGCTTGTTTCCAGCGATCAGGTGGATTTCATCGAAGACCGCGACACCATTCGCCAGGAAATCGTCCAGATCCTGATGGCCCTTTTGAAGCAGGAAGAGCAAGTGGACACGGAAGTCCGCGCAAAAATTGCCTCGCAGAAAAAAGAGATCCTCGAAGGCAGCGAGGAATGGGACATCCTCTACCGCAAGTATTACCACGAAGGCCTGAAGCGAATGGGCGTTGCAGAAACTGCCTGGAACGAAAGATAGCCCGCTAAATTTCCCCCGGCTTTGATCCGTAATCCGGTTCCGAATCTAAAGTTTCTTGAATCCCTCATCCCCGCTGATTCGGAAATATATAAAAAAGAGGCGATTCTTTGGGAATCGCCCCTTTTCGATCTTCCAATTTTATTCGGTCTGCCGGCTTCCCGCTGTCTCCGGCGATGCCGCTCTAATTCGGCCGCCGCTTCAACGTCGGGCGATCGTCATCACTGGTGGTATCCGTGCCGGTCGTGCCGGCGCCGCTCTGATCGGTAGGATTTTTCTTGGTGGTTTGGTCGGTGCGCTTGCGCAGCGTCGGCTTGTTCGGATTCGTGTCCTTCACCTTTTGATTCGCTTGCAGCATCTGCATGCGCCGCTTCACCACGTCAAATTCGGAAGTCGTGACGATGTATTCGTCGCGCGCCGGGAGGATGGTGGCAATCTCTTTCTGCGTGGCTTCAATCCGGTCCGGCGTCGGCGGATGACTCGAGAAAATCTTGGGCACGCTTCCTGGCCGTTTCTTCTCGAGTGTTTCCACCTTTTCAAAAAACTGCACATAGGAGTTGGGATCGTATCCCGACTTGTACATGTACTCCACACCGAGGTAATCGGCTTCGGCTTCCGCGCCGCGCGAGAATTTCAGGAACGTCACGGGAATCAAGAAGTTCAAACCCTGGTAAATTCCGTAGCCGGTCCATCCGCCGGGTCCGAGCAAGATCAAGGGAATCGTCGCCAACTGCGCGATTTGGCCTTTCGTTGCGTTGCGCGTGCCGTGCCGGGCGCAGACGTGCGCAATTTCGTGCGCCATCACGCCCGCCAATTCCGATTCCTCGTCCGCGTGCAAAATCAATCCGCTGTTGACATAAAAAAATCCCCCGGGTAGGGCGAACGCGTTCACTTCGTCGGAATCGATCACCTTGATCGTGAACGGAACCTGCGCGTCGGAATTGCGCACCAGGTTCTGACCCACGCGATTCACGTACTCGGTCACTACCGGATCATCGACGAATTTCGCCGACCGTTCGATTTCCTGGGAAAGCTGCTTGCCCAGCGCGATCTCTTTTTCCAGCGAATAAAAATTGATCCCTTTGCCGACACCCCGGTTGCCAATGTCGTTGATATCCTGATCCTTCTTGCTTTGAGCCCATCCGGGTGTGGTGCTGATCGTTAAAGCGATCGCCAGTAGAGCGGAACCGATTCGCGCTGACCACGGCTTCATAGCGCCTCCAGAAAATCCTTGGCCGGATTATACACCCGCCTAGTCTCCCAATGTCTCACTACACTTACGATGTGCGCCGCGCGAAAAGGGTTACTTGAGTGTGCTCCCTGCGCCGAACTCTTTGGCGAGTGAACCGGCATTCCGTTTTTCCCAATCGGGCAGGGTTGCTTGTGCGTGGCCGGTAACGAGTCAAACCTAGTCACGGCGTCAGAGGCGGAGGAAACGGAGGCGAACAACTCTGGAGTACGGATGTTCTTTGATGATTTGTTAAGCCGTGTATTATGTGATTGATACGAGGTGGCCCTTGAAAGCCGGCCTACCACAGCTTATTCACGTCCTGCCTGTTGCTCATTCTGGCGTAGTTTCCGCTCGTCCCATTGACGAAGGAAGTAATTCGCTCTAGAGTCTGTCCTCCGAGGCGAATGCGGCATGCCAGCTAGAAAGATTCAGGTGGGTCAGGTGTGGAAGAAAGATGGCTCGAGCGATTCCTACCTGGTCACCAAAGTCTATAACGAAGCCTTGGCGACGTTTGCGGTGTTACGGAAAGCCGGCGCCGAAACAGAGCCGCCTCTTCGAGTCAAGGTCGATCGCGCGGCCGCAGGTCAGACACTCTCCGGCTTCACCTTCGCCCAGGAAACCGACAAGTTCTAGTTGGAACAAATCGTCCGGCATCAGAATCACACCCACCTGGCGTCTTAAATCGAACGCACGGGCATCTTCACCACGTCATCCACCTGCATCACTTCTTTCACCAGGAAGCCTTCTGCATATTTCACGCCGATCATTCGCCCGTAATAGCTTGCCATCACGCCCATGGCTTGCTCCAGTTGATCCAGCGGCAAGAACACTTTGCCACGGCGCGTGCCTTTGGGCGGAGTGAACTGCGAGGCATAGGCGAGGATCGCTTTTCGACGCTGCGCAAATTGCGCCGTGATATCCACGGCAAAAGCCGGTTGAATCGAGTCGTGGTACGCTGTTGAATAGAGGATCTTGAACGGGCGAAAAGCCTTTTCAGGCAGCGGGAGCCTTTTCAACCCCGCCAGGAAGCATCCCTCGTAGGCCAAGCGAGCCGCGGTGTAGTGGTCCGGGTGTCGACCCTCCCAATAGGGCAAAATCACGGTATGAGGCTGTAATTCGCGAATTCTGCTCGCCACCATCAGTTTGTAATCCTGCGAGGCTTCGAGGCCGGCGTCGGGCAAGCCCAGGTTCTCGCGATGCCGGAGGCCCAATATTTTGGCTGCTGCCGTTGCTTCTTTCAGCCGGGTTTCTGGCGTTCCGCGCGTTCCCATTTCTCCGCGGGTCAAATCGATCACGCCGGTTTTATATCCTTTTTGAGCCATCTTGATCAGCGTTCCGCCGCAAGTGAGCTCCACGTCGTCGGGATGCGCGGCGATGGCGAGCAGATCGAGTTTCATGCGGCCTCCACGGAAATCTTTGCGGAATCGATTCTACGGCAATTTGGACGGGCCGCAATATTTCTCGATTCAAACATGCGAACCACCGAGTTTTGGCCGTACGCAATTCCATGGTGGCCGCAACGCAATTCGGTCAAATCGTGAATGCGTTACCGAGTCTGGAGCCCAAATGTTATGTTTCTAGCTCCACGAGGGAGGGAACCATGCCGGAACTGCCATTTGCGGGGCAAATTGCGCTGGTGACGGGAGCCGCCAAGCGGATCGGGCGGAGCATTGCGTTGAAACTTGCGGACCAGGGCGCCACGGTAATCGTGAATTACAACCAATCCCAATCCGAAGCCGAATCCGTGGTTCGGGAAATCAACGGACTCGGCCGGCGCGGCCTGGCGATTCAAGCCGACGTAGCGCGCAAGGCGGAAGTCGACCGAATGTTTGCAACCGCCGAGCGCGAATTCGGCCGCCTGGATATCCTGGTGAATAATGCGGGAGTCTTTTTCCCCGCGAAGTTTGAAGATCTTACGGAAGAGGATTGGGACCGCGTGCTGGGTTCGAATCTAAAGGCGCAATTTTTTTGCGCGCAGGCCGCCGCGCCGATGATGAAGCGCCAGGGCCGCGGCCGCATCGTCAATCTCACTTCTCTCGGCGGCATGTTGCCCTGGCCCGGATACATGCATTATTGCTCTTCGAAAGCCGGCGCCATCATGCTGACGCGCTGCCTGGCTCGCGCTCTGGGCCCTGAAATTTTGGTGAACAGCGTGGCTCCCGGCACGATTCAATTTCCAGGTGAAGCTCCCGACGAAGCCTACATCCGCCGTGTCCCGCTGCACAAAGTGGGAACGGGGAACGACATTGCGGAAACGGTTGCCTTCCTCGCGCAATCGGATTTTATTACCGGGCAGGTGATCGCCGTGGATGGCGGGAGGAGCCTGACCTAGTGTCTGAGCAGAGAGTGCAATTTCTCTTCGTCGTCAAAGGGCCAACACTCTCCGGATTCAAGTCTTCAGTTTGAGAGTTGAATTCGGAGGATCTCATCATCAAACAAAATCAGCTACGGTGCGGTGGATAGCGCACCGGGATGTCGAGGTAGGGCATTAAAAAATATGGCGCGACTTAGAGGACGATTTCCAAACTTATCTGAACGAGTTTGTGGCAGATTTGACGCAATTCGAAGTTTCTGCGCCCTTGCGCTTCACAATCGGAGCACAATCAAATCTAGGAGGCTCGACTTAGCTCTTCACGTATTACACGCCGAATGATTTTCTCAAGAGGTTCACGAGCTTGCTGCACGTATTGCCGCAGCACCTCGTTGATGGCGCTCTGGTAGTTGCCGCCGCCTGCGCGTTCGACCTGATCCCGGAACCAAGCCAGGATTTCGTCATCGAGACGGATGGTGATGCGCGTTTTGCCCTTCGGAACGGCAACGACAGCGCCGCGTTTGGCTTTGCCGAAATCGTATTCACGCTTCATGATGCTCCTCATATTGGCTCTTTTCCCGGGGCGTGGCCAGGCGCGCTGAAATCAAGCGGGCATGATCCCCTCGCCATGTGTAAACCACAACGAGTAGACGGCCAGCAGCATCTTTGCCAAGAGTGATCCAACGGACTTCGTCCCCTGAGAAGGGATCGCGCACTGTAAGGGCGAGATCATCTTCCAGCGTGGTAGCCGCGTCGGCGAACCGAATTCCATGCTTTTCGAAGTTTGCCCGAGCTTTAGCCGGATCCCATTCAAAGCTCACAGGCAAGTATATGCACATGTGTGCATACATGTCAACCCTTATGGACGGAACTCGATGAAAAGAAACTGCCGAAAGAGCTGCGCGCCGAAGGGGACGATTTGCGGACTTTTGCGCTTGCTTGTGACACTTTACTATCAGTGCTTCCTGTTCCAGAGTGAAGACGAAATCAGGGCGTCACCCCTGTCGGCTTGTTCGCACTACGCACGCATCATCCTCGATGTACCAGCGACGGCCCTCGAGTCACAGTGGAGGCGCGCGTGATTGCGGCGGTGCAGAAACCGTTGAGCGTCAAGTCATTTGTGGCGAAGTGCGGTCCGCCCGCCTGGAAG
>JBGQGW010000232.1:0-5896 GCA_041497605.1 Terriglobia bacterium | reverse complement strand
GGGCAATTGGTCGCGGCTGAAGTGCGAAACCGTTTGCGGCACGCCGTCCTCGCGCACTTCAAAATCTTTCATCGTGAGCCCGTCCATCACCTGGCCCGCTTTGTTTTTCACCGTGGCTTCCACCAGGACCAAATTCACGTCCACGTGAATTTTTCCAGCTTCTTCCTGCTGCGCCGCGGCAACAGGAACCAAAGGCAATCCGACCAGCGCCGCAACTAAAACCGCGGCCAAAAGCTTTTCTGTGAGTCCACTCGAAAATCGCATCCGGGATTGCCGCCTTTTTATGATTGCGTTGGCACCTTAAGGTGAGAGCGAATTGGGGAGCGCCGGGTTGCTTCCCGCGGTTGGCCGAAGAATTGGCAGTTCAACGCCGCGCCAAGAGATGCTTCAGGTCGCGAATCAGCACGGCCTCTTCGGAAGCATCTTCGTCGAGCTCGGCGCGCATGGCGTCGTACACGGGGAGACGGGCGACCGGTGGCATCGGTGAATCTTTTCCGCGCACGGAGAACCAGATGATTTGATTGAGCACTTGCGGGTCGGCCATATCCGCGGCCGTAAGATCCTGTTTCTCGGTTTCCTTCATCCAGTGCGCCGTTTCCGCATCGCGCGCCTGTGGCAACAGAAAATTATCCGAAGCCACATCCGGCAGCACTGCCTGATACGGCCGCAAATCGGCCTCGGGGCGAAAAATATCGATTGGCGCGGCGGAAGCATCGAGCTGGTTCATCGGCGGCATCCCCAGCAGTACTTCCATGGTGCGGATCAGGCTGACCGTATCGTGATACTGGTGCACCAGCGCGCCGGGCCGGTTGTAAGCGCTGATCACCAGGGCCGGCGAGCGGTGCGCGTCGACGTGATCGGGACCGTCTTGCGCGTCGTCTTCGAGAATCAGAATCGCCGTGTCTTTCCAATAGGAACTCGAAGAAACTTCCTGCACCAGCCGGCCAACCGCGTAGTCGTTTTCGGCCACGTAGAACTGCGGCGAGGGCGTTCCCGCGCGAATCCCGTTGGTATGGTCGTTGGGAAGATAGAGGACAGTCATCGACGGCAGGGAATCCCCCTTGCCGCCGTCGCGTGCCGCCACGATGCGGTGAAAATCCTGAAGCCAGTCGGCCAGCCGCGAATAGCCGCGGAACCGCGGGTCGGGATTCGTGGGAGAAATCAGCGGGTCAATTTTTCCGTTCGATTCCTTCGCGGCTTTGTAGGATTCGATGGTGATCGCGTCCGGCGTAAATAAATCAAATTCGCGATAGGTTGGACTCGCGTGCCCTTCGAGTCCTTTGCGAACCGGAAAGACGACCGCAGTGGACGTGACATCCGGATACTTCCGCCGCGAATTGTTGGCGTTGAAATTATCCACTTGCCCTTGCGAAAACGAAACCACTCCCTCGCCATAAGCGCGATAAGTAAGTCCGGCCCGCGCGGCATCATCCCACAGAAAAAGCGTGGAAGGTTCGCCGATATCGCGCGAGCCATTCAGGTAAGGGACAAAGCGGCGCATGAATTTTTCGATGTCCGCGGCGGTGGCAGGAACGGGAAGGGCCGGGGGCTGATTCTTCATCGGCCAAACGTTGGGAAGACGATTGGTGCCTTGATAATCGTAGGCGCGTCCACGGTAGGAATAACTCCAGCGAAACGCTTTATCGACGTAGTCGCTGGAATAAGCCGCGGTGGCCCAGTTGTGCCCATCGGGACTGGCCTCGGAATTCACGAAAAAGCGATCGAGCAAGCCGAATCGCAGGGCCAGCGCGCGAGTGTTCGGCGAGATATTCTGCGGCGGTCCGCCGGGCCGTTGCGCCGCTGCGCCGACCCCAAAAATAGCAAGGCTCGGATCGCCATCCGCCGACTCACCATTGCCTGCGCGCTGCAGGTCACCGAAAATCTGGTCGTAGCTTCGATTTTCCTTGATCACATAAATCACATGGTGAATGGGCGTGGGACCGGGGAACAATTTCACATCGATCAGGCCGAGCAAACCTTCGTTGCGCATCACTTGTTGCGTAAAGTCAGCCAATGATCTCGCGTCCGGCGCCGGCAGCATGGAAAAATTGCCGGCAATCAAGGAGACGTCGTACTGCCCGCCCTGCTTTTCGCGGCTGGTTCCGACGGGAAACCGTTCGTTCGGCAATTTGGGAGTGAAGCCTTTGTTGCTAACCACCATTGACGAGGACTCGAAGCCTGTTCCTTTTCCATTCCCGATGAACAGGAGTCCATTGGCCACGGTAATCGCGGAGGGATAATAGCCGGTGGGGATAAAACCGCGGACCTTGCTGCGCGCCGTGGGCTGGTCGTCGTCATGGTTTTTGTCTTTGCCGCGCATGGCGGGCGCGGCAACTCCGCGGGCAGCCGGCGAAAGATCGACCACCGCAACCGCATTGCTGTGCGCATTCGCCACGTAAAGACTCGATCCATCAGCGCTCAACGCGAGATCTTCGGGGCTGTCTCCGGGAAGAGATTTCTCCGTCAGGCGCACGCCGATGGTCTCGGCAACTTTGTCCGTGGCGGTGTTAATCACCGAAACGCTGTCGGCATCTGAATTCACCACGTAGAGCCGCGTAGCGGCTGAATTCAGGATCATGGAAGTCGGGTGGCGGCCAACAGAAATTCGAGTGATGGGGCGATTGGGATGCCGCGGGTCGACGACGGCGATGGTGGCCGTGCTCCAGCAGGAGACATAGACCTTCGCCGCGCTGCGACCATCGCGTGACGGCAGAGCGGTCACTGCGTAGGGATAAACGAAATGTCCCGGCTGTCCGTCGCTCAGGTCAATTCGGGTGAGCTTCCTTTCGTTGCGCAGTTCGTGAATGATTCCCAGGCTGTCGCCCAGATTGTTGGCGATGAATAGTGTGTTGCCGTCAGGAGCGATGGCGATACCGGTGGGATAGACGGGCTCGTTGTTTTCGTAATCGAGCGGCGCAAGGATATCGTTGCTTTCGTTGTAACGCGGCGACGGCGCGGCGGTTGCAAAGCCGGCCACGGAAATAAATGGCACCTTTACGCGTGTCTCGGGCCCTGGGGAAGGCGGCTCAATCGGAGCCGGCTCGCCGGGCCGGAATTGAAACATCCAAATTCGATTTTCGAAGCCGCCGGAAACGTAGAGGGTGTAAGCGCCGCTGGCATCGGGCATAGGCGAAAAAACTGCCCCCACATTCGCGCTTTGCGGCGTGGGGAAATAAACGTTCTGGACCACCTGAGGCCCAAGTTGGGCGTTCAGGTCGATTACGGCGATGGATTGCTGGCCGCGATTCGTGGATGCGCTGAACTGTATGCCGTAGCCGCTGTTCACGGCGATCAGGTAGCGTCCGCCTCCATCCTTCGCCGCATGATCGGGACTGCGAACGAAAGCCACGGGAAGCGAACCCACGGCAGGATTCTTCGTCCCAGCGTCGATGACCAGCGATCCGGCGGGAGTAATTTTCTTTTCGTTCGTTTGCAGGTAAACGCCGGCAGCAAGCCTTCGAGAATTTTCAGCGATGCTCAGGACGATGGCGAGAAGGGCGAGTAAGCAAATGCAAAATAAACTTTTCCAGAATAATTTTCTTCGTGCGGGCGAACCTCTGCCCGGCCGGGAGGGGTGAAGCAACATCGCTCGGCTCAGTCGGCTCATTGCCCGATCTCCGCCCGTTTCTGAGGATTCGGGGCCTCGAACGGCTGCCACAAGCGCGTTTTTATGCTCAATTTCAACCTCTCAAAAATAGTCGATTTAGGAGCGATTAGAATCACATTCCCCCTACTGTTTTCAATCACTTAGGCGCAATTCTAATTGAATTGCCCTGGCGATTAGCCAGGCGATTAGCTTTTAGCTAAGTTCGCCTATTTCACCATGTTTGCTTTGAAATGTTTACCCCTCCCCCTCGCGATTCCTGGAGCGCCTACGATCATGGGACACTTTTCCTCGCTAATTGCCCTCTCCTACCTGATTACCACGATATCGGCGAATTTGAAAGACCTGGTGCCTGTGGACATTTGGGGAGTTGGCAGAAAATTAGATTGCGGAGTACAAGAATCGGGATAAATCGCTTCGATGAACTCCGCGTTTTCTTCGGCTCACTGCTCCACTACGGTACAGTTTTAGTTACCTGTACCATTTTGGAACTTTAGACCAGTTCTAAAGACGCTGCTCGCGGTCTTAGATTGAATCGCGGGAGTAAAGCAAAATGGACGCTACGGGAACTGAGATACTGATCGCACGTGAGCTAGTCCACGCCGTTTTATTTTTCCATCAAAAGAGGAAAGACAAGCGTGAGAATCAAATTCTTGACCGTCTAGCCGGGGAGGCTGATTGGAAATCTCCGCAAGATATGCGTGGGGCGAACTATCTGCGAATTCTAGTGGAGGACCTCCAACTAGGAACTACTCATTTGGAATCTGCCAAAAGTGGATGGAAGAAATGGTTTAACCCCATCATCTTCTATCTCCTGGAAATCAGACACAGATTCAGGAAGCGCTTTCTTACTTCTGAAAACCAGATAGCAGACTCTATGCGCTCGTTGTGGAAAAGCGGCTTCCTCGATAGAACTGCTCACAATCCGGCTTGCTACAGACTCAAAGAAAGTCTTCTTTCGAAGCGGGACCATTCTTTCTTGCGACCTTCAAAAGCGGCATGAGCGCACCCCATGTCTTCGGCGGATCAAACTCGTCACACGACCGGACGAGAACCTTGATTGTCTAAGTCGAACCTCGCTAGACTCTCGTCCGTGAATCTTCTTTACTACGGCGACAACCTCGACGTTCTCCGCCGACATATTAAAGACGAGACCGTTGACCTAATCTATCTAGACCCGCCGTTCAATTCCAATCAGAGCTACAACGTGCTGTTTCAAGAAAAAGATGGCACAGGCGCGGCTTCTCAATTCAAAGCCTTTGAGGATACATGGGAGTGGAACCAAGCAGCCGCCGCAGCCTACGAAGAAGTCGTCGAAGGCGGTGGCAAGGTTTCCGATGTTATGCAAGCGTTCCGTCGTTTCCTCGGGACGAATGACATGCTCGCTTACCTCACCATGATGGCTCCGAGGCTTGTTGATTTGCGGCGGGTAATGAGGACGACGGGGAGTATCTATCTCCATTGCGACCCGACTGCGAGCCACTACATCAAGCTGCTAATGGATGCGGTCTTCGGCCCGCAATGCTTTCGGTCTGAAATAATTTGGAAACGCAGCAGCGCACACAGCGACACTAAACAGGGGCGTCGTCAACATGGTCGGATTCATGACGTACTTCTCTTCTACACCAAGTCAGATTCGTGGACATGGAATCCTCAATACACGCCATACGACGATGAATACGTGGAGCAGTTCTACCGACATGTTGAGAAAGGCACTGGAAGGCTGTATCGTCTCGGAGATTTGACGGGGCCGGGCGGCGCAGCAAAAGGCAATCCTGAATACGAAGTCATGGGAGTGACTAGATATTGGCGATACAGCCAGACCAAGATGAAAGAGCTAATTGAACAGGGCCGCGTTATTCAGACCAGTCCGGGCACTGTTCCAGCTTATAAGAGATACTTGGACGAAATGCCCGGTGTCCCACTACAGGATTTGTGGACTGACTTGCGACCAATTGCCGCTCAAGCGGCTGAGAGGCTTGGCTACCCGACGCAGAAACCCGAATTGCTTCTCGAACGGATCATCAAGACAAGCAGCAACGAAGGCGATACGGTGCTTGACCCATTCTGCGGCTGCGGGACAACAATTGCCGTCGCACAGAGATTGAATCGCCGGTGGATTGGAACAGACATAACGCACCTTGCAATCGGCCTCATCAAGAGCCGTCTGCGCGACCATTTCGGAGATGAAGTCTCGCAGACGTACAAGGTCATCGGTGAGCCGACTTCATTGCCTGATGCAGCCGAACTGGCGAAAGAAGACCCGTACCAGTTTCAGTGGTGGGCGCTCGG
>JBGQGW010000231.1:0-5907 GCA_041497605.1 Terriglobia bacterium | reverse complement strand
TGGGGTCAGCACTGGGCTTATGGCCGCTGGTCGCTGGCGACGGCAGCTCTACTGTGGCTCCCTTCCAATTTTTACTTTCCGGTGGTCAGCGCGTCCGCCGGCATGGCGGGCGCCGGAGAGTTGAAGGCGTTGCTCAATCTCTCCTTGCCCATCGGCCACACGGCGACAGCGCTCTCACTTCTGTTTCAGCCTTATGCGTCGCGCATCAATCATCAGCATGGTTCGGGCCGGCTGCGATCCTTCACCGGAAAGGTCTCCCTTCTGTACGCGGGGGGCGGACTCGCCTATTGGAGCCTGTTGGTGATTTTCCGCGCGCAGATCGTGCATTTTCTCTACGGCGGCCATTACGAAAATCTGGTGGCACTGGTTCCGTGGCTGGCGCTCGCTTCCGTCCTGCAGATTTCACTTGCCGGTCCTTCGATCGGCTTGCGTGCGATGGAGTCACCCGCTTCGGTTTTTGTAGCCTATGCGGCTTCGGGCGCGGTTGCAGTTCTGGTTGGAATCCCGCTTACCTGGGCTTTGGGTGTGCAGGGCGTGATCGTCTCCATGATGCTTTCAAGCGTAGTGGGTTTCGCCGTCGCCTTGTACTTGCTCCATCGCAAGACTAACGCCGTCGCGAACGCTGTAGCCCAATAGAAAACTGATGCGCATACTCGTCTCAGGTTATGCCTGCTCGCCGGGCCGCGGCTCGGAGCAAGGTGTGGGTTGGCATCGCATCCGCCAGCTTGCCCGCTTCCACGAAGTATGGGGCATCACCCGCGTTAAAAATCGCGAGCCAATCGAGGCTGCGATGGCCCGCGAGCCGCTGCCCAATGTTCATTTTGTCTATCACGACCTGCCGCGCTGGGCGCGTTTTTGGAAGAAGCACCGCCGCGGGATTCACCTTTACTACTACCTGTGGCAACTGACGGCGTACCTAAAGGCCAGAAAACTCCACCGGAAAGTGGGATTCGACCAGGTGCACCACGTTACGTTTTGCAATTACTGGATGCCCAGTTTCATGGCGCTGCTTCCGGTGCCGTTCCAGTGGGGGCCTGTCGGAGGCGGTGAAGCTCCGCCGTTCAGTTTCTGGCGCTGTTACAGCACCCGAGGGAAAGTGTTTGAACTCCTGCGCACGGTGGCTCAGCGCCTGGGCGAGATGGACCCATTCCTGCGCGCGACTGCCCGACGGTCCGCGGTGGCGCTGGCAACAACCGACCGCACAGCAGAACGACTGAAAATCCTGGGCTGCCGAGATGTGATGGTTTATTCGGAGGCGGGATTGCCGCAGGAGGAAATCGAGCGCCTAGGCGAGATCCCCAGCCGTCGCGGCGGACTGTTCCGTCTTGTAAGCCTCGGCGATCTTCTGCACTTGAAAGGCTTCGAGCTTGGGTTGAGGGCATTTGCCCAGTTCCAGCAGAAGTTTCCTCAAAGCGAATACTGGCTGATGGGCGAAGGCCCCGAACGGAAACGGTTGCAGAGAATCGCCCGGGAACTCGGCGTGGAAGGAAGCGTCAAGTTCTGGGGACGGATTCCCCGCGCCGAAGTGCTGGAGAAACTCGAACAGTGCGATGTGCTGGTGCATCCGAGTTTGCACGATTCAGGCGGTTGGGTATGCCTGGAAGCGATGGCGGCGGGCAGGCCCGTAATCTGCCTGGATATTGGCGGGCCTGGTCTCCAGGTGAGCGCCCAGACTGGCGTCAAGGTGAAAGCGATCGCGCCAAAACAGGCGATCATCGATATGGCCGCAGCGATGGAGCAATTGGCTCAAAATCCCGAATTGCGGGATCAGATGGGTGAGGCCGGACGCGAACGCGTGCGAAAAATCTTTGCCTGGGACAAGAAGGGAGAATGGCTCCGCGATCTCAGCGGGCGAATCGCGCAGTTCGAGAACCGGGGCGCACTCGCCGAAGGAATCGAGAATGCCGGGTAGCCAGGCTATCAAGCGAGTTGCGGCATTCGTGGCCTTCGCGGTTCTTGGCTTCATTGTTTTCCTCTATCCCCAGGCAGCCCTGGTTCCCGTGAGTCTTACCCTTGCTGCCTTCGCTTTCACCCGGCCTTCCATCCTGAAGCTTGGGATTGTCGGCTTGGTACTGGTGCCGACGGTGGGATTTCTGCGCAGCTCCGAAGCCGTAACCAACGCCATGCAGTTGGCCCAAAGCATCGAATCGGGCAGCATGCTGAACCGCGTCGCCGGCACGCTACTGCTCGCGACAGGCATCATTTGTCTGTTTTGGGGCCGCCACAGGATTGGCCGGGTCAACCTGACTCCCTGGGTCGGAGCATTCATTTTATTCGCCTTTCTTTCCTTCTTCTGGTCACAGGGCCCGATGCAGACACTGCGGCGGGCGGCAGAAGCTCTCTTCGTCGCTGTGTTTGCTCTAGGCGTAGGAGCCGTTTACTACGACCGGAAACCGGAAGGCTCGACCGAACTAATCCGAACGATGTGCTGGGCAAGTTCGCTGCTGTCGTTTGCCGTTCTCGCCCTCTCGGTGGCTCGCGGAGATTTTCACATCGCCAATCCGGCCTGGCGGCTTGGCAGGATCGGAATCGAAAATCAGATCGGGTGGTGCGCATCGGTGGGATTTCTGGCGGCATGGACCACTCGAGCTCGAAAAGACATTTGGACCAGGAAAGAATATCTGTGGTTCAACCTGATGATTCCCGGACTTGTTGTGCTGCTGACAAAGTCACGGGAGACCTGGTTGGGCGTGCTGGCAGCGCTCTTTTTCTTTGAGTTTCTGAAGCCCCGGCCGCTCAAGAAGAAACTATATGGCGCGATGGCAGTCATCAGCGTGGTTGTACTGTTTACTCAAGTTCCCGCACTGAAGCAGATGTGGAACCGCGGCGAAACCGATGAAGACATGCAGACGGCTTCCGGCAGAACACAAATCTGGCAACAGGCGATTCCGATGATCCGCAGCCACCTGATGCTGGGACATGGCTACGGCGCATTTTGGATCGGACAGACCGTGCTGACCTTCTCCGCGGATTGGAGCCCCACATCGCTGCATAACGGATATTTGGACTCAACAGCAGAAGCCGGACTGATCGGGCTGCTGTTGATCGGAATCGGAGTTTGGGTCTCCAGCAGAAACGCGTGGAGATTGATGAAGTATCCCGGACAGAGCGAGATCGCGCTTGTTCTACTCGTCCTCACTGTAAACTTTATGGTGATCAATCTGTTCGGTGCCGTGCTCGAAGTTTTCAATTATTTTCCGGTGACGGCGCTACTTGTCTATTCCTTCTTTGTCTCCCATCGTCTCGACACCTTCACCAGGAAACAGAAACAGGACAGCTTAACAATGCGGGCCCGCGCCTCTGGATTCGACGAGCGGCCTGACGAATTTGCATGGGCCGCAAGTTCTCACTTGCAGCGAGAACCCTATCCAAACGCATGAATCGTATTGCCATCGTCGCAGAACGGCATTCATCGATCGAAGGAGGAAGACCATGAGCTTGGGAGCAATTTTAGGATCATTCGCGAGGAACCTCGATCATCGTTTTGGCATTCAGGCTCTGTTGAATGGCGAGCCCAGGCCACCCCTCGGTGGTGTTGACTTGAAAGGAGAGAAATTCCTGGACTGGGGCTTTGTCTGCGCCAACTTGCCGCCTGGCCCCAAGCGGGCGCTCGAAATTGGCCCCGGCCGCTCTCCCATCATTCCGGCGATGCTGGCGCTGGGTTACGACGTTACCGCAATCGACATCGCCTCCGATCTCTCCAAGCAGTTCGCAGGGATCCGCTTCATCAAGGGCGATTTCACAGGCGAGTTGCTGGAGGCCGGATTCGACATGATCGTGGCCTGCTCCACGGTCGAACACATCGGGCTCTCCGGCCGTTACGGCTCCGCCGAAGATCCGGATGGGGACCTGAAGGCGATGCGCAAGATTACGGAACTCCTCGATCGGCAAGGATGGCTGTTCCTCACCGTCCCAGTGGGAATTGACGGAGTTCACCGGCCTTTTCATCGGGTGTACGGAAAGCACCGCTTGCCGCGCCTGCTGGCCGGTTACGAGGTGGTGAAGTCGCGATTTCTGGTCAAGGAACCCTGGGGCCCGTGGCGCGCCTGCGACCGCCAGACCGCACTCGAATATCCGGCCAGCGCTCGCCGATACGCACTCGGAGAATTCCTCCTGCGCAAACAACGAGAAGATTAAGTTGGGATGCAGGGGCGTAGGAGCTCTTGTCCGGCGCGAAATGCGGCAACTCAGAGCGGAAAGAATATTTATGGCAAACAAAGTTTGAATGACGAAAGGAAGCCGAAAACATGAATGATACAAAGGCACTTCCCAAGATCTCGATCGTCACCGCCTGTCTGAATCATGGCGAATATCTCGAAGACGCGATCCTAAGCGTAATGCATCAGGGATATCCAAACTTCGAACATATCGTCGTGGACGGCGTTTCGAAGGACAATACGCTCGAGGTCTTGAAGCGTTATCCGCATGTCCGGTGGATCTCAGAACCCGATCGTGGCCAGTCGGACGCGTTGAACAAGGGTTTTAAGATGGCCACCGGCGACCTGGTCGGCTGGCTGAATGCGGACGAATATTATCTGCCTGGGGCACTTTCTGCCATGGCCAAGGCTGCCGTGGCTAATCCCAAAACCGATGTCTTCTATGGAGACGTCCTGTTTGTGGACAAAGACGGCAGGCTGCAGCGATCCAAGACTGCTCATGAATTCGACTTTCGCGTACTCCTTTATTACGGCTGCTTCATCATTACTGCAACCACTTTTTTCCGCCGGCAAATCTTTGACGAACAAATGATGCTCGACATGGAATACCGGGTGGTCATGGACTTCGAGTACTTCGTCCGATTGGCCTCCCAGGGAAAGCGATTCCAGTATGTCAATCAGATCATCGGAGCGTTTCGCTGGCTGGGAACAAACGCCAGCTTGCAGCACACGCGGCGGCGCATGGAGCGGCTGCGCGTGCAGCGCACCTGGAGCCCCCGGAAGATGTCCGACCGGGGTTACGACAGCCTCGCCAAGTTCTACCAGACGAAACGCCTGCTCCTGAAGACGTTCAATGGCGCTTATCCTAAAGAGTGGAGAATCTTGCGTCATGCGCCGAAACAAACTTTGTGGTTCCGAACGCACGATAGTTTCGAGACCTGCCAAAGGCTCATGTCCAAGCGGCCTCCGCAGATCATGGACCCCAACTTTGCCACTTAGGATTCTTGTGGAACCGATCTCTGATCCGAATCTGAAACGAGGCGCGGCACTTCAGTGGAACCGATAACAAGAATTATTACGACGAGCTGGGATGATGGAGACCCGGCAGACCTGAAAGTCGCGAGCCTTCTGGGCGCGCGAGGCCTGCCGGGCACTTTCTTCATTCCGATGACAGGTTACCGTGGCCGTCCAACTCTATTGCCCGCGGACCTGCGGTCGCTGGCAGCGGAAGGGTTCGAGATCGGCGCTCATGGAGTCTCGCATCGGACTCTTTACGGTTTGCCCCAATCGGAAATCGAGCACGAAGTGCGCGGCAGCAAAGAGGCTTTGGAAGGAATCCTGGGAAGTGACGTGCCGATGTTCTGTTATCCACGGGGCAAATACGATCAGCGAGTCTCGGAACAGCTCAAGGCTGCCGGTTTCCGCGGCGCTCGCACCACGCGCATGCTTTCGATCGAGACGGATTTTGCACGTTTCGAGATGCCGACAAGCCTGCAAGTGTATCCGCACACCGATTGGACCTACATCAAGAATATTGCCAAAGCGCGAAAGGCCGGCCGGCTCTTCGACTATCTGAGCCGGTTTCGCGGGACGGAAAACTGGGTTGCGCTCGGCAAGATCTTGTTCGATCGCGTGATGAAGAACGGCGGCATCTGGCACCTGTATGGGCACTCCTGGGAGATCGAAGAACTTGGGCTGTGGACCGGCTTGGCTGAGCTCCTGGACTACGTGCGCGGGCGCGAAGGAATTC
>JBGQGW010000230.1:0-5914 GCA_041497605.1 Terriglobia bacterium | reverse complement strand
CCCACCCCCCGCCCACGTGTAACCGCTGCCCCGGCACCCCCTCAAACGGTTGTCAACGGACTCACCATCCTCGGGTGGGGCTTTTTTTTTTTGGGGGGGGGGGGGAATGCAATTTGGAATTGCGGCGCTTGTCTTGCGAGAGGAGCAGTTCCGGGTGCTATTTTTGAATTCCTGGCGGGACGATGTGCGCGGGATTCCTCGGCCGCAGCCCTGCAAAATTCGCAGGGCAAGACGCGGCCTCGGAATGACCAGGAGCTGGGAGCTGCGGCTTCTTGGCGGCTGAGAAGCTTAGGACTAGGTGATCAGCGTGAGAGTGGTTTGGGGAATGAAGCCTTCGCTGCGGGCGTTGCGCGATTTGGGGGGCAGCGGCATTTTGGTGCGATCGACGGGGCGATAGCAGGTGTCGCGTTCGACGGGCGTGCGGCCGGCGGCGCGGATCAGGCGCTCGAGATCGCCGCGGGTGGTGAATTCGGAAGTGGTGGCGCCCGCGTCGTGATAAATTTTTTCTTCGATGACGGTGCCGTCGATGTCGTCGGCGCCGAAACGCAGAGCCACTTGGGCGATGCGCGGCGTCAGCATGATCCAGTAGGCCTTGATGTGATCGAAATTATCGAGCAGCAGGCGCGACACGGCGATCATTTTCAGATCGTCGATCCCGGTGGGATTGGGGATATGGCTGAGACCGGTATTGGCGGGGTGAAACGCGAGCGGAATGAAGGTGACGAAGCCGCCCGTCTGATCCTGCAAATCGCGCAGCAGCAACAAGTGTTCGACGCGCTCTTCGGAAGTTTCGATGTGGCCGTAGAGCATGGTGGCGTTTGAACGCAAGCCGATTTCGTGAGCGGTGCGGGCGATTTCCAGCCAGCGCTGGCCGCTCACTTTGTGGTCGCAGATCACTTTGCGCACGCGGGGATTGAAAATTTCCGCGCCGCCACCGGGGAGCGAATCGACGCCGGCTTCCTTCATTTTCAGCAGCGTATCGCGAATGGAAAGTTTGGCGATGCGCGCGTAGAAACCGACCTCGACCATGGTAAAGGCTTTCAGGTGGACCTGCGGATAGCTTTTCTTCAAGCCGCGAATCAAATCGAGATAGTAATCAAACGGCAGGTCGGGATGCAGGCCGCCGACGATGTGGAATTCCGTGGCGCCTTCGGAAACACCTTGCTCGGCGCGCTGGACGATTTCCTCGACGGCGTAGGTGTAAGCGCCGGGCGAATCGGGCGAGCGGCCGAAGGCGCAGAGTTTGCAGTGCGCGACGCAAACGTTTGTGGGATTGATGTGGCGATTGACGTTGAAGTAGCAGACGTTGCCGTGGCGCTTCTCGCGAACGTGGTTGGCGAGCCAGCCGAGCGCGAGGAGGTCGTGCGATTCGTAGAGCGCGAGCCCGTCGGCGGCGTTGAGGCGCTCGCCGGACAGGACCTTGGCGGCGATGGGTTCGAGCCGCGCGTCGGTGATTTGGAGTTGTGCGGGCATAGTCGCCTAGATTTTCAACCTTAGAGGAGTGTTGCATTCCTCTCAGGATTCCTCGCCCAAAAAACGGGCTCGGAATGACAGCGTGTGGGATCGCGGAGTTGCCCTTTTGAAATACCCGTTTAGGGGCGCGAGACCACGGCTGCTACTCCCCAGAATAGCAGAAACAGCAGGCTAATATAGCCATTCACCGTGAAAAACGCAGCATTGATTTTGGAGAGGTCGTTGGGCTTGACCAGGGAGTGCTCGTAAGCCAACAGCGAAGCGACGACACCGATTCCGGTCCAGGCCGGCCAAGGGAGATTGAAGCTGAGGGCGAGCCAGGCCAGCAGAGCGGCCATAACGATGTGCATGGCGCGCGCGATTTTCAGGGCTCCGGGGACGCCGAAGCGCTTGGGGATGGAATAGAGGCCGGCTCGCTTGTCGAATTCAACGTCTTGACAAGCGTAGAGCACGTCGAAACCGCCGACCCAGAGCGTCACAGCGGCGCAGAGGATCAACATGCGCCAATCGAGCGAGCCGCGCACGGCAATCCATGCGGCCGCGGGCGACATGCCCAGGCAGAATCCGAGAACGAAATGGGACCAGGATGTGAATCGCTTAGTGTAGGAGTAGAAAAACAGCACCGCGAGCGCGACGGGTGAAAGTTCCAGCGCGAGACGATTGAGTTGCCAGGCCGCGATGACGAGGACTGCGGAAGAGATGAGCGTGAAGGCCCAGGCGAAGGAGAGCGAGAGAGCTCCGGTGACCAGCGGGCGATTCTGCGTGCGCGGATTCAGGCCGTCGTAGTGGAGGTCGGCGATGCGATTCATGGTCATGGCGGCGGAACGCGCGCCGACCATGGCGACGATGATCCAGAAGAGTTGCCGCAAGGTAAGCCAAGCGGCGCCGCTCGCGCGCACGGCGAGTAATGCGCCGACGAGGGCGAAGGGCAGAGCAAATACGGAGTGCTCGAACTTGATCATCTCGAGCACGGTGCGGATTCGGCTCTTGGACATTAGGAAGTCAGTTTAAAGTCGAAAGTTAAAAGTATCCAACCAGCTTTTATCTACTGCCCAATCCACCAGGCGTCAGTTTTCAGTGTCCTTACTTTCGACTTTTGACTCGCTCTTCATGCCTTTCCTTGCCAGTGATATTGCTCGTCCTGCGGCAAATCGAGCTGCGCCAGGACGCGGTAGACGAATTGGGTGACAACCTCGTCGATTGATTTGGGGCCGTAATAGAACGCGGGCATGGCCGGCATTACGACGGCGCCAGCGTCGTGCACGCGCAGCATATTTTCGAGGTGTACGCGATTGAGCGGCGTTTCCCGCAGGCAGAGCACCAAGGGGCGGCGCTCTTTCAGGCAAACATCGGCGGCGCGGGCGAGCAGATCGTCGCTCAGTCCACTGGCGATGGACCCAAGCGTTCCGGCGGAGCATGGAATAACAACCATGGCATCGACGGGAGAACTGCCGGAGGCAATGGAAGCGCCGACGTCTTTATTGGGAAGATATTCGATTTTTTTTGTGGCGGCGCCGATAAGCAGAGAAGGGAGTTTCTTCGGCTCCGGCGTGACGATGTCGAGTTCGGTGGAAACCAGGCGCAGGCCGGTTTCTGAGATCACCAGGTGAATGCGCGCGACGCGCGGATCGGATTCGAGCAGCCGCAGAATTGTCTGCGCGTAGAGTGCGCCGCTCGCTCCGGTGACGCCAACCGTGATGACCTTGTTTTGTGCTTTTGACATGGAAAGAATTTGGAATGGTCAGTCTAGGCAGCCGGGTTCGGCAAAGTCAAGACAGGAGCGCGCGGGGGCGCGAGGAAATATTTTTCATGATGACGGCGATGCATCCCGGGACGTAGGATGCGTCGTTGCCGGCTTTGCGGCGCTTGCTACGAGGGCGTGTTGACGTCTTTGGGATTCACGCGTCTAACTAAATAATCTCTCGTTCCGAAAATGCGAAGAAAAAAGGGGATTCCTCGTCGCGTCGCTCCTCGGAATGACTGAAATTGTTAGTTTGCGGAGCGTGATAAAGGAGAAGACATGGAGACTTCCGCTATGGCGCAGCCGGAGTCAGGCCGTTACGGCCGGATTGCCAGCCCGGTCCACACGATTCTGGTGCTCGTGGCGCTCGGAGCCTGGGCGGTCTGGGGAAAGTTTCTGGCGGATCAGATGCGGGCCGCGGTGAATCCGGACCGCGTCAAACTTTATGCGAGCACGCTTGGGTTCGAATTGCTCATGTTCGCCCTGGTGATTTTGGGCGTGCGGCTGCATGGCTCGTCTCTCTCCGTTGTGCTGGGAGATCGATGGCAATCCGTCCGCCAGGTGCTGCGGGACATCGGAATCGCCGCGGCGTTCTGGATCGCTTCGGGACTCCTGCTTGTGCTGCTCAGCAAGCTCCTGCGAGCGGATGGAATGGGCCGCAATATGCAATTCCTGCTTCCACAGGGTCGCATGCAAATGGCAATGTGGATTGCACTTTCGATCACCGCGGGCATTTGCGAGGAAACGATCTTTCGCGGATACCTGCAGCGGCAATTCATTGCCCTGATGAAGAACGCTCCCGCCGGCATTGTTCTTTCCGCCGCGGCATTCGGCGCGGCTCACGCCTACCAGGGTCTCCGGATGGTGGTGTTGATCGGCCTGTACGGCGCGATGTTCGGGATTCTGGCGCACTGGCGCAAGAGCGTTCGTCCGGGAATGATCGCGCATGCGTGGCAGGATTCGTTCAGCGGCGTGCTGGGGAGCCTGATGAAGCATTAGCAGGCTGCGGAAGAAATCCCATACATGTGAACTTCCGGAGTCTCCCGATCGGAGTGACCGTGCTACTGGCGGGAGGCGATGGTTTCGAGTTGCTTGAGGTGGTTGAGGTCGTGGCCGGCTATGGTTTCGATCACGGTTTGGAAGGTCATTTCGCCGCGTTCGGGATGGGTGAGAGGTTTCGAGAGCATCTGGGGGGTTGCGGTGCGGATCAACGCGAGATTCCAATTGCGGACGGAGGAGAAGACGGCGAGGGCCGCGCGAGTTTCGAGCGTCGCATAATTTTTCGCCCACTGGTCCTGGTCGAAGGGCTGGATGACGTGATGGTCTTCCGCGAGGGCCTGGCGCAAGCGAAACCCAAAGACCATTTCGCAATCGGCGAGGTGGCAGAGGATTTGGCGGGCGGTCCATTTTCCCGGGGCGAGGGATTGTTCCGCGCCTTTGGGGCCCAGTTTATCGAAGAGGCCGTCGAGGCACCCAGCCGTAGCTGCGATTACTTCCTGTGGATTGCGATTTCCTAGATGCGATGCGTAGGGGTTTTGCATAATGGAGTGAAGCTAACATGCGGGGAATTTGTTTGTCGAGAAGAGCTAAGGGACAGAGGAACTGCCAAAATGGCAGTCGAAACAAACAGCCGAGTAGAGGCCTGCAGTCAACGCCGGCGAAAACGGTGGGCGAGGGAGCTGAGCTACCGGGTTGGAATATCTATGCCGTGCTATTTCCATCGTGGCTGCTGTTAGAATGCGATTGCGGCGGCTAGAGGAAAATGGACGAACGAGACATTCGCGGATTGCTGGAGGCAGTGAAGAAGGGGAGGCTTTCGGCCGATGGGGCCGTGGAGCGGCTGAAGAAGATGCCGTTCGAGGATCTGGGGTTCGCGAAAGTGGATCATCATCGCGCGCTGCGGTTGGGATATCCCGAAGTGATTTATGCGCGGGGGAAGACGGCACAGCAGGTGGCGGAGATTGCGCGGACGATGCTGGCGGAAAAATCTTCGCACAATATCTTGATCACGCGCGCGGAAGAGAAGACATTTGCGGCGGTGCGAAAAATCGTGCGCGGGCGCGGGAAGAATTCGAAGGCGGGTGCGCCGCAAGCGAAGTATTACGCGCTGTCGCGGGTGATCACGATCCGGCGCAGCCATTCGATTCACGGCAAAGGGCTGATCCTGGTGGTGACCGCGGGGACCAGCGATATTCCGGTGGCGGAAGAAGCGCTGGTGACGGCGGAGATGATGGGAAATCGCGTGGAGGCGCTGTACGACGTGGGCGTGGCAGGGCTACACCGGCTGACGGAAAACCGCGCGAAGCTGGCCGAGGCGCGCGTGATTATCTGCGTGGCGGGGATGGAAGGCGCGCTGCCGAGCGTGGTGGCGGGAATGGTGGCGGCGCCGGTGATTGCGGTGCCGACCAGCACGGGATATGGTGCGAGCTTCGGGGGATTGACGGCGCTGCTGGCGATGCTGAATAGTTGCGCGTCCAACGTGAGTGTGGTGAATATTGACAACGGCTTCGGCGCGGGCTGCGTGGCCAGCGTGATTAATCATTTGTGACGCGGTGAATTGCGATTTGTAATTCCTGGCGGAGAGAGTCTGCCCTTGCGTTAGCGCAGGGCGGCGGTGAGCGTTGCCGCAAGCGCGGGCTCTTGCTCGGGGAAAACGGTGCGGAGGTCAAGGACGAGGCGGTCGTCTTCGATGCGGGCGAT
>JBGQGW010000229.1:0-5923 GCA_041497605.1 Terriglobia bacterium | reverse complement strand
TTCTTACTGGTGGACTCATTTTTGTCTTTGGCGCTCGCGTCTTTCGACCCCTTGGAGTCTTTGCCTGAATCGGCGGCTTTCTTGCTTGGATCAGATGCTTTGGGGTCTGTCGTCCCCGGCGCCGGGTTGGCCCCAGGGTTTGTTGCAGTCTTTGGGTCCGCAGAGGAGGGGTCTCCGGTCCCGGTGGTCGAAGGCGTCGCGGCTGGATTGCTCCCTGAACCCACTTCCACCCTCTCTACCGCCACACCGTTACTACCCCCACCGCCTCCCCCGCCTCCAACGTTCATGCCGCCCGCCCCGCCCGGCCTCATCACATCGCCGCCGCTATCGCTGGGTGGCGCCAGGTTCGGCTGTCCAGTGTGGGCAGCCATGGAAACGTCGGGCATGGAACGCAGCATGCCCAGCGGGGCGCGGATCACGCTGTTGTGCGCCCGGGGGACTTGTTGCTCTTGCTGCATCCGTGCCACTGCCGTCGCATCCGGTTGCGGAACGGAATAGCCTCCCGCTACAAGCTTCTGTTTCGCAGCCGGCGCCAAAGGCGAAAGTGGATAATCGCGGACGATGCGCGCGTAATACTTCGACGCCCACTCCCGCATTTTTGCTTTTTCGTCTTCCGAACGTCCCTGGCTGCCGTAAATATCTCCCAGCATCCACAGCGCTCTGTCACTCTGGCTGTAGAGCGGATAGCGATCCGTCAGCTCAATCAGCCGCGATGCTGCCGCCTTGTACCCGCCCGGAGTTCCGCGTACGTAATAAAAGTGCGCCACGCGGAAGTCGCCCTCGGCAATCACTTCCTGCACTTCACGAAGGTGCTGTTCCGCCTGGGGAACCAGCGCGCTTTGGGGGTACTTCAGGAGAAAAGTCTGGAACTCGTCCTCTGCCAGTTGCGCTTGCGATTCGTCGCGGTCAGGTTTCTCCATCATTTCGTAATGCGCCATGGCCACCTGCATCTGCGCATACGCGGATTCTTCGAGGAAGGGGAAGAAGGTGATGAAGTCTTTGTACTCGGAAACGGACTGCGTTAATCCCGCCGTGCCGCCTTCCTTGAAATACGAATCGGCGATGGCCAGCTTCGCCTTGGCCAGATATTCGCTGTCGGGATAGGTATTGATCAGCGTTTGCAGGTCGAGTCGCGCCACCGTGTAGCGGCTGTGCTTGATATCGTCCATACCACGATCGAAGAGCACCTTGTCGGGCTCGGATGAATTCCCGGCAGATGGCGTCGTGTTCTTATTCTTCCCGCCAAAGAGACATCCACTGAGGGGCAGGACCAGCGCAAGGACCGCGGCAAGCAGGCTTAGATCGGAGCGAGAGGTTCTTTTCATCACACCTTCTGCGTTATGGCTTCTGTTGCAAGTTGTCGCAAGCGTCGTACCGCCGCGGCGGCATCTGGAGTGTGAAACACGGAAGTTCCGGCCGCAAGGGTGTCTACCCCGGCCAGAACCAGTTCCCCTGCATTCTCCGGCCCCACGCCACCGTCTATTTCGATACGGAAGGCCCAATTATAACGCGAGCGCAACTGTTTCAGTTGCCGAATTTTTTCGTAAGCCCCGGGGTTAAATTTTTGTCCCCCAAATCCCGGGTTCACGGACATCACCAGTACGGTTTCCACGATTCCCAGCACTTCGCTCAGCATCGCCACCGGAGTTGCCGGATTGATCGCTACTCCCGCCTCCACGCCGTGCTCATGAATCGTCCTGATTACGCGATCCAGGTGGCAAGTCGCCTCCTGGTGGATCAACAAGCGGCTGGCGCCAGCCTTTGCAAACGCTTCGACCAAGGTTTCCGGCCGCTCTATCATCAGATGCACGTCTAATGGCAGTTTGGTTGCCTTGCGCACCGACTCCACCACCGGCACTCCGATCGATATGTTCGGCACAAAGTGACCATCCATCACATCGACATGGATCACGTCGGCGCCGCCCTGCTCGGCGGCCTGAATTTCTTTCCCTAAATAGGCGAAATTGGCTGCCAGAATGGAGGGAGCGATCTCTATCGGGGGACGCGTCATAGATTCAATTCCGTCAGCGGCCATCTTAACACAGCCTCAATGCCGGATTACTCCGCAACCTGCAATTCGATGCTGCTATTGGCGTCCAGACGCGACCCCGGCGCCGGCGATTGCGCGGCGATAATCCCGGCCGCGAGACCCGGCACGGAAATCGGAGTCACCTTCGAGATTTTCATCCCCGCCGGACCCAGTTTCTGTTGCGCTTCCAGCAGCGTCATGCCCGTGAAGTTCGGTGTCACATACGCGGGTGGCCGGGGCCCCAGGGAAACCAGTAAATCAACATGCGGACTGATGGCATCCGATGTTCCTGGCGCTGGCTCCTGCTGCACCACGTAATCGGAGTCGTATCCCGGCAGATAAACGCTGGAAAGCTCGCCTACTTGCATTCCGCCCCGCAAGAGTTCGATACGCGCTGCGCGCAGACTTTTATCGGTGAGCGGCGGGATCGTCACGCGCTGCGGCCCCAGGCTCAGCACCACGTGCGCGCGCTGCCCCCTTTTCACCTTGATATCCGGCGGCGGGCTTTGGCGCACCACTGTATCCACTGGCCCCTCGCTGTAGACGCGGTCGTCCACCTTCATGCTCAGTCCGGCGGATTGCAGTGCTGCAAGCGCCTCTTTCGCATTCTTGCCCGCCAGCTTCGGCATCTGCACTTCACGCCCCTGGATGGCGAAGCGCATGGCCGTAATTGCGCTCAGAAACGCCACCGAGGCCAGCACAAAGATCAGCAGCGCCAGCCGCCCAAACCATTCCATCCGTTGCCGAAGTCTCTTCATTGGACTCGCGCAGCCTAGCACGCCATCGTTTACCCATCAACGCGTCAACTCGGGTGTGTTCCTCGGCAGTCATCTGCCTTTGTCGACGCTCTTGATCTCTGCCCCTGCGTTACCCGCCGCGCTTCTCCAGCACGCATGCATAAAATCCATCCGTGTTTTGCTCCGGCGGAAACGTACGAAACGCCCCGCTCGAATCAAACAATCCACGTGCCGCTACGCCTTCGGCCAGATAGCCCCCGATGCGGGCGGCTGATTCCGCGGCCGGCGCAATCCGCACTCCGGTCCCGCGCAGCGCCTCTGCAATCACTTGCTCATTTTCCTCCGGTTCCAGCGAACACGTCGAATAAACCAGCCGTCCGCCATCTGCCAGATGAGTGATCGCGTTCGAAAGCAACGCCACTTGTGTCTTGTGCAGTTCGCTCAAATCTTCCTCTGCGAGCCGCCAGCGGATTTCCGGATTGCGCGCCAGCGTGCCCGTTCCCGAGCAGGGCGCGTCCACCAGAATCCGCTCAAATTTCTCCTTGAAGGGAAGAGCGCTCGCGGCATCGAGCGCCACCGTCTTCACATTTTGAATCCCCATCCTCTCGAGCCTTGCCTCCATCTCGCGCAGGCGGTGCGGGTGCAGGTCCGCTGCAAGAACACTCCCCTCGGGACCTGCTGCGGAAGCGAGCGCCGCCGTCTTTCCGCCCGGCGCCGCGCAAAGGTCCAGCACTCTCTGTCCCGCCTCTACTCCCAGCAGCAGCGGAACCGCTTGCGACGCCTCATCCTGAATCGAAATCCTGCCCTTGCGGAAAACTTCCGTCCGCGCCGGACTTCCACCGTGAACCACAATTGCCTGGCGAAGCAGCCGTCCTGATTCAACGATCAGTTTTTCGGCTTGCAGCTCCCGTACGATTTCTTCACGCCGCTCTGCCGGATGCGCCGCGCAGGCGATTCGCGGCGTCCGGTTATTCGCCTTGAGCAACGCCACCGTGCGCGTTTCCCCAAAAGCCTTCAGCCATCGCTCCACCATCCAAGTTGGGTGCGAATGTAAAATTCCGAACCGGTCGGCAAGCGATAACTCCGCGGGAAGCAAGCTTTCACAATTCCCCTTGGCAACAATCGACGGATCGGCGGCCGCGCGCCGCAACACCGCGTTCACCAGTGGAGCCGCCGAACTTTTGCGCGCGCCCTTCACCAACTCCACCGATTCATTCACCGCCGCTCGCGCCGGCACCCGCTCCAGAAATCGCAGTTGATAAATTCCCAGCCGCAATGCCAGCAGCACTTCCAGATCGAATCCGCTCACTAACTTCTTCGTATACCGTTCCAGCAAAAAATCGAGCAATCGTTGCCAGCGCAACACTCCTAAAGTGAGCTCCGTGGCCAGGCCCGCATCCTCGCGCTTCACATTTTCCGCCAGCCGCGCGTGCAGCAGATCGGACGCGAACGCGCCGCCCTGCTCGACTCGAAGCAGCACATCGAACGCAATTTTCCGCGCAGCCGATACACTCATGGCTGTTAATCAGATCACAGTTTCCATCTCAGAGGGAGAAGAGAAGGGAATTCAATGGCAAATAATTGAGGGATGCGAGCACAGGCACTTATACCGATGCCCTCTTGTCCGTCGTCGTGGCGGGCAGGGCCAGAATCGAAGTTTGCGGCTTCGAGAAGCCCCGCCCGCTACGCAGTCATTTCACGTTTCCGCGGCCCTTACTCTGATCCACCACTAAAGGCCGCAGCCTCGCGCCTGAGCCAAATCTACTTTCCTGCCGGCATGTAACTCAGTTCCGGCCGGAAAACCAGCATCTCACTCCACTGCCGCTGAACCGACCTGTCGATGGACTTGGTCACAATTTCCGCTTCGTGATGCCCGAACGCCTTTTCGATCATGCTCTCGAACGAAACATCGGGCTCGGCCATGCTCGCCCAGTTGTCGTGCGGAATTACCAGCACGTAGTGCGGCTGATCTCCGCCGTTCACCAGCGCGTACCAGGTATAGTTCACGGGCCAATTCGTTTTGTTGATCGCTTCCGTAATTTTCTTGATGGCGTAGTTGAAATCCCCATCTCCGCCTTGCTTCAATTGGAAGTGGATCACTTCCTGCATCTTCGCAGGCGTCATGCTTGCCCTGGGCCGGCTGACGTCAGTCATCATCATCCAGACGCTGCCTAGATTCGCAGCGAGATAGGGCGTCAAATTCTTGTCGCCATCGGCGGTGTCCGCGGCCCCCATCTTCTCGTCCCATGCATCGAAATCCTTCCAGGCGTGCCCACCGGCAACGGAAACGTAGTTGCCAGTCCCTTCGCCGGTCTCGACGGACCACGTTTCCCAGGTCCATGTGTCTCCGGATTTCTTGTGGAAGTCCATGTGCTTCTTTCGTCCTTCCTCGAACTGTTGCGTCATGCCTGGTTTCGGCGCCATCACATAAACTCGCACCACACTTTCCGGTTTCTTCATCTGTGCCAATGCCGGCATAGCCAGCAGGGAAACCAGTACCCCAAACAAAATCACTCTACTTCGCTTCATCGAATTCCTCCGTCGCGTGAATTTAAGTTCTCGTGGTTGCGCCCACCCAAGCTGGAAAGTCTCACTCGGATTGAGCGGATGTGTGAATTTGCTTTTAGCGTATCGAGGTGTCGGACACTCAGAGCGCCTACAAGCTTTCGCGGGGCAGAGGCTAGCACCTGCCGCCCCCCCTCTGTCAAGCCTGAACCTCATTCGCGCCGCTCACCGCGGTCCTGTAGCGCCTGGATTCATTCCTTGGGGAATAATTAATCCTGTGGTTATCTTGCTGGCCCTTTGCCGCGCGAAGGGAACGAACCGAGAAACCTGCTTTTCAGTGTGAAAATCCTTCCCGCGCCGCCAACCGCGCGCCATTCACAAAATCTCGCGCCGTAACCCGCTTCCGTCCTTCCATCCGCACCGCTTCGAGTTTCTGCCAGGATCGCTCGCCGCAAGCCACCCGAATCTCGCCCCCCGCCTCGATAATCTCACCGGGCTTCGCATCCCCCGCAGCGCCCGGCAGTGGAACAACCGGCCACCCCCACACCTGGCACATCTGCTCCCGAAATTGCGTAAACGCTCCCGGCCACGGCTCAAGCCCACGCATCCGGTTGTAAATCTTCTGCGCGCTCAAATTCCAGTCGATCCGCCC
>JBGQGW010000228.1:0-6071 GCA_041497605.1 Terriglobia bacterium | reverse complement strand
GGATCGCTGTTGCTTTATTTCCGCAGGGATGTGCCGCGTGAACTTTACCGCAGCTACAACGATTCGAAGCACACGGTGACGTGGTGGAACGGTTCCACTACGCGCTTCGGCTATTCGCAGGGCGAGAACGACATCTACCAATATCAAGGCGCGGAATTTCTTTTTATTGGTATTGATGAGCTGACGCACTTCACGCTGAAGCAGTGGCAATTTCTGACCAGCCGCAATCGCTGCCCGGTGCCGGGAACGTTTCCGTGCATGGCGGGCGCGTCGAACCCCGGCAACATCGGCCACGCGTGGGTAAAGGCGCTATGGATCGATCGGCAACCGGCGGCCGGAATGGAGCGGCCGGATGAATACGATCCCGCGGATTATGAATTTATTCCGGCCCGCGTGTGGGACAACCCGATCTACGCGCGCGATGCGAATTATTTGAAAACTCTGAACGGGCTGCCCACACGCCTACGGCGCGCGTTTCTTGATGGCGATTGGAACGTTTTCGCCGGGCAATATTTTGACGTGTTCAACGCGGGGCGGCATGTGGCGCGCGTGGAAACGATTGGCATCGAGGCCTGGTGGCCTCGATGGATTTCGATTGATTGGGGATTCGAGCATCCCGCGGCGGTGTATTGGCACGCGTCAGGGCCCTTCCAGACGGCTGGGGAAGCGCCAAGCCGCGGCGAGACGGGTGCGAATCGCGAATGCGTCGTAACTTATCGCGAATTTGTGAGGCAGCATTTGTCTCCGCGCGAATTGGCGCGGGCGATTGTGCAGCAAAGCCGGGACCGGGACGGCAAGCGCGAGCGGATCGAGGCGATTTATCTTTCGCCGGATGCGTTTGCACGTCGAACCGATGAAGCGTCGATCGCCGAGCAGATGGGGGATGTCTTCGCGGCGGAGGGACTGCCCAGGCCCGCACTGGCGGACAACGATCGAATCGGCGGATGGATGTTGATGTATCAAATGCTGGCCGAGAACGAATGGCTGATCACGGGCAATTGCGCGGAATTGATTCGCGTGCTGCCCACGCTCACTCGCGACGGCGCGCGCGTGGAAGACGTGCTGAAGATGGACGGCGACGATCCCGCCGATGCCGCTCGATATGGATTGAAATCGCGAATGCGTTCGGCGCGCGCTCCCATGGAGCAGCGGCTGGCGGAGCGCGTGACGTCCGGCGATCCCACGATTCGCGCCATTCAGGCGCGCAAGGCATTCCTCGAGGAGCAGCATCGCGGCGCGCCGGTATTTATGCGGCGGCGGTGGAGACCGGATTTGTGATTCGTAGTTCGAGGACTGGGGACGTTGTAAGGGGATTCCTCGTCGTCCCGATTGAAATCATCGGGAATCCTCGAAATGACAAGGAACAGCAAGAACCAGCAAAAGCAAATCATGCCAATCATCGAATGGATTCGGATGGTGAGACAAATGCTGCGCAGCCGGTACGTACGCGCGCTCGAAGACGAAATTGCGCGGCTGCGCGCGGAAAATATTGCCTTACTCAATTCGCTGCTGGGGACGGCGGGAGTGCCCCCCCTGCGCATAGAAAGAGCGCCGGCGGCCGGCCCGTTCACTGCCGCGGAAATCGCCTCCGCAACCGGAGCCAGGATGGCGCTTGCCAAAGATTCAAAAAAAGCACAAGTAGCGCCGGCTTTCAAGCTGGCGCGGTTTGGATCCAGAAATGGCGGCGTCGAGAAGGGCGGTGCGGAGGGCGCGGGGGAAGTCCGTGCCAGCCTGAAGGCCGGCACCACCCAAGCCGAGGCAGGTACCAGCCTAAAGGCTGACGCCACTGTTGCGGGCAACGTTCCGTTGCGACGGCGATCCTGGCAGCAGATTGGGCGAATGCTCGAGATCGAAGAAGCGCGCCGTGAGCGTGAACATGCGGCGCAGGTTGCCGAAATCCGCGAGCGCTGGACTGCGGAGAATCCCGCCTCGCCCGTGGAGCCATCGAAGCACTGACAATTGCGCGGGAAGAATTTCCTTTCACTTTAAATTTTCCGCGAGAAGGCGATCCCTCGTCCCGTAGAACCATCCGGGACGCAAACAACGCGCTGCGCTCGGGATGACGGAAAAACGACTGCGAACGCGCTGCGCTCGGGATGACGGAAAAAACGCTGTAACGAATCGCGATTCACTCTTTACGGTGAATGCGCGTACAGAGAGAACATGACGACCAACTCCAATTTCGGGCAAGGCGCTGTCCAGACCGGCGAGAACAGTTCCGAAGGCGCGAGCGCACAAGCGTTCGCCGCGGAAACGCGAACGGCAGTGGAAGGACTGCTCCGCTCGGCGGCAGAGGGCTCTTCCGAGAGCGCTCCGAGCGAGACGGACGCGCCGCCGGCGAACGCCGCCATCGTGCCGGTGGAGCAAGGCAACAAAACGGATGCCGGACTGCTCGCCGCGCTTTACGGACAAAATGGCGAACGATTGCCCCAGCGAATGCAAGCGGCGTTGCGGCGGCTGGTGGTGCAGTTCGCCACGGAATCCGATCACGCGCGCCGGCAGGAAATTCGCCGCATCAAGCAGGCGCATCAATTCTGGCGCGGGCTGCAATATTTGTGGTGGAGCGAGAGCGATCAGAACTGGCATTTGCCCTTCGAGCAGAAGCTGACGGACAACTCGTCGCTCGAAGATTTGCCGCGCTACGAATTTGTCACCAATATTTACCAGGCGTTTGGATTGTCGATCATTTCTGTGCTGAGCCAGGACGTGCCGGGTGTGCGGTTTTTCCCCGCGTCGGCGCAGCAGGAACAAGACGTGTGCGCGGCGAAGGCGGCGACGGAGGTGGCCCAGCTCGTCGAACGCAACAATCGCATCGGGAATTTGGTGGTGGAGGAAGCGTTCCACCTGTGGACGGGCGGGAAAATCGGCGCGTATGTGCGGTACGTCGTGGACGGGCAGCGATTCGGATTTCACCCGGAGATGCAATTGACCGCGCGCCAGGTGAAGCTGAGCGGCGATGCATACAAATGCGCGAAATGCGGCGCGGTGGTTTCCGCGGATTCGGGCGGGGACGCGGTGGAGAACACCGACAGGGCGTTGGCGGCAGCAATTCCCTCGGGATCCCTCGCTGCGCTCGGGATGACGGATGTTAGCGGATCTTCGTTACTCCGTGCGCCGTCCGAAAGCGGCGGGGCTTCAACTGTGAATGAGGGCGGGGGAGCGACGCCGGCGATGCAGGCTGCGGCCTGGGGAATTTGTCCGCAATGCGGTGAAGATCTCGGTGAGGATGATTTCGTTCCGGCGGACGTAGTCACGGTGCCCGCGGTGCAAACGGTGTTGCGTGTGCCGAACGGTCAGGAAGTGATCACAATCGTCGGCGCGCTGGAGTTGAAAACTCCACCGTGGGCGAACGAGATGCACGAGTATCCCTACCTGCAATGGAATATGGAAGTGCACCAGGCGAGGTTGCGCGCCGCCTACCCACACGCGGCGGGGGAAATTGGCTCGCCGGTGGTGGCGGGAGCGGGCGAGCAATATGAGCGTTTGGCGCGGCTGGCGCAATCGCAAGGCGGTCCGGTAACCGAAGGCGGCGATTTCAATCAGAACCTAATCACGTTCAGCCGCACCTGGCTGCGGCCGTGGGCCTTCTACGCGCTGGAAGACAAAACGCTGCGCGACGAAATTCTGGCGCTTTTTCCGGACGGCTGCGCGTGCTCCTTCGCGGGCGACGCCTACTGCGAAGCCCGCAATGAAAATATGGACGATCACTGGCGCGTGATGCATGCGATGCCGGGAGACGGAAGTTCGGGACGGCCGGCGCTGGGCGATTCGCTGATCAGCGTGCAGGAAAGATTCAACACGCTTTCGAATTTGCAAATCGAAACGTACGAGTATGGCATCCCGCCGATTTACGCCGATAGCGAAGTCCTCGATTTCGACGCGCTGCAGCATCAGACCGCCGAGCCCGGCGCGCACTATCCGGCGCGCGCAAAACCGGGCCAGCCGCTGGCCGCCGGATTTTTCCAGCCGGAGCCGGCGCAGGTGCCGCCGGATTTGTCGAATCACGCCGCGAATTTAATGGGACCGGTGGCGCAATTTTTGACCGGAGCATTTCCGGCGCTGTTCGGCGGATCGATGACCAACACGGATACGGCTGCGGGTTACTCTATGGCGCGCGACCAGGCCATGGGGCGCATTGGGCTGGTGTGGCGACGGATCAAATTCTTTCACGCGGATTTAATGCTGATGGCCGTGGACTGTTTCCGCAAAAACCGGCCGGAGGATGTGGAGATCACGCTGCTGGGCGCGGGCGCCGCATTCGAATCGAAATGGATTCGCCTGGCGGACCTGAAGGGCAATTTATTTTCGCATCCGGAAACGGATGAGCAGTATCCGACGCTGTGGTCGCAGCAGCGGGCGGTGCTGATGCAATTGATCGCCAATCCCGACCCGCAATTGAAGGACATTCTGGGCCATCCGGAAAATCTGGCGCTGATCAAGCGGCTGATCGGACTCGAGGACTTGATCATTCCCGGCGAGGAGTCGCGCACCAAGCAGTATCGCGAAATCTCGCAACTCGTTGCCGAGCAGCCGATTTTGATGACTGATCCCCGGACGCAGCTCGAAACCGTTCTGCCCAGCATTCTGCCGGACGAATTCGCGGACAACCACGCCATTGAACTCGAGACGTGCAAGCGGTGGTTTTCTTCGGACGCAGGCCAATTGGCGAAGATCGAGCGGCCCGCGGGATACGCCAATGTGCGCGCGCATGCGCTGCTGCATCAGCAGTTCTTGCGCCAGCAGCAAGCTCAGGCCGCAACTCCCATTGCTGCGCCAGTTCGATAGTAAATGGCTAATCGACGCCGCTGTAGTGATTCCCTATCTCCATTCCAGATGGAGACCCACTCACCGAAAGGAAAAAGAAAATGCCAATAGCCACAGGAATCGGAGCGCCCGCAAATCCGGCGTCTTCCGGCCAGCAGGGAACTCAGGGCGCTCCGCCAGTTACGCCCGCGCGCGTGCTGAGCGATGACGAGATTCTGGGAATTGATTTTTCCGTGAAGCCGCGCGGCTCCTCCGTTCCCACTGCGGAAACGGGAAATGGAACCGCCGGGGCGCCATCGCTGCAACAAGCCTCCACAACCGCGCGGCAGGAAACGCTGACAGAAATTGCAGAGCCGGCGGAATTGCAGGAAGTTTTCAACGCCAATCCGGAATTGCGCCAAGCGTGGCGCGCGGAGAAGGCTTTTCGCGAAGTGTTTCCCAGCGTTGAGACCGCGCGCGAAGTCGCAAAATTGTTTCCCACCGTGGAGGATGCGCGTGCGGCCAGCGCGCAGGTGGCCGATCTCGCGCAGCTCGACCGCTGGTTTTTCTCCGGCCAGCCGGAGTCGCACGCCGAGATGGCTGCGGCGATTTATCGCATGAACCCGGCGGCGTTTCGAAGCCTGGCGCGCGCGATGGAAGACGTGCTGGGGCGCAACGCACAGGGAACAAACAGGGGCGCGTTGAGGAACGGGGAAGTCGCTGGACAAAAAATCGAGAACGATGTCCCGGCAGCCGGCAAGCCGGGGTCACTGACGCCAGACAGCGTGGCGCCGCCACAAGCCGCGGGAGTCGTGAACTCCAGCGAGGGAACCGGCGAAAGTCCGTCGCTTCAGGGGCCGTTTGCGGCGTTTTATCAGGAGACGAACGCGGCGGTGGTGGAGGGCGTAGTGGAAGCCATTCAGACGCAGGTGGAGCGGCTGATGCCGGAAGGCGTGGCGGCGGGCGCGCAGAAGCGCGTGATCGGAGAAATTTATCGCGAGCTGGACTCGAGTTTGCGGGCCAATCGTTCCCTCGCGCAGCAAGTGCGGCAGGCGTTTCGCTCGGGCGCGATGGATCAGGACCACCAAGCGGCGGTTGTGGGAATGATTCTGGCGCGCGCGAAACAAGCGCTGCCGGGCGTCGCGAAAAGAGTGATCGGCGAATGGACCAGCGGAGTGCTGGCGGTGAATCAGGAAAAGATTTCGCGGCAACGCTCGGCAGCGGCGCGCGTGGACATCACGGGCAGCGGCGGCCTGGGTGCGGGAATCCGGCGGGCGCTGACGCCGAGCGACGTGGATTATGGAAAGTTGAGCGATGGAGACATTTTG
>JBGQGW010000227.1:0-6105 GCA_041497605.1 Terriglobia bacterium | reverse complement strand
GTACTATCACGTTTATGCTCTGGATCTTTTCTTGCATTCCAGAATTCTAGCGAATCGCAACGGACAGACGATTCCTGGTTCTCTGGATCGCACGATTGAAAAAATGTCGGAAGTTCTCTGCGGTTTGGGACAGGCCGGAGCTCCTCCGCGCATCGGCGATGATGATGGCGGCCGAGTTTTCGATCCTACTCGTAACTGCGCCACACACATGCTCGACCCATTGTCGACAGCGGCGGTGCTGTTCCGCCGCGCGGACTTCAAAGCCGGGTCGCAAGGTTTGTGCGAGGAAACGCTATGGCTATTGGGAGCAGACGGCGCAGCGAGATTTGTCGAACTTCCCGCAACGCGTCCAATTGTCACGTCACGCGCCTTCGAGTCCAGCGGGATCTACGTTTTGGCCTCCGCTACACCGCGCACGCAGTTAGTAGCACGAGCGGGCCCCATGGGCGCTCTTCGAGCCGGCCACAGCCACTGCGACTCACTCAGTCTTCATTTGTCCATCGACGGCAGAGAATTCCTGGCCGATCCCGGAACTTTTCAATACGTTTCTGACGCAGGCGTGCGAGACGAGTTTCGAGGTACCGCGGCTCACAATACTTTGCGGATCGATGGCTTGGATCAGGCTGTAGCTGGCGATACTTTCTCCTGGAATTCTCCCCCGGCGGTTCGCGTGGAGCATTGGATCCAAGGACAAACATTCGATCTTCTCGCCGCCAGCCATTCCGGCTATCAGCGATTAACTGCTCCAATACTACACCGCCGGTGGATATTCCATTTGAAGTCTCGTTTCTGGTTCGTTCTGGATGTCGTTGAGGGCGATGGACGGCATCTTCTCGAAGTTTTTTGGCATCTGGCGCCAGGTTGTGTTTGGCAAACCAAAGCCGGCAACGCCGTTCTCGCCGTGACTGCTGCCGGTGACGAAGGAGCACTTACCGTTCTCTCGCCCGAAGGCCGCGACTGGTCCCGCGCTGTTCGCCAAGGATGGTATTCGCCGGCATACGGGCGCAAGACGGAGTCCTCGGTGCTCAACTTCCGAAAGGAATCTGGACTTCCTGCAAATTTCGCAACGATGTTGTTTCCAGGCGAGGAGCTTTCAGCGCGTCTCGTCGCGATGGAGCCGGCCTGCAGACAAGATCTTCGCAGTAACGTGATTGGATACCGGTGCGAGGATTCGGGCGAGACTCACTTCTTTTTCTTTGGGGTCCCAGGAAGACGCTGGACCTGCCAAGGCTGGGCCAGCGACGCAGCGTTCCTTTATTGCCGCGTGAATTCCAGGTCTGAACTTGTGCACTCCATTCTTTGCGACGGCAGTTTCGTCGAGATCGATGGTTCTCGCGTTTTGGCTGCGCTCCGGCGGGTGAAACGCATTGAGTGGGTCGGGGCAACCGAATTGTCCCGTGCCTGGTGTTCGGATGAAGAGGCGATCCACCCTCAGGGACAGAGATCTCTCCTGTTTCCAGAGCTCACGATCGCCGCGCGCACCCGGGAAAATCCGCGAGAAGGAAACAACTAGCCGTGTGCGGAATTTGTGGAGTGGTTCAATTCGATCCCCGGTCGCAAGTCGATCCGGCGGTGCTGAAATTGATGAACCACCAAGTGGTGCATCGTGGCCCCGACGGCGCGGGCTATCACCTCGCGGGGAATGTGGGTCTGGCGATGCGGCGGTTGAGCATTATTGATCTGAAAACCGGACAGCAGCCCCTCACAAATGAGAATGAGACGCTCTGGCTCGTTTACAACGGTGAAATTTACAACCACCGCGAGCTGCGAGTGGAGTTGGAGACCCTTGGCCACAAGTTTCGAACCAAAAGCGACGGCGAGACGATTGTCCATCTCTACGAAGAATATGGGCCACAATGCCTGAAACATCTTCGCGGGATGTTCGCTTTTGCTCTCTGGGATTCGGCGGAGCAAACGCTTTTCATCGCGCGCGACCGCTTGGGTATCAAGCCTCTTTATTATCGGCATTCGGCTAACACGTTCCTCTTCGGCTCTGAGATCAAGTCTTTGCTGGCTCATCCTGAAGTCTCAGCGGAATTGAACCGGGCAGCTTTGCCGGAATTTCTCGCCTTCGGATATTCCGCCGGAACGGGAACTATGTTTTCGGGAATCGGGAAGCTGGCTCCGGGCCATATGCTGCTGCTTCGACAGACGGGTGAATTATCGATTGAGCAGTATTGGGATCCTCAGCAGGAGGAGAGCCACGAATCTCGGCCGGAATCCTATTATGTCGAGGGCTATCGGGACCTGCTCCGGAAAGCAGTTCAAAGTCATCTGATGAGCGATGTGCCGCTCGGCGTTTTCCTGAGCGGAGGGATCGATTCCAGCGCAGTAGCGGCGCTGGTGACCGATATCAGACGCGCTCCGGTCGAAACATTTTCCGTGGGCTATTCGGAACAAGCGTATAGCGAGCTTCCTTACGCGCGGATGATGGCGAAGCACCTGGGCTCGATTCATCACGAAGTACGCATCAGCAGCCAGGATTTCTTCCAGGCATTGCCAAAACTTATCTGGCACGAAGACGAACCCCTCGCTTGGCCCTCGAGTGTTTCTCTTTACTTCGTTGCACAGCTTGCGAGAGAGCACGTAACGGTCGTGTTGACCGGCGAAGGAAGCGATGAAACGCTCGCAGGCTACACAAGATATCCGTGGACCGTCTGGAATACCAGGCTGGACCGCACCTACCGACACCTGGTGCCCTCTGGACTCCGGAGTCTTCTGAGAGAAGCTGTCGCTGACTCTGGCTGGTTGGGCGCTTCCACACAAAGAAAATTGCGGCACACATTCCTGGCGCGGGACGGCGCCTCATTGGCTTCTTTCTACTTTGACAACTTCTATGCAGCATTCTCCGAGACGGAGCAATGCCGCTTATTAGCGGACGAACTGCGCCCCGCTCCCGGCGCCGCTTATCGCGACTCCCTGGCCTTTTGGGAAAAATCCACAGGGCCGCTGCTGTCGCGGCTCCTCTACACGGACATCAAGACCTACCTCGTTGAATTGTGCATGAAGCAGGACCAGATGAGCATGGCGGCTTCGATCGAAAGCCGCGTGCCGTTCCTCGATCATTCGCTGGTGGAGTTTGCCTTGCGCATTCCCTCCTCCATGAAGACCCGCGGATTGACTGGAAAGAGAATCCTTAAAGCCGCGGTGAAGGATCTTTTGCCCGATTCGATTCTGAACCGGCGAAAGATGGGATTCCCCACTCCCTTTTCCGATTGGCTGCTTGGCCCACAACTCGAGACCGTCGGGCAAATCCTGCTAGAGGGTCGGAGTCTCGAGAGGGCTCTCTTCAATCAGGAAAGTGTGCGTCATCTCCTGGCCGAGCACCGTTCGCGAGCTCGCGACCACTCCAACAAGATTTGGAGACTGCTGAATCTGGAACTTTGGCACCGCGTCTTCATCGATCGAGATTCGATGCCTCTCGGCGCCAAAGCCGCTTGAACCCTCGTCCCCCTGGTGGGGCCGCTGTTTAGTTCCCCTACAAGATTGCATTCGGACAATTCTTGTTGTCACAAAATCAAAGCAAGCGAAGTTCTAGTGGACATGAAAAGAAAAGTTAGCATCTTCGGACTCGGGTATGTCGGCTCGGTGACGGCCGCTTGCCTGGCCCATCAAGCCCATCAAGTCCTCGGCGTGGATATCAGTTCGGACAAGGTCGAGATTCTTGAATCGGGCCACAGCCCGATTGTTGAAGCGGGCCTGGAAGAACTTGTCGCTTCGGGACACGAGGCATGCCGGCTGCACGCGACCACAGATACGGTTCGCGCCATTCTTCAGTCTGAGATTTCGCTGATCTGCGTCGGCACGCCGAGCCAGCGAAACGGGAAGCTGGATCTGGGTCCCATCGAGCGGGTGTGCCGCGAAATCGGCGTCGCACTGCGCCAGAAAAATGATTTTCACTTGGTCGTGTTGCGCAGCACCGTTCTTCCGGGCACCACGGAATCCGTCATCATTCCGATCCTTGAGGAAGCGTCCGGAAAACGTGCGGGGAGCGACTTCGCAGTCTTCTATAACCCGGAATTCATCCGGGAAGGGACGGCCCTCGCTGATTTCTTCCAGCCACCTTTCACCGTTTTCGGCGCTGCGTGCGAGTGTCACCTGACGCCGTTGCGAGATCTCTATGAAGGATTACCGGGACCCGTGCACGTGACATCTTTCGCTGCCGCGGAGATGGTCAAATATGCCTGCAACGCGTTCCACGCCGTGAAAGTAGGCTTCGCCAATGAGTTGGGGACTTTGTGCAAGACCATCGGTGTTGACACGCAGGCAGTAACGAAGATTTTCACCTCGGACACGCGGCTCAATATCTCGACTGCCTATCTGTCTCCCGGATTTGCTTTCGGTGGCTCCTGTTTGCCGAAGGATCTTCGCGCGCTGACGTATCGCGCGAAAGAACTCGACCTGCATCTGCCGTTGCTCGAGGGAATCCTGATCAGCAATAACTGCCACATTGAGCGAGGAGTGGAAGCCGTCCTGCGCACAAACTGCCGCCGAGTGGGCGTCCTTGGTTTGAGTTTCAAGGCCGGCACCGATGACTTACGCGAGAGCCCGCTTGTGCAACTCATCAAGCGCCTGATCGGCGAAGGGCTGCAGATTCGGGTGTGGGATCCTGATGTGTCCCTAGGCCGGCTGGTGGGATCCAATCGCCGGTACATCGAGGAAGTTATTCCGCACATCGGCTCGCTGCTATGCCCGGCGCTGGAAGAGGTTGTTCGAACAGCCGACGCAGTGCTGATCGGGAATAAGACTGCGAGCCCGGAAGCGCTTCGTGGCTTGCTACGTCCGGAACAAACGGTAATTGATCTGGTCAATCTCGATTCAGAGCGGCGCCCGCGCGGCTCATTCCGTTATGAAGGAATCTGCTGGTAAAAGGAAAAAGTGTTGAAGATTCTTTGGGTCAAGACAGGAGGCCTGGTTCCACTCGACACGGGTGGAAAAATCCGCAGTTACCATATTTTGCGCGAGCTATCGCGACGGCACAACGTCACCTTTTTCACTTTCTATCCAGAACATCCTAACGATATTCATGGTGAGCTGAATCAGATTTTTTCTCGCGTGATTCTCCATCCATTGCGCCTTCCACGCCCGAAGAGCATTGCAGGACTCACCCATTATGCCCGGCGCGTCTTGTCCTTGCAGCCTTACCAGGTCGGCAAATACTGCGCGTCACAAGTGGCCACGGCTCTCGGTAAGTTGCTTCAGCAGGAGACGTTTGACCTGATCGTATGCGATTTCCTTGCGCCGGCGGGAATCATCCCGTGGCACTTGCCGTGTCCAAAAATTCTTTTCGCGCACAACGTCGAGGCGCTCATCTGGAAACGCCATTTGGAAGTGGCCCGCAATCCCCTGTGGAAGGCAATTTGCTGGCGCGAATACCAAACGACGGCTCACGCAGAGCGCCGCTATTTGAATCTCGCGGATCATGTCTTGACGGTTTCTGAAACAGACCGCGACATTTTTGCGAAACTGATCGAACCGGACAAGATCACCGTGATTCCCACAGGTGTGGACATAGATTTCTTCCGGCCCGCAAAAGTGGAAGAGCAGCCGAACACCCTGGTCTTCACCGGCTCGATGGATTGGATTCCGAACGAGGACGGCACTTTCTTTTTTGTGGAAAAGATCTTCCCCCGGATTCGCAGTCAAATCCCAAACGTTTCCCTCCGCGTAGTCGGGCGACGGCCTTCCGCACGATTGCTGGAATTGGCCAGGACAACGGACGGCCTGCAGGTCACGGGAGAAGTCGAAGACATTCGCCCGCACGTGCTGAGCGGAACCGCATACGTCGTCCCGCTGCGAGTAGGCAGCGGCACACGCCTGAAGATCTTTGAAGCGATGGCGATGGGAAAGGCCGTAGTCTCCACATCGATCGGCGCCGAAGGATTGCCGGTCCACCCGGGAACAGACATTCTCATCGCCGACAATCCCGGCGAGTTCGCCGGCGCAGTCGTAGGCCTGTTGCAAGATCGCGCGCGGCGCAGCGAGATCGGCCGAGCTGCGCGCGAACTAGTCGCGCGGGAATACAGTTGGGAATCCGTCGGCCGATGTTTTGAAGCTGTGATGGCAACACTTGTGAGAACAGACAGCGTTGCACACGACGATAAT
>JBGQGW010000226.1:0-6116 GCA_041497605.1 Terriglobia bacterium | reverse complement strand
CTCCTTGAAAATCTCGTTTCTGTTTCTCGCCACAGTGCTAATCTTCTTCATAGCCGGTCTCCTTTCTCTTGCGCTTCGAGCGCGTCGATCATTGGGAGCGTATCGCATCCCCTGGAGACCGGCCTTCTCATCCCATCTGATAACACTACGTGACCGCGTTTAGTGCGTGGTCTGTGGCACCGAGGGTCGTGGGTTCAAATCCCATCGCTCACCCCAACCACCTGATTCAAACTCAAGTCAGTCGAAGCCCTTTCCTTCTCGCTGCCCGATTGAACAGTACGTAAAGTTCTTCGCCATCGCGGCGCTGCCTGGAGCGAATGCCCTCAGGCAACTCTCTCCCATGCAACTTCCAGCGCTCGGTGCTCGGTCCGTTTCATCCGCTGCAATTTGCCCAGCACAATAGAAGGATCTAAACCTGCGCCTCTGCAGACGGCGGCAAAGTCTTTCTCGCAATGGAAAAAGAAACTTTCCGCATCCTGCCTGCGTCTCAGGGTTCCGGTCTGCCAATCTTCGAGAGCCTGCAAAAGAATCGCGACCCACAAATTGTGTTCCGCTACTGGCAGTTCCGATCGTTGATTCATAGCCTTGCTTTCTTGTTCGTAGATCTGGATGTTCATCTTCGTCCCCGTATTGATCTTTTTCAGCCCCCGCTCCGCAAATCCCTTATAATGCGTGCGCGTCTGGTGCATTTGAGGCACGTGGCCCTCCAAGCTCTCGCCGGGGGAAAGTCTCCTCTCCTTCATCCAGTAACATCCTGCAAACAAGGCGGATGGCCCCACAAACAACGAAATCAATGCGGCGATGCACCCATTCGATGCGTGCGGTCAATTCGGCACACCTGTTTCAATCGTAAAGCAGTTTCGCTTCCGGTACGCGGCAACGGCCATACATGAATTCCTGTATTTTTGCGCCAGTTCTGCATCCCTTCTCTCTGTTTTGCCGGCCGCGATCAGAGCTTGCGTTTTAACTTCTTTCTGATAGATAGAAGGAAGACACAAGAAACGAAGTGCCATGGCGGAAAAGCTGAAGCGGGACCTCTCCACCGCCCATGCGAATTGCATAGGAGCATGAATGATAACCGCGGAGAACCGTAGGTGGTGGGTGGTGGCGGCGATGGCTCCCCCTTTGCTGATTCTTACCATTGATTTCTTCGGGGTTGCCGTGGCGCTGCCCTCGATTGGCCACGATTTAAGGACCAGCACTGCCAGCCTCGAGTGGACGGTGAACGCCTTCATGCTGGCCTTCGCCGCTCCCATGATCGCCGTCGGCCGGTTGGGCGACATTGTCGGCCGGCGTAGGGTGCTGATCATTGGCACTGTAATCTTCGCACTCGCTTCCGCCCTCTGCGGAATTGCGGACAGCGATTGGCTGCTGATTGTCGGGCGCGCGATTCAAGGCTTGGGCACCTCGATGACCTTTGCCAACTCGCTTTCCATCGTCAGCAATTCCTTCCCAAAGGAAGAACGTGCCGTGGGCATCGGAATCTGGACTTCAGTGGGAACGGTGGGCTCGGCGCTGGGCCCGCTGGTCGGCGGCGTGCTGACGCAGTATCTTTCCTGGCACTGGTTTTTCTTCGTCAATGTGCCGATTTCGGTGGCGGCGATAGCGCTTACTTTGTACGCCGTGCCGGAATCGCGCGATGAAACGGCCAGCCAGAAAATCGACCTCCTCGGCTTCGTCACGGTCACCGCGGGCTTTGTCCTGATCGTCCTGGGAATCGACCTGATTGACAGCCGCGGTTGGGATTCGCCTCTCGTTTTGGGCGCGATCGTGGGCAGTCTGGTGCTCCTGGCGCTATTTGGTTTTATCGAGAAGCACGTTAAAGATCCGCTGGTTGAGTTTACACTGTTCGAGAATTTGGAGTTCTTCGGTTCGTCCGGAGTTGCTTTCGCCGCCAATTTCGTCTTCGGCGCCCTCTCGTTTTTCATGACGCTTTATTTGCAGCACATCCTGGGATTTTCTCCGGTCAAAACCGGAGTGGTGTTCCTGGCATACACGGTGCCCTTCATCATCTTCTCTCCCGTCGCGGGAAAAGCGATGCGCCCGTGGGGACCGAAAATGTGCATGTTCTTCGGCGCGCTTTTGCTGGCAATCTCTTTCGTCATCTTCGGCCTGATCAGTCCTGTCACGGGAGCCTTCCTGGTCGTCGCCGGCTTCATAGTGCACAGCGTGGGCCAGGCGTTCGCTTACAACATTTCGACCACGGCAGCGATGGAGTCCGTCACGGAACAGAAATCAGGCGAGGCCTCCGGCGTGATTTCCACCATCCGCATGCTTGCGATTGTCTTTGGCGTGGCGGTGACGGGCGTGCTCTTCAAGGTCCTCGAAAAAGCCGAAATCTTTGCCCTGTTCTCCGGCGCGGGCAGAAGCCTCTCGCCGGCCGAGCGTGCCGAAGTTCATGGACTATTGTCCGGATCGGTTGACGCCCAAGCAAAGCTTGCCGCCATGGCACCCGAAATGGCCTCGCACGTGGAATCCATCGTGAAGCGGGCCTTCGTTTATGGCTTGGATGGCGCGATGCTTCTCTGCATAGGCGTTTCCCTGCTCGGCGTTTTGTCCTCGCTCATGGTTCGCCGCCAAGAGTAGCAAGCCCGGTTCGATCGGCCGCGTGCTAGAATCGCTGCGGTCTAATTCCCTCCATGCCCACACTGCGCCGCTCGATGGGACTTCCCCACGCAACGGCGATGGTCGTTGGAATCATCCTGGGCGCCTCCATTTTTGTTCAACCTTCGGAGATCACTCGCCTGGTTCCCACCTTTCGCGGATTGATGCTGGTGTGGCTAGCTGCCGGCGCATTGACCTTCTGCGGCGCGATGGTGTGTGCTGAGCTGTCCTCGGCGTTTCCCCAGACCGGTGGCGTTTACGTTTTTCTCAAGCGGATTTTTTCGCCGGCGCTTGGATTTCTTTGGGGCTGGGCAATGTTCTGGAGCATGCACTCGGGAATCATCGCGGCTATCGCCGTGATTCTCGCGCGCTACGTCGCTTACTTCGTCCCCCTGGGAGAGCCCGGCATTCGCGCGCTGGCCATCGGCGTCATTCTTCTGCTCTCCGCGGTCAATTACCTTGGAGTCAAACCAGGGAGCGCCGTGCAATTGATATTGACGGGAGCGAAGCTGGCCGCAATCCTCTCCGTGGTGCTCCTGATTTTCTGGTTTGGCGGGCCGGCGCACCGCGCGTTGCCTCAGGACAGCACGGTGGCGGCAGCGCCCGCATCGCTCAGCGCATTCGGCCTCGCCATCGCCGCGGGACTATTCGCGTTTGGCGGATGGCACATGGTCACATACACGGCCGGCGAAACCAGAAACCCCGAGCGCACCATTCCCCGCGCGCTGCTCTTCGGCACTCTGCTCGTGACGGCATGTTACATCTTGCTGAATGCCGCCTATCTCTACGTCCTGCCGCTCAGCAATGTTGCTCATTCCACCCGTGTCGCTGCCGATGCCATCCGCGTTCTGGGCGCCGCCGCGGGAAATGCGGTTGCTGCTCTCGTGATTCTTTCCGCGCTCGGCGCGTTGAATGGAATCATCCTGGCCGGCCCGCGCGTTTATTACGCCATGGCGCAAGATGGTTTGGCGTTTCGCTGGATGGCCGCCGTCCATTCGCGGCGGCAAACGCCTTATCTGGCAATCGTCGCGCAATCGCTGTGGTCTTCCGTGCTCGTCGCCACAAACAGCTACCGCGAATTGTTCACGCGCGTCGTCTACACCGAATGGTTGTTCTTCGCGCTGCTGGCCGCTGGGTTGTTTATCTTGCGCCGCCGGCGGGAGTATCATCCCGTGTTTCTCGCGCGCGGTTATCCCGTGGTGCCTGCGCTGTTCATCGTGGCTTCGCTGGGGATCGCAATCAACCAAGCCGTGGCCAATCCGCGCGGGAGCGCCATCGGACTTGGCCTGCTTCTGGCAGGCCTCCCGGTTTACTTCTTGTGGTCGCGGCAAATTTAAAAAGAAGGAATCACTCATGGCAATCATTGATTTTCACAACCACTATTATCCGCCCGCCTATCTCGAGGCGATCGAGCGCGGCCCCAGCGCCGTGCGTGTCATGCGCGACGCCGAAGGCAATCCCAGCTTGCATTATCCCGGTGATTACAATGTTGCCGTGCGCGGCCACCGCGACATCGATTACCGCGAGCAAGTGCTGCGCGATGCCGGCGTTGATACGCAGGTGATCACCCTGACCACCCCCGGCACGCATATCGAAGAGCCTGCCGCGGCCGTGCGCCTGGCGAAAATGGTGAATGATGCATTTGCGCGCGTGGTCTCCGAAAAAGGCGGGCGATTCGGGGCGCTCGCGACGCTTCCATTGAACGACCCCGCGGCGTCGGTCACCGAGTTCCGCCGGGCCGTCGAGCAGTTGCATTTCCGCGGCGCGATGCTCTTCAGCAACGTCAACGGAGTGGCTCTATCCGGCAAGCGCTTCTGGAGGCTCTACGAAGTTGCCAATGAACTGGAGGCAGTTCTCTACATTCACCCCACCAATCCCGTCGGCGTGGAAGCGATGCTGGACTACTGGCTGATGCCGCTCGTGGGGTTTCTGTTCGATACCACGCTCGCGGCGGCGGGGCTCGTCTTCAGCGGAGTCGCGGAACGTTTTCCCAATATTCGCTGGGTGCTCGGGCACCTCGGCGGCGCGATTCCCTATCTCGCGGAGCGATTGGATCGCGGCTATCATGCGTTCCCCGATTGCCGCCATAATATCGCCCAGCCGCCCAGCACTTATCTGAAGCGCTTCTATTACGACACCGTCAATTTCGATCCGCGCGCGATCGAGCTGGCAATTTCCTTTGCCGGCATCGGCCAAATACTCGCCGGCAGCGATTACCCGCACCAAATCGGCAGCATCGAGAAGATGCTCCACAGCATTCACGAGCTCCGCATCTCCCCGGAGGATCAGAAAAAGATTCTCGGCGGCAACTCGGCGCGCCTGCTCCATCTCTAGTGCCCGTCAATTGCCCGTTCCGTTTTTTGGAAAGTTCTTCGGAGCGGAGATGGCACGCGGCGGCTGCAATCCTTTGATCGTTTCCACCAGGCTTGCAATGCCTTGCTGCTCGACTTGCGGAAGCTCCCTCGCGGCCACTTCCAGATACGGCACAGCCTCAGGCGAGCGGCCCAGTTTCGAAAGCAGCACCACCAGGTTCATCGCGGCAATGGCATTGCCCGGATCTTGTTCCAGGGCGCGCCGGAAACCTTTCTCCGCGTCAACCGTATTTCCGCAGGCGAGTTGAGCCATGGACCAATCGTTCCAGGCGTCACTCGTTTCTCCGGCCAGAATTGCCTTGCTGAATTCATCCAGCGCGGCTGCAAATTGTCCTTGTTCGTAAAGTTGCGTCCCAATTTGCTGATGCTCTTCTGTGGTCATCTATGCCTCCCGTCGAGCGGTAATTGGGGGATGGGTTGGTCAAAGTCAAGGTCAAAGTCGAACTCTAAGCCAAAGCCCCGTGCGGCGCCGGCTGCCAGGTCCATTTTGGCTCTCAGCCCGGTTCGTTTGGGGAAGACAAGGGGCCACCGCGAAGCACGCTCGGTGCTTGCGCGTGGTTAACGGGCAGAAATTGGATGATCTTATGAAAGTTCGAACCCCCAGAACCTTGTCTTCCCCCTCACCACTATTCGCATGTGGTTCTGGTGCAATTCGCATACCAGGAAGCAAGATTAGGAAATGACCGAGCGGAAAATAGAGGATAACGGCAGCTCACGTCCCGGCAGGAAGGTTTCTGTCGCGCCGGACGCGAGGTCTTCCTCGCTAGAGCGCGCTCAGCGACGGGAATTGTATGGGTCACTGTGACACTGTTGAAAATTCCACGCTAATTCGTCCTTGGCGAAACAGCCTCCTGCGATTCTGCCAGGAGCGCCTCCACAAGTTTCCGCACCGCATCCAGGCGCGCGGGCACGCGGAATTTCCGGAACTTTTCCGGCGTCGCATCCAGACGGCTTTGGATATAGGCGGTATCTTTCAGTTGATGTCCGGTCAGAACCGCTACCACATCGGCATTCCGTTCCATCCTCCCGGCCGCCCGAAGTTTTCGGATTCCCGCAACGGTTGCGGCGGACGCCGGTTCGCAGCCCACTCCGTCTCGCGCCAGCATCGCCTTCGCTTCCGAAATCTCGTTGTCGGTGACG
>JBGQGW010000225.1:0-6125 GCA_041497605.1 Terriglobia bacterium | reverse complement strand
GTGACAATCCAATGGTTGGCTGGCAATTGCGGAGGGAGCCCGGCATCGTGACTGGAGACGGCGGAGTTTTCACCGGATGGCTTCCCCGGTGATTCGTATGAATTCGTATTGGAATAACGAATCGCATGTTTTTCACGAAATAAGCCGATATAGAGGCGATTAGAAAATTCGATCTTGTTGCATTTTCTGCCGCTTAACCACCGTGCGATCGTGTTCTCCTCTGGCGATTAACCAGGCGATTAGAACCGCCTTAAATCGTATAGTTTCCGGCCGCCCGGCGCGGTTTTTTAACGATTTCCGTCCGGCGGCACGCCTCCTTTCCGCTCGCCTCCCTGTTCCACGTCGCTCGCATTCGTTTGTCCTTCACTAATCGAATAACACATCTCGCCCGGATTAAAAAGGCCCTGTGCGTGTAGACATTGGGCGGGCAGGTTGTGGGGGAAGGTGATAGCCTGTAAATAATAGGGCGCAAATCGGATGAAACAAAAGGCGCAACGACCCACGCCTAAAAACGACGCGTGGTGCAGCCTGCCGGGGACCCTTTCCGATCAGCCATTCCCCGGATTCTTCAGAAACTATTTCGACTCGCTTCTTCGCGCTGTTCTGGCCTCATCTTCACGGCGTATTCTGCTTCTGTTGTGCTTGATTTACTTGGGTCTCCGACCTAATGTAGTTACCTCCATAGGTAGATCGAGGGGCATCGCGCATGTTCTGTCCGCAGTGTGGCACGGAAAATCCGGCTGAGGAGAAAACTTGCCGGAAATGCACGACGATCCTGCCTCTCTCGGTCACCGCAGGCGCGACCGCTCGCGCCTCCGCTGACGAGAGAACCGGCATAACTCCCGCCGCTCCCACTAATGATTCCTCGAACGATGTGACGCTGAGCAGCACGAGGACCTCCGGAGCGGCCAGCGGTTGGTCCGTTGGAACAACGGCTGCTTCGACCGGAGTCTATCGCTCCCCATTTGTTACTTTCGAGGCTGGCAACGTCATCGGCAACCGTTATGAAGTGCTTCAACTGCTCGGCGAAGGCGGGATGGGCGCGGTGTACAAAGTTCGGGACAACGCAGTGGATCGCCTGATCGCGCTCAAGGTGATTCGCCCCGATCTCGCCAGCCGCCCCGAAATTCTGGCCCGCTTCAAGCAGGAGTTGATCCTGGCGCGCCAGGTGACGCACAAAAACGTCATCCGGCTTTTCGACCTCGGGGAAGCGGACGGTGTGAAGTTCATCACCATGGACTTCATCGAAGGCCGCGACTTGAAGTCATTGCTCAAGGAGAAAGGAAAGCTTCCGCCCGCGGACGCGGTGAAAATTATCGCGCAGGTCTGCCGCGCGCTCGATGCCGCTCACGCGGAGGGAGTGGTGCATCGCGACCTGAAGCCGCAGAACATCATGCTCGACGTGAACGGCCGCGTGACAGTGATGGATTTCGGCATCGCGCGCTCCGCGGAAATGCCCGGCATGACTCAGACCGGCGCGCTGATCGGCACCCCCGAATATATGTCGCCCGAACAGGCCAGGGGCCAGCAGGTGGACGCTCGTTCGGACCTTTTTACGCTCGGCATCATTTTCTACGAACTGCTCACCGGCAAAACTCCGCATCAAGCCGATACCGCCCTGGCCACTCTCCTGAAGCGCACCCAGGAGCGCGCGCGTCCGCCCATCGAACTGGATTCCACAATCCCGCAGCAGATCAGCGACGTTGTGATGAAGTGTCTGGAGATCGATCTGGACGCTCGCTATTCGCACGCCGAAGAAATTCTCGAAGACCTGGGCCAGGATGCCCACACGGGATCACGTAACCGCTCTGCCCCTCTGGCTGCAGCGGTTCCGGCCTCCGCGTCCAGTTCCACAGCTACGGAGATTGCGCCCGCCGCGGGAGGGTTGCAGCGTTATTGGAAACTGATCGCCGCCGGCGTGGCTGCGCTGTTGCTGATTTCCATCGGCGTGGTCTTCCGAGGCAAGATCTTCCCTGGCGGCGGGAAGGGCGCGCCGGGCGCCGCGATTTCACTGGCGATCCTGCCGTTCCACAATGCCTCGGGAGATCCTTCGCTCGATTGGCTCGGGCCGGGCCTGGCGGAGATGCTGCGCTCCGATCTCCGCCAATCGCCCGATTTCGCAATGGTTTCTCCCAATCGCCTCCACGACGTTCTGCGCGATCTGCGAATCACCCCGAATTCCGACATTGACCCGGCCATGATCAGCCGGATTTCTCAATTCACCAACGCGCATACCATGGTCTCCGGCCAATTTGTGAAGCTCGGCGACCGGATTCAAGTCGAGGCCACCCTGCAGGACATGTCCCATCAGCGGAGTTACTCGATCAAGGCGGAAGCTCCGGGTCAAAAAGATCTGACGGGAATCGTCGACAATCTCGCCCAGGCCATCCAGAAAAATCTCTCGGAAACTTCCGGCGTCTTCACGGCGGCTCGCCCGAAATCGTTTGAAATCTCCTCGAAGAACGTGGATGCCGTTCGAAATTACTCCGAAGGACTCGAGCTCAATCGTCAGGGGAATTATCTCGATGCTCTGAAGAAACTCCAGTCCGCCACGGAAGCGGACCCCAATTTCGCCCTGGCCTTCTCGGAAATGGCGCAGACCTACTCCAAGCTGGGCTACGACAAAGACGCCGAAAAAAACTCGGCCAAAGCGGTTGACTTGAGCAGCAGCCTCCCGCCCCAGGAGCGATTTCAGATTGTCGCCAGCAACGCCCAGTTGCAAAATAACTACGACAAAGCCATCGAAGCCTACGAAAACTTGCTCCAGCTTTCCCCCAATGATCCCCAGGTGAATTTCAATCTCGCGAAACTCTATGAAGATAAGGGCACGTTCGATAAGGCTCACGATTACTACGCCAAGGTGCTCGCCATCGACCCAAAGTATGTGGACGCTCAGCTCGCCACCGGCCGCGTGGAAATCAAACGCGGCAATGCCCAGGGCTCGCTCGATTCCCTGAATCGCGCCCTCAGTCTCTCCATCGAGCTGAATAACCAGATGGGCAAAGCCACCGTTCTTCAGGCTCTCGGCGTGGCCTACCGGCTCCTGAACCGGCCGGACGACGCCCTCCAGAATTACCAGCAGTCACTTGCGATCAAACGCCAGATCGGCGACAAACGCGGCGTGGCCGCCAGCTTGTCTGAAATCGCGTTCACCGAGGAGTCTCAGGGAAAACTGGACGCGGCCCAGAAGGACTATCAGGAAGCGCTCAAGGTCCAGGGTGAGATCGGCGACAAGGTGGGCCAGGGCATTACGCTGATGGGTCTCGGCTGGCTCCAGCACAATCTGGGCCATTACGATGACGCTTTGAAGACCACAAAACAGTCCCTGCAGATTCAGCAGGAAACCGGCAACGAAGATAACCAGGCCCAATGTCTCAATAATATTGGAGCGATCTACAGCGACAAAGGCCAGTACGACGACGCCCTCACCTACTACCAGCAGGCGCTCCAGCTCCGTGAAAAAGCAAAGATTCCCGGACCCATCGCCGAAACTCAACAAAACCTTGCCGAGACCAGCGCCAAGCTCGGCCAGTATGACCAGGCCCTTGGATACTATCTCCGCGCGCTCGAACTGGCCCGCAACGTCGGCGATTCGCGCCTCGCCGCCGTCATCTCCTCCAATATGGGCACACTCTTCGCCTATCAAGGCCGCTTCGGCGCCGCACTCGGCTCCGCTCAGGACGCCCTCAAGGCCTTCCAGCAACTTCAAGATCATTCGGCATGGATGGCGGAAATCCAAGGCGGATACGGCGCCGCCCAGAGCCAGGTCGGCAACAGCGATGAAGGACGGAAGAATCTCGACGAAGCGGTGAAGCTGGCTCGCGACCTCAAGGCCGATCCCGTCCTGACGAAACTTCTGGACAGCCAGGGAGACAGTTATTTCTATGCGGGCGATTTCAAGGCCGCCCGCCCGATCTACGAGCAAGCCTTGCAGGTTGCGCAGCGCAGTTCGGACCGCAGTCGTATTCTGATCTCCCAGTTGGCGCTGGCCCGCCTGGCGGTAAGGGAAGGGCGCATCGCTGAGGTCATCACGTCGCTGAAAAAGCTGATTCAGGATGCCGACGCCGCGCGGTTCAAATATGCCTCGGCGGAGAGTTCGGTTTACCTGGGAGAAGCCTTGCTGCTTTCGAAGAACTATCCGGCGGCGCGGCAGGAACTGGAGTCGGCGGCTCGCAAGAGTGAAAACCTGGGATTGAAGGCGCTTCTCGCCAAGAGCGATTATCTTTTGGGAATGACGCTCCGCGCTTCTGGCAATCAGGCGGAAGCGGCGCGCCGCTTCCAGGACGCTTCAAAGCTGCTGGAAGAAATGCACCAGGAATCGAAGAGCGACGCGCTCTTGAAGCGTGCCGACCTGAAACCGATCGCGGAAAATCCCGCCGGCCCACCTGCAAAGTAATGATCAAAAAAAGAGCCGGGTCTTTTAAGACCCGGCTCCCGGAAGCAGTTTCCCAACATCTCCTCGCCGTCCGCCGGCGAGAACACGCGCTCTAGAACGAGCCGGGGGTTCCTGGGGGCACGACCTTGAAGAGCGTCGTAACCACCGGAGAGTTGTTGGTCGTGAACACCAGCGACAAGCCGTAAGTGCCCAGCGGCAGTCCATGCACCTTGATGAGCCCGAAATACGTGTGCAGGATCCCGGCGCCATTGATGGTGGGTGTCACGACAATGTTTGGATCGGTGATCGGAATAAATGTAGGAGCAATCTGCGCAAGCGATACCAGCACCTGCGCGTTGTCCACAAACGGACCCCACGTACAATTGCCGCCGGCCTTCGCCAGCCGGAACGAAACTACGATCAGATCGTCGTCATCGAACAATCTCGCCTGTACTGGATCCTGGGTAGTGTTCAGCGGGAAATTGAAGCCGCAGAAAGTACCCGGCGAATTTCCACCGACAGCCGTGGTCAACACTCCCGCGTTCACCAGGAAGAATTGAGAGAAGTTCGGCACTTTGCCGCCCACAGAGCCATCTCCCGGAATCGGCCCGCCTAGCGGATACACGCCGCTAGTAGTTTCCACCTCGCACGTCCCGGTGATGTCCGGATGACACCTGATGATGCGCGGATTGGAGAAGCTGGTCGTGAACGCTCCGACCAGCGCGCTGGCATTCGTGCAGGCAGAATTCACGTTGTACAAGGTGTTGAAGCCCGCTTCGCCGAGGTAGGGAATCAAACTCGTTCCACTCGGCAAACCTAGCCCTGGAATCAGTGCCTGCAGAACGGATGGAGGCGTCTGAATCGCACTTACCGCTGACGTTGTGCAGGAGGGGCTGGCACTAATCTGGAAAGAGGTGAAGCCAAAATTGAAATTCTCTGAAGTCCCTGTTTTGGGTCCGAGGGGTGCCGTGCTCGTCGGCGTCAATGCGATTCCGGTAGCCGCGAGCGGTTCGTCGTGCGGCTCACCTGGGGGACGAGGCATCGTAGCAAACAACACAGGAGCGCTGGCGCATGAGCCTATATTCACTTTCCAGATCTTGCCGGTGTTGTAGGGATCGATGTGATCATCCGAATCAAATTTGGAGGTCGTGACATAGAGAGTATCGTCAGCGGTGAACTTCAGGAAAAACGGCTGGTTGCCGCCCGTGAAAGTACCGCAGGGGCCAATCAGCGCTCCCGTCGAACTGTAACGCGAAATCTTATTCGCCGCGCCTTTCTGAGCGATAAAGATGTCGCCGGTGCTGCTCCTTGCGATTCCGGTGGCATGGTCGAGGCCGGTGACAATTGCGGAGGCCAAGGCATAAGCAGGTGCGGGTGAGAGAAACAATTTGCCGTCCGTCGAGTCCACTGCCAGCAAATCCCCAGTGTTCGCCTGGGTCAAATCAGCATCGCCGCCAAACGTGGCTCCCAGTTGCGTGCTTCCCAACACGTTCACAGGTGTAGTTGGCAAAGTACCCGCAAGGCTCGCGGCGGTGAACTTATAAATCCCCGCGCCCGCGGTTTCATCGGTCACGTAAAAATCGCCGGTGGAGCTGAAGCGCCCGCATTGGGGCTTTTGTAGTCCCGTGCCAATCGACTGAAAAACAATGATGTGCGTCAATGCAGTCGATACAGAAGTCGGGTCAACGCGCCAGATCGTTCCGTGCCCTGGATCGCATACATACAACTTTTGATCCGGCCCATACACAAT
>JBGQGW010000224.1:0-6131 GCA_041497605.1 Terriglobia bacterium | reverse complement strand
GGCGCAAGCGCCCACAGGTTGCCGGGAGTGTTTCCCAGGCGCTTGGCGAGGGCGGCGGTCCATCCTCCCACTGAACTTTCCGAACCGACGTAGAAGAAAAAGAGCGCACCGAAAGTGAGAGCGAGTTGTTTGCCCATCACCGGCTGGGCATGGGCCGCCGGTGCGAGGGCAATTTTGCCCAGACGTGGTTCAATGTCCATGGCGCCCAGGGTCACGGCGATGATTGCCGAAACGGCTGCCACCACGATTAGAAACATGGAAATCTGATGCTCCCGCTGCGCAAACATCACCAGCACGGGGCAAGAAATCGCGCCGATGCCCCAGGCAAAATTGACGACGCTCAGCGCGGCGGCGCGCCGTGACGCAGCAATCTCCGCCACCCACAAATTGGTGATGCAAAGGATCAGTCCAAGGCCAAAACCGTAAACGGCCGTCGCCATCAGGCCCGTTGCTTCGCTTCTCATTGTCAGCGTCGAAATTCCCAAGGCCATGCAAAAATAGCCGAGGAAAAACGCCAGCCGGTAGCCGCGAAGGGCAATCAGGAAACTGAGGGAAGCGGTTCCCAAGATCGAGCCGAAGAACTGAAGAGTGAAAAACAGCCCGGCGCGAGAATCGCTCATCGACCAGCGAGCGATCAAAATGGGCAGGAGCGGTCCAAGCAACGTTGTGATGATTCCGGTGACGACGAACCCGGCGTGGACCACTGCCATGGCAGCCCGCTGGTTCGGCATGTCATCGGTCAGTGGCTGGTTAGGACCCATGGCTCGACAGCCATTCTGCCGGATATCGAACAACTGGGCAATAATCGTTTGCCCCGCTCACCGGGGGTGATGGTACGCACTTGCGTGTGGGCATTTATGGGATCGCGTGGCGGCTGGACGGAATTGCGTATGGTGATTTCTAGGGCTTTTGGGCATTTCTCCGATAGTTCCGGACCTCCAGTTCACTGCGAAAAATTTCTTCTTTAAATACCCGAACAAAGTTTCAGACGGCTTCAATTTGCCCTTTTGTGGATTGCGCGGGATTGAATTCGCCTTCCCATCGCGCAATCACCACAGTCGCCAGGCAGTTGCCCGCCACGTTCACGGCAGTGCGCGCCATATCCATCAATTGATCAATCCCGAACAGTAAAAAAATCGGCTCCATCGGCAAATGAAACGATGCCGCAGCCCCCAGCACGATCACGAGTGAAGCCCGCGCCACGCCCGCGGTGCCTTTGCTGCTTACCAGAAGTGTAAGCAGCATAACAACTTGCTGGCCGATCGTCAGATGAATTCCAGCAGCCTGCGCCACGAAAATTAACGCGAGCGATTGATAAAGGCTTGAGCCATCCAGGTTGAAACTGTAGCCGGTGGGCAGGACGAACGCCACGGTGGGTCGGGGAACTCCGAGGGCTTCCATCGTCTCCATGGCGCGCGGCAAGGCGGCCTCGGAGGTGCTGGTGGCGAATGCGATTGTGACGGGCTCGGCGATCGCGCGCAAGAAAGCAGCCAGCGGCACTCGGACAATCAACGCAATCGGCAAAAGAACGAACAGCAAAAAGACAATCAGCGCTGCGTACATCGTAGCCAGGAGTTTGAGCAGAGGTAACAAGACCCCCAGTCCCACGTGGCCGACGGTGTAGGCGATTGCGCCGCAGACGCCAATCGGAGCAAGAAACATCACTATGTTCGTGAACTTGAACATCGTCTCCGCGAGGCTTTCAGCCAAGGCGACGAGCGGCCGGCGCTTTTCTTCTTTGACGAGCGCGAGCGCCATGCCGAACAGAATGCTGAAAACGACGACTTGAAGGAGTTGCCCTTCGGCCACGGACTTCGCAATGTTCTCGGGAAAGATATTCAGGATCAGTTCGCTCGCGGTATGCGGAGCGGCATTCAGCGGTGGAGCATTGACGGCCGGCGGAAGTTGCACGCCGGCGCCGGCTTTGCTGATGTTGATCGCGGCGAAACCGATCAACAGGGCCAGCGTGGAAACAATTTCGAAATAGATGAGAGCTTTGATTCCCATGCGCCCGACTTTCTTCAAATCGGCGTGGCCGGCGATTCCGACTACGAGGGTGCCGAACAGAAGCGGCGCAATGATCGCTTTGATCAGGCGAAGAAAAATGCTGCCGAGGACTTGTAGCTTTACGGCAGTCGCAGGCCAGTCGTATCCGATTTCGGCGCCGGCGATCATGCCAACCAGAATCCAAGCGGTCAGGGAGCGCCGCACGGTGGCATAAGCGGCCAGAATAGCGATCGCGATCCATCGCGTGGAGGCCAGAAGAGACGGGGAAAGGTTCAGCAGTCCGGCATGAGTCGCGAAGGAGAGCGCGGCTGCAACGCCAACCATCGCCAGAAATGCGAAGAGCAGTTTGGTCTTCATGCCCCAGCCCACGCTCCCTCAGAAGAAATCGAACCTTATGCAGGAGGGGCGGGCAAGTCAATCTATATCGCGATTCCCGCTGTGGCAGGCAACCCTCTGCCCCAAAAAGGAGTCTTTGTGATATTCAGCGGCAGTGAATTCCGAGGGGCCAAAGAAAAACAGCGCGGGGCCTTTTCATTGCGTGGCGTCTTTATAGTATAAATGCACTTTGCCATTCTTCTGTTACTGTGAGTGCCGGAACGGCTCCCGATTGAATCGAGGAGGTTTTCTTTGATCGAAGTTCAGGATCTGACGAAGTCGTACGGGCCGGTGACCGCGGTGGACCATATTTCATTCACCGTGAATAAAGGAGAAATGCTAGGCTTCCTCGGTCCGAACGGCGCCGGCAAGACGACCACCATGAGAATTTTGACCGGCTATTTGCCGGCCACCGGCGGGACCGCCAAGATCGCCGGTTTCGACGTGTTCGAAGACTCGATGGAAGTTCGCCGCCGGATCGGTTACCTGCCGGAGAACCCGCCGCTCTATCAGGATATGACTGTGGCGAACTATCTGGATTTCGTGGCCCGCATCAAGAACGTGCTGTCTTCGGAGCGCACGCGGCGGATTGATGCGGCGCTGGAGATGACCAATATCACCGACAAGCGCCACGAGCTGGTGAAGCGGCTTTCCCGCGGATACAAGCAGCGAGTCGGCCTGGCGCAAGCTCTGGTCCACGATCCCGATGTGATCATTCTTGACGAGCCGACGGTGGGGCTCGATCCAAAACAAATTATTGAAGTGCGAAAACTGATCAAGGGGCTGGCGGGCAGCCATACGATTATCCTGTCGACGCATATTTTGCCGGAAGTGAGCATGACCTGCGATCGCGTGGTCATCATCAATCGCGGGAAAATCGTCGCCGTGGATACGCCGGAAAATTTGACGATGCAGTTGAAGGGCGGCGAACGCGTCCACATGGAAGTGAAGGCGCCCGAGAAAGCGCTGAGCGATTTGCTCTCGCAAGTGCCCGGCGTGCGGCGCGTGAGTGTGGAAGCGCATGGTTCAGCCGGGCGGGTGGCGGCTACGATCGAGGCCGCAGAAGGGCAGGATGTACGGAGCCAGCTTGCGGCGAAAGTGGTGGGGCAGGGCTACGAACTCTTCGAGCTACGCGGCGTGAGTGTGAGCCTGGAAGATATTTTCCTGCAGCTCACCACCGAAGAAGCTGAGCCGAAACCCGGCGCGAACAACTGAGGAGAACTGGATGCGAAATCTTTACGCCATCTATCGCAAGGAAATGGGGCATTACTTCGTTTCGCCCGTGGCCTACATCGTCATCGGCGTGTTCCTCATTCTCTGCGCGATTTTTTTCAATTTGATTTTCTCCGCGATAGTCCAGCGGGCGTTTCAGCAAAGCATGCAGAGCATGCAATACGGGGGCGCGGTGATGCCCATGGATGTGCCCAGCCTGGTGCTCCGGAACTTTTTCTCGGTGATGGGTTCGCTGCTTCTGTTCCTGACGCCCATGCTGACGATGGGCATTTATTCCGAGGAGCGGAAACGCGGCACGATGGAGCTGCTGATGACTTCTCCCATCACCGATGCGGAAATCGTTATCGGGAAATTTTTGGCGATGCTCACACTGTTCCTCCTGATGCTCCTGCCAACTCTGATCTACCTGTCCTACATGTATCTGCATAGCGACCCGGCAGCGCCGTGGCGATTGCTCTGGGGCGGATATTTGGGAGTGTTCCTGCTGGGAGGCAGCCTTCTTGCGATTGGCGCATTTATTTCATCGCTTACGGAGAACCAGTTGATCTCGGCAGTTTTGACCTGGGGAGTTTTCTTGATTCTGTGGGTGATCGATGCCGCCGCACAGGGAGCGGGAGAAACGTTTGGCGCGATTCTCGGATACTTGTCCGTGCTTCGCCATTACGACGATTTTACTCACGGAGTGATTGATACGACGGCGCTGATTTTCTATGGCAGCCTGATCGTTCTGGGATTGTTCCTGACCATGCGCTCCATAGACGCGATGCGTTGGAGGCACGCTTGAGCCCCGAAGGGAACACTGGAGATAAGGAGAAGAAAGGGAGTTCTAGACAGATGAAATTCGATCGGAATGAATTGTTCCGGACGGCCGGCTATCTCGGCGCGGCCATGCTGGTGTCCGGCTTGCTTCGCTACTCCATTCAAGGGATGCTCCAGCTCTTCAGCGAAATTCTGTTGATCGCGGGGGGTGTGCTGGTTCTTGCCGCGATCATCTTCAATTTCCGCCTGATCGTGGGATTCTTCACCAGGCGATCCTCGAAGCTGGGCACCAACGCCGCGGTGATTACGCTGGCCGTGCTCGCCATTCTTGCCCTGGTCAATTTTCTCGGCGAGAGGCACCACAAACGCTTCGATCTGACGACGGAAAAACTGTTCACGCTTTCGGACCAGACGCGAAATATCGTGAAGGGCGTGAAGCAAGACGTGAAGATCATCCGCTTCGATAAGCAGAAAGATCAGGATATCGCCGATCGCGTGGCCGAATATGTGAGTGTGAACCGCCATATCAACTATCAAAATGTCGATCCGCAAGAGCATCCCGAGATTGCGAAGGAATACGGTGTCGCGCGCGCCGGCCAGGTGATTGTGGCGAGCGGAAACCGGAAGGAACGGCTGGAGGGGACAAGCGAGGAAGATTTCACCAGCGCCATTTTGAAGGCGACCAGCGACAAGGTGAATACGGTCTGCTTCATCGAGGGGCACGGCGAGAAGGCACTGACGGATCCGGGGCAAATCGGTTACAAGAGCGTCGCCGATGAACTGAAAAGGGAAAATTACATAACCAAGACGGTCAATCTGGTGAGTGAAAACGGAGTGCCGTCCGATTGCACAGTGCTGGTGGATGCCGGGCCGGCCAAAGCGCTGTTCCCGCAGGAAGCAGAGATGATTGGGAAATATCTCGAGAATGGTGGGAAGGCCCTATTGCTGATCGATCCGGATACGAATCCTGGCCTGGCGGATGTGGTGAAAGCCTGGAATATCAGCCTGGGTGATAACACCGTGATTGATGCGAGCGGCGTGGGTCGAATGTTCGGCACAGGTCCGGCAGTGCCGTTGGTCTCGGAGTATGGCCCCCATCCGATCACGCAAAATTTCGGGCGCACGATGAGCTTTTTCCCGCTGGCGCGCACGGTTACGATCGCTGACAAGGGCAACACAAAATTATTCCCCGTTGAATTGCTGAAAACTTCCTCGTTCAGCTTCGCGGTGAAAAATCTGGAAGACTTGAAAAAACGCGGCGGGAAGCTGGACCCGAAAGTAGATATGCAAGGGCCGCTTTCGATTGGCGTGGCCGTGGAACGCAAGGAGGGCGATAGGGACACGCGGTTGGTGGTGATTGGCGATTCCGATTTCGCGTCGAATCAAGTGATCAGCATGCAGCGCAACGGCGATCTCTTCTACAATGCGATCAATTGGCTTTCGGCGGACGAGAATCTGATCTCCATTCGGCCGAAAAGTCCGACGAACCGGCGGGTGAACCTGACCGAAGGAGAAACGCGCGGTCTATTCTGGTTCAGCCTGGTGCTTTTGCCGGGATTCGTGATTCTGGCCGGAATTATTATTTGGTGGAAGCGGCGATAGGTGATCGGAACGTTCGCGTCACCTCCGAGGCCTCTGGAAATTTTGTCCCTTGTTCCACGGGGATCGTTCGGGGCGCAAGGAATGCTCTTCGCTTGAGGCGACGCAGAAATGCTCACCCCGTCAAAAATTTAGAAAGCGGCGTCTGACAAAACCAT
>JBGQGW010000223.1:0-6139 GCA_041497605.1 Terriglobia bacterium | reverse complement strand
GATTGTGCCGCCCATATCGGCCACATGCACATCACCACGATCCGACTTGGCGGTAATGTTCGCCTGCTTGGGCGCTTGCACTTCCAGGTCCATCTTCGCGTTCCCGGAATCTTCCCCGCCCGGTTGCGGCCGAACTTCGTAGCCGCCGGGAACGGGGCTGATGGTCATATGCACCTGCTGCGCCAGGCGCAGCGCTTCGCTGTCGCTCGAGGCAGTGGCAGTCTTGCTCACCATCACGCGGATCTGGTCTGTATCCACGGAATGCACGTTGATGGTGCCGCGCGGAACGGTGATCACAATCGTCGATCCCGGCTTCACAGTCTGAGCGGGCAATTCCTCGGTGGCCGTCGCGGAGCGGTCGAGGATGCCCCAATCACCGATTTCGATATTCGGGTTTCGCTTGTGGACCCAGTCCACCGCCACAAACGCTCCTACAATCAGGAACAACAGAATGAGCAGGCCGGCTTCGCCACCGGAGATTCCGGCAGCCGGCAATTGCCCGGTGCGCTGCGCCGCAAAATGATCGTAGAGTTTCGCCAGGCCCCAGATGATCAACAGCACGGGCCAATAGTGCGAGATCAGGTGCCCGATGCCCAGAAAGGGCATGTAGCTGCGCAGAAGAAACAGGACGCCGATCAGGATCAGCAGCAGACCACCAAAGATCGAACGCCTTCGCATTGTGCCGTTAGCCATCGTGTCCTCAGTTGGTGAGGTTCTTCATCCTAGTGGCGGGTTCGGTCCCGGCGTAGAGCCGCCGATGTGGCCCTCGGTCGAGGCCGTCGCTTCGATAATCTTCACCAGACCGATCGCGATCAAGAGAATCGGCCAAAGCTGCCCGAAAGAAATTCGGCTGTACTGCTGGATCAGGAAAAGCACACCCAGTGTGATCAACACCACTGGTCCCATCAGTCCGCGCATTTGGCAGCGGGAACACCTGCATCTTTGACCGTTCGCCATCTTTATCTCCTCGCTATTTCCCTTGCGTCCGTTTCCAAATCAGCCAGCCACCCAGGCCAATCAGGATCAGCGGCCAGCCGCGACGGAACCATTCGCCTTCCAGCACGCCGAAGTTCATCAGCAGGAACAGAACGCCCAGGCCGATCAGAACAATCGCTCCCGTGGGACGGTTCGAAGTGCAGACCGCTCCAGCCGTTCCCGGCGTGATTTCCGTAAACATATCCGAGGGCGCCGCGGTAACACCGGCCCGGCGCAATTTTGCCGTGCGATAAGAATCGACCGCCATGTACAGCGGGAAAAGTCCGAAGAACACCCAGATAATCGGCGTGGCATCTCCGGCGCTTTCGTTCAATCCCATCGCGAACAGTCCGCCCCAGATGACCAGATGAATGAGCGCCTTTACATACTCGCCGTTGTACACGGCGCCGAGCCCGGGAATGAAGCCAAGGAGCAGCGCCGCGCCAGGATTCGGTCCGCCGGGAACGGGCTGCGGGCGCGTGACCATCGCGGCCAGGCATCCCTCGCAGTACAAAGCGCCTCGCACCTCGCGCGTGCACTGCGGGCACATCGCCTTGCCGCAATTGCGGCAATAACCCGTGGCATCAATTTCAGGATGGACTGCGCATTTCATCGAAAGCTCCTCGAAACGGGAGTGAATAGGAAGGCCACCTCGACCAGGGAAGTATTCGCGGTGCGGCCCGGATGCGGCCCTTCCGATTTCTGCTGCGGATCGGAAGGCGGCGGAGTCGCCGGTTCCGGCGCTTGATTCGGCTGCGCTTCCGGACGCAAGCGCGACTGAATCTCGTAAACCACGCGCAAGTCATTCACAAATTTTGCTCCGCGCGCGTAGACCAGGTGCGCGTGCCGGTTCGCGGTGCGGTAAAGGTTGGCCGGGTTCATATCGGCGGAGCTCAGCTTATTCGGGTGAATGCCCGTCGCTTGAATCAGAATGAAAATGGTGACCACCAAACTGGCCACGCCCATCGCGAACCGCGGTTGCATCACTGGCTCGAGCCACGCGAACCAGCCGCGCCAACCCTGGTGAGCCGCGGTCCCTCGCGGGCCGAGCGTCTGATCCAAAATATTCGGAATCAATTTGAGCGGCGCTTCCACCGGTTCCAGCGCGTGCATCCGCGTGACCAGCGTGCTGACCGTCGAGACAAGCGGCGCACAATTCGCACAGCCGGAAACGTGCGCCGAGAATTCGCGCCGTTCTTCCTCGCTCAGCAAGCCGTCGACGTAATCACTCAGCCGTTCTTCGATTTGTGCGCAATTCCATTTCATTGCCTTTTACTCCCGTACCAGCTACTGGGGGCGAAGCCCCATCTGCTCCAGCATACGCGCCAGCTCGATGCGTCCGCGATTAATTCGCGATTTCACCGTGCCCTCCGGCACACTCAGCACTTGCTGAATTTCCTTGTAGTCCAATCCCTGCAGGTCCCGCAAGATCACCGCTTCGCGGAGTTCGGGCGAAAGCTGGCTGAGCGCATGTTGCACTTGTCCGCTCAATTCGTTGGCCAGCGCCATGCGATCCGGCGGCCTCGCCGCTGCCGGTTTTTCCTCGAGTTGCGGCATCGCGTCGTCCAGCGAATCGGTAATCCGATCGCGCCGTGTCCGCCGGTAATGGTCCACCAGCAGATTGCGGGTCACGCTGGTGAGCCAGGTGGCGAACCCGCCGTACGAAGAGCGGTAGCTGCCCAGCGTCCGGTATACGCGCAGAAAAACTTCCTGGCTCAAATCCTGCGCTTCGGTGCCATTCCCGGTGAATCGGTAGCACAGGCCGTAGACCCGCCGCGCGTGCCGCCTCACCAGCTCTTCCCAAGCCGGCCCTTCGCCCCGAAGGCAAAGCTGAACCAGTTGGGCGTCGGGCTCCAAATTTTGCCATCCTCGCTAAGGGCATCTGCTCTCGGCCTCACAGTATGGAACGCAAATGAGGGCCGAAAAGTTCCACGGTACGGCGGGCATCTTAGCTGCCTTAGTCCTTGAAACACAAGCAGTAGCACAGCCCCAGTGCACAGCCACTCCATGTGACGGCTCTACAGGTTGTGGAAAAATCGCATTTGCGGTCATTCCGAGCCCGCCCAAGGCGGGCGAGGAATCCCGAGCAAATCCCAAATGCTTGAGTAGGAGCGATTTTCTTCCTCGTTCAATCTATGCTCTGGGTCCACCAAAGCATTGGGGATTGCAAATCCCAACACCCCCAACAGCAACCTACCCCACCCCGCCAAATTGACACTCCGCGACACTTGCTGTTACTGTTCGCCTCCAATGCTTCGTTCGTTCCGAAAAGTTCTCCTGCTCGTGCTGGGGCTAGTGGTTCTCGGTGCGCTGGTCTATCGCTTCCGCGGAGCCATTACGCTGGAAGGCTTTCGTTGGTCGCTGCTGGCCGCTTCGGTGCGGCAGGCTCGATTCAGCTTATTGCTGCTCGGAATTGTGGGTACATATACCGCCTATGCCATTCGTTCGCTGCGCTGGATGCGATTTTCCCGGTCGCTGGGGCCCACCCGGTTCTCCCATGTGTTTCCCGCCACAGTAATGGGATTCGCCGCTTTGTTTGTGCTGGGGCGAGTAGGCGAGCCGGTTCGTCCGCTGCTGATTGCCCGGAAAGATCGTGTGCCGGTCGCATCCACGTTTGGAATCTGGGTTCTCGAACGCGTGATGGACGCCGCGGCGGCTGCGGTGTTGGCGGGCCTGGCATTGCTCGTCTATGCCAGCAGGGAATTCCCAGGCGGCAAGGATGATCCGCTCCTGGTAGCTGCCCGCGCCACGGGGCTGCTGTTGCTCGTAGGTTTGCTGGGGGTCACCGCCTTCCTCGTATATTTTCGATTTCATGGCGGCGGATTTTTGGCGAAGAAACTTGAAGCCTGGCACAGCCGCCCCGGCTGGCATGCAAAAGTTGCCGGTCTCTTCACCGGCTTCAGCGACGGGTTGCAGGCAATTCGCACCTGGGGCGATTTGCTGGCCGCTCTGGCGTACACCGCCATCCACTGGTGGGTGATCGTCTGGGTCTACTGGTGGGTGGCGCACAGCTTCGGCGGCAGATTCGACCGCATCGATTTTGGCGGTGCAATGCTTCTGCTGGCGTTCACTCTGGCAGGTTCCGCTCTTCTGTTGCCGGGCGTCGGTGGTGGAACACAGGTCGCCAGTTTTCTTGTTTTCACCGTCGTGTTTGGAGTAGAAAAGGAACCGGCGGCAGCCGCGGCCATTACTCTTTGGCTGGTATCATTCGCGGCATCGTGCATCGTAGGGTTGCCGCTGTTCGTACACGAGGGTTGGTCCATGGGCGAACTGCGGAAGCTGGCTCGCGCGGAAGAAGAAGCGGAACAGCGAGGCTCGCACGTGCCGTCGGCAGGAACAGATCACGGTACAGAGACGCCGAAGAATCGGGGAGAGACGCCGAGGTGAAGTGTCCATTCTGCACGCATCTCGACGATAAGGTAGTGGACTCGCGCGAAGGACGCACGGGCGATTTGATTCGCCGCCGTCGCGAGTGCTTGAAATGCGGCAAGCGCTTTACCACTTACGAGCGCATCGATGAAATCCCCTACATGGTCATCAAGAAAGACGGCCGCCGCGAAAAATTCGACCGCCACAAAATCCTGCAGGGATTATTGCGCGCTTGCGAGAAGCGGCCGGTGCCCACGCCGAAACTCGAAAGTCTTGTCGATGAGGCGGAACACTTCGTAAATGAAGCCACGGAGCGCGAACGCACCACCGCCGAAATCGGCGAACATCTAATGGCGCGCCTGAAGAAGCTCGACAAAGTCGCCTACGTCCGTTTCGCTTCCGTGTATCTTGATTTCAAGGACGTGAAGGAATTCATGGCCGAGCTAAAGAGCCTGTTGAAGGAACGCATCCGCAAATAGAAATTTGTTTGTAGCTCCCGGCGCCCTGCCGAAGAACTTCCTCTCCTACTGAACGCCAATGTCAATCCCATGTAGGGGCCGGTTTCAGCCGCGCCCCTGTCCAGGTTGCGTCCCCTAAGTTCGTTGCATTTCTCTTAAGGGGGTTTAAGGCTTCAGCCCTACAGGTCCGCGCTTGCAGTCATCCCGAACGGAGTGAGGGATCCCGAGACAAAGTAACGGCGTGCCAAACCCCAGTACGGAATCGAATTCCGCTAGGGGGTCAGGGCTTCAGCCCTGACATAAAGGCAATACAGGGAAGCGGGCTTTAGCCCCTGAAGTCAATGCACTTCTCATATTTCAGGCGTGCCACACCCCGGCAGCAAACGTCTTCACCGTGCAGAATCCCAGGTGTTCGTAAAGGCGCACGGCCGACGCATTCGCGGCCGTCACCGTAAGTGAAAGCAAGCGGTATCGCCGCCCCCGCAGCGCTTGGATGGATGCTTCCATCAAGTACCGCCCGATCCCGTGGCCCTGGTAGCCGGGCATCACGCAAATCTGCGTGGTATGCCCCACGCCGCTGGCCACTGCCGAGGTGAGCAGCATTCCGATCGGCTGATCACTCGTCACCGCTCGAATCACAAATGAGGCAAACGATTGAAACTGCCCGCAGCCCGGCAGCACCACGATGTTGCGCAGAAACCGCATCGCTCCGGCTTCGCTGCGGTATTGGTCGTTGATCTCGCCATCCACATGATCGGCATAAGCGAGCTGGATCAGCCGAGCGCACGGCTCGAAAGCGCGGTCGTTCCAGGGTTCCATTCGCAGGCCCGCCGAGAGCGGAGTTCCACTGAGCTTCACCTGATCGAGAGAAAGCAGCATGAACTGCCGCGTGTGAAGGCGAAATTGCTGCGCTGTCAGAACCGGGTCGAGCATTTCACCAAACGGCATCAATTGCGCTTCCACGCGTTCGATGCGGGGAGTGGCGCGCAGGGCCGAAAGCATTTCGCCGAGCAAGCGCTGGGTGATTTGCGGCTGCTGAAAACGGGGCGAGACGTACAGGCCGCCAATCAGTCCCTTATGATCTTCCAGCACGTAGAAGCCGTAGCCGATCGGCTCGCGATTTTCCACTGCTGCATAACCGGCCAGCGATCGCGATTCGATGAACTTACGAATCAGCTCAATCGAAGGACGATAGTCCCAGTGCAGCTCGTCCATCCAATGCTTGGCCTCCTCCGCGAAAAGAGGCTCGAGCGATCGAGCTTGCACTTGCCGAAGATCCAGGATCTGCACGGCCAACTCTTTTTGCCCTCTCCTTAGATTATAGCCTTGCCGCAAAT
>JBGQGW010000222.1:0-6192 GCA_041497605.1 Terriglobia bacterium | reverse complement strand
TGCTTTCGATTCTCGGCCTGCTCGATTCGCCGACCGACGGCAATTACTGGATCAATACTCACCCGGTGGCGAAGCTTTCGCTGGCGGACCGCACGCGGATTCGCAACCGTGAAATCGGCTTCATCTTCCAGGCGTTCAACTTGATCGGCGACCTCACCGTCTTCGAAAACGTTGAATTGCCGCTCACCTATCGCAGCATGCCGGGAGCCGAGCGCAAGAAGCGCGTGCAGGAGGTGCTCGAGCGCGTGGGCATGGCGCACCGGATGAAGCATTACCCGTCGCAGCTTTCGGGCGGTCAGCAGCAGCGCGTGGCCGTGGCTCGCGCACTGGTGGGCCAGCCTTCGATCCTGCTGGCGGACGAGCCGACCGGCAACTTGGACTCGAAGAATAGCGAAGCGGTAATCGATCTTCTGCGGCAACTGCACAGCGAAGGCGCGACCATCTGCATGGTGACTCACGATCCGCGCTACGCCAGCATCGCCGACCGTTCCATCCACCTCTTCGACGGCCGCATCGTCGAGGAAACACTGGGAGCCCGCACCGAAGTTGTGTAAGGGTCGGCAGAAGGCTTTCCGCTGCAGCAGTGGCGGCCAGCCTTCACACTTTTATTTTCCTGAATTGAAATCTTACGCAGGGGTGTGCCTGGCCACGGGTTGAAAATCGCGAAGCCCCTGGCTGCCTCACCGGATGGATCCAGCGGAGACGGAGGCGAGCATGTGGGAAACGCTGTGGCAGGATTTACGCTATGGCCTTCGCATGCTCGCGAGAAATCCCGGGTTCACCGCGGTGGCCGTCCTCACGCTGGCGCTCGGCATCGGCGCCAACACCGCGATTTTTAGCGTGGTGGATAGCGTCCTGCTTCGCCCTCTTCCCTTCAAACAATCGGAACAATTGATCGTTCTTTTTACGAAAGACACACATGCCGCGCGAAACTGGGTTTCGTATCCGGATTTCCAGGACTGGCGGCAGCAAAGCAAAAACTTCGATGCGATTGCGGCGTGGGTTCCGCAGAGCGTCAATCTGACCGGGCAGGGAGAACCCAAGCGCGTGGTGGGCGCGTTTGTTTCCGCGAATTTTCTTCCCATGCTGGGCGTTGAGCCCGCCACTGGGCGCAATTTCCGCGAGGGCGAAGATCATCCCGGCGATCACGTCGCGATCATCAGCTACGGCATGTGGCAGGGAATGCTCGGAGGCGATCCGAATCTGCTGGGCAAATCGCTTGCGCTGAATGGCGAACCATTTACGGTAATCGGAATCACGCCGCAGAATTTTCACTTCCCACTCAGCGACCCGCAAGTTTTGATTCCTTATCCGTACTATCCGAATTTCAGCCAGCAACGGGACAGAATCTCGTTCGCCGCAATCGGACGGATCAAAAGCGGCGTCAGCCTCAAGCAAGCTCAATCAGAGATGAACACGATCTCGGGCCGGCTCGCGACTCAGTACCCGGCGACCAATGAAGGCCGCACCATTTCCCTGGTGCCTTTCCATGGTGTTGCCGTGGAAAATGTGCGCCCGCAAATCCTGTTGCTCTGGGCCATGGTCGGCCTGGTACTTTTGATCGCGTGCGCAAATGTTGCCAATCTGCTGCTCGCGCGCGCCACCGGGCGAAGCCGCGAAATGGCGTTGCGCGCAACGCTCGGCGCAGGAAGAGCGCGCATCATCCGGCAGTTGCTGACGGAGACCACTCTGCTGTGGATCACCGGCGGAGTTGCCGGCGTGCTCTGGTCCTATTGGGGAGTGGCCGCGCTCTCGACTCGACTCGATCCCGACCTTGCGCGTGGCCTTCATGTGAATGGAACAGCGTTGGCATTCACGCTGCTCATTTCGGTGCTGACAGGATTGCTGTTCGGGCTGGGTCCGGCGCTGGGGCTTTCCAAAATCAATTTGAGTGAATCGTTGAAACAAAGCAGCGGCTCCGTAACTGCCGCGCACGGCGGCTGGATGAGGCGCGTGCTGGTGGTGATGCAAATAGCCATGGCGCTGCTGCTGCTCACCGGCTCCGGCTTGCTGCTGCGCAGTTTGCAACGCGTGCTTCATGTTTCTCCCGGCTTCGATGACAGCAATTTGCTGACGATGGAATACCGGCTGCCGCGCAACAAATACTCGAAGGATTACCAGCCGTGGAATTTTCACCGGGAAGTGGTTCAGCGCGTCAGCGCCTTGCCGGGAGTGAAATCCGCTTCGGTGATCCTGGCCCTGCCGTTCAGCGGCAACGGCAACATTACGCCGCTCGAATTGCTCGATCGGCCCGCGCCTGCCCCCGGCCACGAGCCGGCGACGCAAGCGAACCTCTCCGATTCGAATCTTCTTCGCACCCTTGGCATCCCGCTGCTGCGTGGCCGGTTTTTCACGGAGCAGGATACGGCGGACCAGCCAACCGTCGCTGTGATCAACGAAACGATGGCGCGAAGATTCTGGCCGGATGGCGATCCACTCGAAAAACAAATCCGGATTCCGCAGCAAAAAATAACCGCCCGGATTGTGGGCGTGGTTGGTGACGTAAGGCAATTCAGCCTCGAGGATCCCGACCAGTCGCAAGTTTACGTTCCGTTTGCCCAGCAGCCTTTCATTTTTGCCACGCTCGCCGTGAAGACGCAGGGCGATCCGCTGGCCCTGACAAAATCCGTGCAGCAGGCGGTGTGGTCCGTCGATCCCGACCAGCCGATGTGGAAAATCCGCACCCTCGAATCGCTGGTCGATCGCTCCCTGGGCCAGCGCCGGTTGACCGGATCGCTGCTGGCAGGGTTTGCGGTACTAGTACTTTTGCTCGCCGCCCTGGGAATTTACGGGGTGATGGCCTACGCGGTGAGCCAGCGCACCCACGAGATCGGCATTCGCATGGCGCTCGGCGCCCAGCCGGAAAATGTGCTGAAACTGGTCATTTGGCTCGGTTCGCGTCTGGTGATTTGTGGAATTGCGTTCGGTCTCGCGTCGGCGTTCGCGCTGGTGAAATTGATGACGGCCTTGTTGTTTGGCGTGAGCCCGTTTGATCCGTTTACGTTTGCAAGCGTTGCGATTTTGCTTTCCGCGGTCGCGCTCGCGGCATGCTACATCCCCGCGCGGCGCGCGATGCGCGTCGATCCCCTGCTTGCGTTGCGATATGAATAATTCGTGAAATGGAGGCTTTGATGCCGGTGATTCAAAATCTCGCGGACTGGTTCCGCGGACTATTCTCGAAGAAACCTGTGCGGCAGGAATTCGGCGAAGAAGTGCGGCCAGGCAATTGGGGAACAATTCTTGAGACCACCTGGGGCGACTTTCGTTTCGGCCTCCGCATGCTGCGCAAGAATCTTGGTTTCACTACGGCTGCCGTTTTAACACTTGCCCTGGGCATCGGAGTGAATGCTGCAATCTTCAGCATGGTGGACGGGCTCTTCCTGCGTCCATTACCGCTAAAAAATCCAGAGCAGATTGTTTCTTTCGCCTCCCAGCGGCAACGCGGCTGGTCGAACGGATATTCCTATCCGGAGTTCGAGGACATCCGCAGCCAAACCATGGATATGTTCTCCACTGTGGCGGGCTACCAGATCGGTCAGGACGGGCTCACCACGAATGGAAAAACCGAGCCGATACAATCCGCTTACGTACCCGGCGACTTTTTTACGATGCTGGGTGTTCAGCCCTATCTCGGGCGATTCATTCTCCCCTCGGAAGGAAAAGTAACCGGCGCTGATCCCGTCATCGTTCTGAGCTATTCCTATTGGAAGCGGCGCTTTGGTAGCGACCCAGGAGTCATCGGCAAGAGTGTTGCCTTGAATGGCCATCCGGTCACGATCGTTGGTGTCGCTCCGGAAAGGTTTCTCGGGATTGCGACGTTCTTCGATACACAAGGCTATCTGCCTTCCGGGATCGCGTCGTACGCCACGGATGCCACGCCGGATTTCCTGACCAACCGTGAGAATCCCAGACTCATCATCCTCGCGCGACTTCGCGAAGGCGTGACTGTGGCTCGCGCGCAGGCCTCCTTGCGTGTGATCTCCGAGCGGCTCGCCAAGCAGTATCCGAAGACAAACGAAGGCACCGTGATTCACGCTTTCCAATTGCGTCCGCCCGGACCGGCGGCCAATCCATCGGCCACGCCAATTACCGCCATCACTGTCTTGTTCTTAATCCTCGCGGCATTCCCGCTGGTGCTCTCCTGCGTAAACGTCGCTAACCTTCTGCTGGTTCGCGCGGGAGCGCGCAGGCAGGAGATGACCATCCGAGCCGCGCTCGGCGCCGCCCGCGGCCGGCTGATGCGGCAGTTGCTTGTGGAAAGCTTGCTGCTGGCTTTCTTCGGATGCGCGGGAGGAATCCTTTTGGGATTGGGTGGGAGCCGCGCGCTCAGCTCGATCCCGCTGCAAACAGATTTTCCCATCGTGATGGACTTCCATTTTGATTGGAGGGTATTTGCCTATGCCGCGGCGGCAGCGCTCGTGGCCGGGATTTTGGTGGGAATTGTTCCCGCGCTGCGCGCCTCGCGCAACAATTTGAGCGCGGTGTTGCATGAAGGCGGGCGCACAGCCACGGGTGCGCGGCATCGCTTTCGCAACACCATGGTTGCGGTGCAGGTGGGCGGCTCGCTCATGTTGCTGATCGTCGCCGGCCTGTTCACCCGCAGCCTGCGGAGCGCGCAGCACCGGGACCTGGGCTTCGTCGCTGACCACGTGCTCAATCTCACTCTCAACCCAAGCGAAATCGGTTATACGAAAACGCAAGCTGGCGCTTTCTACAAAGAACTCCTTGATCGCACTCGCACTGCCCCGGGCGTTGAATCCGCCAGCCTCGCTCTCGTCTTGCCGATGGGAGATATCCTTCTCGGTGATTCCGTCGAAGTGCCCGGTTTCCGGAATCCCGGAGGGCAGAAGCCGCCGGAACCAAACTACAACGCGGTGTCTCCCGGATACTTCAAGACGATGGGGATCGCGCTTCTGGCCGGACGTGACTTCAACGAGCAAGACACCCAGGATTCGCTGCACGTGGCCATCATCAGCGAAGCGATGGCGAAACTTTATTGGCCTGGCCAGAATGCGATCGGCCAAAAATTCTTGAGGAAAAGCAATCCTGCTCATGCCGTCGAGGTTGTGGGCGTGGCGAAAAATATTCGAATGGCAAACACTTTGGATCTGGGCGATGCGATGTTCTACGCACCACTGACCCAGAATCCCTCGCAAAGTTTTGCGTCGAGCCAAACCTTGCAGGTACTCACTGTGGGGCCTCCGGAAACAATGTCGCGCGAAGTTACCGAACTCGTCCAGTCGATCGCACCGGCGATGCCGGTCCTTCATGTGCGAACCATGAGGCAGGCGCTTTCCGGCTTCAACGGTTTGTTCCTATTTGAAATGGGCGCCGGTGTTGCTGCTGCGTTGGGTTTCCTGGGGCTCATCCTGGCGGTGGTCGGCGTCTACGGAGTGGTTTCATACGCGGCGAGCCAGCGCACGCAAGAGATCGGCATTCGGATGGCCTTGGGCGCGCAACCGGGTCAGATCCTGCGGATGATATTCCGGCAAGGGCTGACGATCATTGCGGTGGGAGTCGCGCTCGGCTTACTCGGAGCCGCCGGAATGTCGCGACTGGTTAGCGGCCTGCTGGTCGGCGTGGGCGGCACCGATCCGCTCACTTACTTTGGCGCATCGCTGGTGCTGGCGATGGTCGCAATGGCGGCGTGCTACATCCCGGCGCGGCGCGCGACGAAGGTGGACCCGATGATTGCGCTGCACTACGAATGACGCATGGGCCTTGCGTGATGACGAAAGACGGAAGCACCATGACGGTCACAACGTAGAATCAAAAATATGGCCGCTGCTTGCTAAGGAATTAGAGGGGATTGATGGAAACGCTCTGGCAGGATTTGCGCTACGGCCTTCGCATGATGGCGAAGAATCCGGGTTTCACGATAGTCGCGGTGCTGGCCTTGACGCTGGGCATTGGCGCGAATACCGCCATTTTTAGCGTGATCGATGCCGTGATTTTGCGGCCGCTCCCCTTTGCCTCACCCGACCGGCTGGTCACGCTGTGGGGCACCAACGTGCAGCGCGGGAGTTCTCGCGGCAGCGCATCCTATCCGGACTTCATCGACTGGAGATCGCAGAGCCATGCTTTCGAAGGAATGGCGGCGTGGCATGATAGTGATTTCACGCTGACAGGATCGGGCGATCCTGCCCACTTGTATGGCGTGGTTGCTTCTCCCAGCTTGTTCCATTTGCTGGG
>JBGQGW010000221.1:0-6209 GCA_041497605.1 Terriglobia bacterium | reverse complement strand
CCGCGAGTGTATGGCGGCTGGCCGGGAAGCCCGAGATCGCGGTCGGCGTTCCAATCGGCAAGGTCTGCGGGTGTGTAGAGGCGGTTGATCGGATAGCTCGAGACGGTGGTGAATTCGGGGGCGCGTTCGGGAGATTTCGCCAAGGCGGGAGCGAGCGTTTTTTCTTCCCATTCGCGCTCGGCGGCGGAGGGCTTGCGGCCGTTCGCTGGTGCTTGCGCGGCAGGAACTCGTGGCGAGCCTGGCTTAACTTTTTCGGTCATCGTAGTGTCTCCCGAAGGCCTGGAAGCAGGACGAATTTCTAGTCTAAGCCATGCAGCGTAGGGGAACAAGGATTACGGGAGTGCTTAGTGCAGTCATTCTGAGCCTGCCTTCCGGGCGAAGAATCCCGAGCAATCTTCCCATTCGAGACAAAAAGAAAAGGCCCGGTGAATGCTCACCGGGCCCTGTGTCCGTTCGTAGACCGAAATTTACTTACCAGCCGGGGCCCCGATCAGATCCAGGCTGGGAGTGCCAGGGATGAGCGGCGGTTGAATCGATTTACCGCGTTGAACGTCGGCAATCGTGATGCGGTTGACGTCGAGGAGATGGCCTAGCGCCTTGTCATAAGCCACGCGGGCTTCCTGCAAGTTGGCGAGGGCGCGAATTTCATTGCCCTTGGCCGAGGTCAGGTCGCGTTGAGCCTGAATGACCAGGAAGGTAGTCGAAGCACCGAGTTGATATTTCTTTTGTTCGGCGTCGAGGGTTTCTTGCGCAAGCTCACGCGCCTTGCCCGCAGCTTCCACTTGTGCCTGATCCTGTTGCAGAGCGATCTGAGCGTTCCTCACGTCGACCAAAATGCTGTTCTTGATCGATTGTAGCCGGGTCTCATCCTGGCGCTGGGTAAGCTGGGCTCGTGCAGCATCGGCCTGGGCGATGCGATTGCGAACGGGCAGATTGAGCGTGATTCCAGCGGCGTAAGTGGGGAAGTCGGTACCGAACGCCGTGCTCAAGGCGTCCGGTAGGCCGCTACTGACAAACACCGGAGGGGGACCTGGGGAGGCGAGATTACGGCCAGCCAAGCCCGTGCCGCTGTACTGGCCGAATATGGTCAGTTGGGGAAGCAGCCCGTTCTTGGTTGTTTTCACTTCAATGTCATCGTTTTTCAAACTTAGCTCGGCCTGCTGCACCTCCGGCCGCTGTTTCCACGCAAAGCCCACGGCTTCCGGGAGAGGGAGCGTTTCGATGGAAGGCAGTTTGGTGACGGCGTCGGTGGGGACAACCTCGACATCCTGCAACCCATTTGCCATGGGGTTTTTGGTGATGGCGTTGAGCAGCACAGTCTGCTGCTGCATCTGATTGGTCTGGGCAATGATCAAGTTTTGGCGGTCGGTGGCCACTTCCGACTCGGCGCGGATGATTTCGAGTGGGGCCAGGGTGCCAATCTCCACCTGTTTCTTGTTGTCCCCATACAATTTCTGCGATGTGGACAACGCCGCCTGCTGCACGCCCACATTTTCGCGGGCGAAGACCAGCTCCCAATAGTCCGTGGTGACCTGCTGAATCGTGGTGATCACTTGCTGGGCAAATGTGGCGTCCGCGATCTTCCGGTCATTCTTCGCTTCCAGGATGAATCGCGTATTGGGAATGATTCCGAAGCCGCTTAGAAGCTGCTGCTGGATTTGAAAATTGAGGGTGGACTGGACGGCCGGATTGAAAAATTGAAAGGTGGAGGTCGAAGAACTCCGCGTGGTGTCCAGCGAGGCCACCAGGGAAGTTCCGGTGTGGAAGCCCTGTGAATATTGCACGTTCGCGATTTCATTGTAGCTGGTCAAGCTGGCCAGGCCGAGTTGGGTGCCGGTTCCGGAGGTGATGGGGTTATTCACCGGAAAGTGGGCACGAGACCAGTTATAGGTGGCGGAAATGAACGGATCAAAGTTGAGCTGGGGGACATTGCCGAGTCCGCCCGGCGAGCCGATACCGGGAAGGCCGAGGGCGCGTCCGCCTCCCCTGGTGCGCAGCAGATCCACTTCACCGACCCACGCGACATACCGTTGCACTGCGATGTCGAGATTGTTTTCGAGGGCGAGGGAGATCGCGTCATCCAGGCTGAGCATGAGCTTGCCGTCGTGAACGAGCTGGTCGATGCGCGGAGAATTGGTCAACCCCGGGTGATCGATGTGCATCGGCGTGTACGGCGCGATGATATTTGGAAATGCGCTCTTGCCATAGGTGAACTCGCGGCCCACGTGAAGGCGCAGATCGCGATTGGGATCGACTGCCGGACTCGGCGCGGAGCTCTGAGTGGGCGATGGGCTCGGGCTTGGGGTCTGACTCTGGGACTGGTCCTGCGCAAAGGCCGGAACCCCCGGGACAAGCGAAAACACCAAGAACAATACCAGGGCCGAACGGAAAAACCTTTCTGTCATAGTCATTCTTCCTCTCACTGAAGAATCGAGCAGTTTTTTAAATGTCGAGTGCCCACTAAATCATTGAAACGCGCGGGAGCGCGAAATTGTTTCAACTGATTCTCAGTTGCAAGCCAGCCGCCATGCGTATCGAACTGAAATTAGACGGCAAATGAACCATTCTCGTTTCCTGAGTGTTCGAAACCGGACAAAAACGGTTCATATTCGGACAGGCAAGTTGGTGAGTCTAGCATCCTCTCAACTCATTGACAATGAAGGGGTCGCTCGATAGGCTAGCGCCGGACAATGTCCGCCGGATGGGTGGCGGCCCGGAGAGAGTCATGCGGCGCGAAGAAATCCAGCGAATCTTCGAGGCAGTGGGCGCGGTGCGCCAGGGACATTTTGAGCTTTCGAGCGGGCGGCACAGTGGCACGTACGTTCAATGCGCCTTGGTGCTGCAGTACCCGCAACATGCGGAAAGCCTGGGGCGCGCGTTGGCGGCGGAATTTCACGATCTGAAAGTACAGTGTGTGGCGTCGCCCGCCATCGGCGGGATTCTGGTGGGCCACGAAGTGGCCCGGGCGCTGGGAGTGCGTGGCGTCTTCGCCGAGCGCGACGCTTCCGGGCGAATGAATTTGCGGCGCAGCTTCTGGATCGAGCCGGGCGAGAGAGTGCTGGTGGTGGAAGACGTGTGGACGACGGGCGGCTCCACGCGCGAGACGATTGGCGTGGTGGAGCAGGACGGAGGCTTGGTGGTCGCCGCGGGGGCTTTGATTGATCGCAGCGGCGGCCGGCTGGAATTGCCGGTGCGGGCGGAAACGCTGCTGGAATTGAATGTGGAGAGCTATGAGCCGGAAGATTGTCCGCTGTGCAGGAAGGGCAGCGCGGCAGTGAAGCCGGGCAGCCGGTTCGTGCGAGCCATGCCCTAGAGCTTGCGGAAATATAGGAATATTTCCGCAAGCTGTCGGGGCAACGAAGGGCTAGTTCGAAATCCGAAAATTGAGCGTAGAGGTAAGCAAGTTGCAACTCGGAAGCTTACTTTCTCGTCTGATTGTTATGCTCACCGGAGTGGGCTAGGAGCTGAGTTCGCAACTGGCATCCGGCGCATCTGGAGCGAGGTAGCGCGTTCGAATCGATGGCACACACTGGAATTAACGATAACCCACGGGTGATCCTTCTGGACATCGAAGGGACCACCACGCCTCCGGAATACGTTCGGCAAGTGGTGTATCCGTTCATCCGGGAAAACTTGCGGGATTTCCTGCTGCGGCATGAAGAAGATCCGACGATTGATGCCGATATCGAAGCCCTGCGCAAGCAATATTTGACGGAGGTTCATGGAGATCGAAATCTGTCTGCCTGGGTTCGCGACATGCCGATCAATTCCACGATCAATTACATGGGCTGGCTGATGGATCGGGGCAGCCGAAACCCGGCTTTGAAAGCGCTGCAAGGGAGGATTCTGGTCGAGGCTTACGTCGATGGCCGTCTGCGAGGCGAAGTTTATCCGGACGTGCGGCCGGCGCTGGAACGATGGTCGCGGCAAGACCGGTCCAATTGTATTTATTCCTCGGGGAGCGTGCTGGAACAGAAATTATTGTTCGCGAATTCGACGGCGGGGGACCTTACCGGTTTCTTGAGGGCGTACTTCGACAGCATGGTGGGCGGTAAACAAGAGACGGAGAGCTACCGTAGAATTGCGGAGGAACTCGCGGCGCCTGCACATGAAGTGCTGTTCATCTCGGATGTTTGGGAGGAACTGGAAGCGGCGCGGGCCGCGGGAATGGATACGGTGCTGTGCGCGCGAGCCAATGGCGATTTGGGAGGCGCTAGGGCAGAGCGGGTGATTCGCTCGTTGAATGAAATTTTTCCGTAGCTGAACGATGACGGTCATCCCGATCCCGCCCCTGCGGGAGAGGGATCCCGCGCAACCTCCCAATGCCTGCTTACCTGCTGCCTAGCATCATTTTGTGTAGCGCTGCCCTTCAGGGCGGCATCTTTAGAATCAACCATTGAATGAAATTTTCCCGTAGCTGGACCTCGGATCGTTTGACAGGCGGGAGAAGCTGGAATATGGTCTCGGCCAAGAAGCAAACGGGAGCCAACCGGTCTCCCAGGAGCGCAAAATGCCGCAGCGAAACAAGTTTGTAGCAGCGATTTTCGTGCCGCTTCTGATTGGATCGATTGGACTGGGGACTTTAATGCGGAGCACTCGGTTTGAAGCGTATCGCTCCGTGGATGTTCTGCAACTGATTGCTTCGGGGATGTGCTTCGGAGTGGCTCTCGTATCCCTGATCATGATGCTCCGCGGATCGCGAGCCCAATGAAAAAGCAATATCATCGATGCTTTACCTACGGTTTGACCCGGTAGTGGTACTCGCCGCGCTCTGCGCCTCTGCGGTAATCCCTTTCTTTGAATTCCGCAACTTGAAGCACTGTCCCTGGCCCATCCCGCAAATCCGCCGCAGCGTGCGATAATCGCGGGACGCATGCGGAACATCAAGATCACTCTGGCATATGATGGCTCGGAATTCCACGGCTGGCAGGTGCAGCCGGGAATACCCACGATTCAAGGGGCATTAACCGACGCGGCGCGGAAAATCACGGAAGAAAGAATCGTGATTCATGGCGCGAGCCGCACCGACGCGGGAGTGCACGCGCTGGGCCAGGTGGCCAGCTTCAAGACCAACTCATCGCTGGGCGCGCAAGAATTTCAGCGCGCGCTGAATGCGCTGCTGCCCCCGTCGGTTCGCGTGGTGCAAGCGGAGGAAGTGGGGCGGGATTTCCACGCGCGGTGGCACGCGCTGGGGAAAACGTATCGCTACCGGATTTTTCGAGGTCGCGTGGTGCCGCCATTCGATTGGAAATACGTGCTGCACTATCCCTACCCGCTAAACGAAGAAGCCATGGGCGAGGCGGCAAAGGAGTTCGAAGGAGAGCATGATTTCAGTTCGTTCGCGGCATCGTCGGGATCGGAAGAGGATGACCGCGACCGCAACATGGTGAAGGAAATCTACCGGTCGGAAATTTTGCGGATGCCGGGGACGGAAGAAATGCTGTACGAGGTCCGCGGGCGCTCATTTCTGCGATACATGGTCAGAAATATGGTAGGAACGCTGCTGGAAGTGGGTCGCGGAAGATTCTCCGCGAACGACGTGGTTAAAATGTTCGATGTGAAGGACCGCACGAAGTCGGGGCCGACTGTGCCGCCCCATGGGCTTTATCTTGTCGGCCTCGAGTATCCCGATCCCACAGCGTCGCTGGGCGGGCGATCGAAGGCGATGTTTCGTTCAGAGTAAGAGAAGGACGATTCGCGACAGTTATGGCCATTCCATCACAATCCTTGAGAAGCGCGCCGTCGGATGCCGAGGGGCGGATCGATTCCATCAATCCAGCCACGCAAGAGGTGATCGCGCAATTTGTGGCGGCGCGGACGGAAGAGATCGCGGAATATTTTGCGCGAGCGCGCAAGGCGCAGATCGAATGGGCGGCGCGGCCGGTTCGCGAGCGCTGCGCGCTGCTGCGGCGGGTACGCGACCGGATTTTCGAGCGGCGCGAGGAGATCGTCAGCGTGATCACGCGCGAATCGGGAAAGCCGCGCGTGGAAGCCGTGTTTGCGGAATTGTTGCTGGCGCTCGATACGGCAGAGTTTTTCGCACGCCGTGCGCCGAAGTGGCTGCGGCCCGAGCGGGTTCCTCATCACAATTTGGCGCTCAAGGCCAAGACCGGCTGGTTGCTGCACGAGCCGCAAGGTGTGGTGGCAATTATTTCGCCGTGGAATTATCCGTTTTCGATTCCGTTCTCGGAAGTGGCTCCGGCAGTGGT
>JBGQGW010000220.1:0-6252 GCA_041497605.1 Terriglobia bacterium | reverse complement strand
GTTTCGGCCAGCATCATGCGAAGCATGTGGATCACCCAAGTGCCTTTGCCATAGATGATCTTGTCGTAAGCGTCCGGCGACTTCGAGGAAGAAAGACGAAAGCCGAGGCTGAGCGGCCCCGCGTCTTCGACGGCCTCCTTCGAGGTGGGTTCTTTTTCGAGGAGCGCGGCGCGGTACTGCTCGAGGGACCGCGTCAGGAAATGTTCCTGAGGATGTTTGCTATCGGCATAAAGCAAGGCGAGGTAATTCGCCATGGCTTCCTCGATCCACGTGTCGCGATAAGTTGCGATGCCCACCTGGTTGCCCCACCACTGGTGCGCCACTTCGTGGAAAGGAACCAATTCCGTAAGTGTCTCGCGCTGCCGGGTGGCCACACCGGCCCGGGCCTGCGCATCCGGACTGAGAAAAATAAGCGTTGAAAGATAGAGAAGCCCCGGCCAACCCTGTCCGAAGGAACCGGGAATCTGCGAAACCGCGAGACGCGAGAACGGAAATGGCCCGTTATATTTTTCGAAGAAACGAATGGAATCCGAAACGCTATCGCCGAGCTGTTTCAGGATGGCGGCGGGACTGGGGGGAGGCGCATCGGAGGCCGCAACCGCGGGGAAGCGGTTCGAGCGGCGGAAGGAAAGCGCGCCGTTGGGGAATGAATCGCTGAGCAGCCGGTGAGATTGCAGGCGCGCCAGGAGATCGAGCTCGAGCTGCCGGTTGGCGTAGAGATCGATGCGGGGATTTTGCGCTTCGGCCATCGAAGTGGCGTATTCGCCCAGGTTGAATCCGGCGAGCGCAACGGGAGTTGCGGAGTGCCAGTGGCCAGCGCGCCATTCGCCATCTTCATGCTGCTCGATTTGCTCACCGGTGGAAACGAGCACGAGCCGCCGGGGCCAGCGGAAGGCCAGATCGAACGTGGCGAAATGGTCCATGCCCACCGGATGGGGATACCAACTGCCGCGCGCGCCGACAAAAAACACGCCGTTGCCTGCGTCACCAATCACGCCGCCGTGGTAGGTGAAATGAAGTTCGTATTCTTTTCCGGCGCGTGACTGCTCCGGCAGAAAAACAACGGCGGAGTCGTTGCCGCGCCGGCCGATTTCCTGGCGGCGAATCGCGTCATTCTGAAAAATATCGAGCGGATGGCCTTCGGCGTCGGCGGCGCTTTGGATTTCGAGAAACCGGGAGAGCTCGAGCGAGATCATGCGTTCACCGTCACGCCGGGCTCGCAGTTTCATGATTGTTTTGCCTTCGAGAGAACGATCTTCGGCGATGGACGTGTCAATCAAATAGGAGAGCGGCTCGAAAAATTCCGAGGAACGGGGGGGGGCAGACGCACGTCGAAACGAAGCCCAGACATCATAGAACCGGGTGGCGTTGGCTACGCGAGGCTGGCCCATCAAAACCTGTTCGTCGCGACGGTCGTCCACCAGCACATCGAACGCGCCGCTGGAATCACCCACGAGGCCCGCATAGAAATACGGCAGCGGATCGGCTGCAAGGAAATCCGCCATGACGCGCAAGGAATGCTCGGGATTGAGCCCGGCGACAGTTGTTTTCCAGGAATCGACGAAGCCTGGATCGGAAATCGGCTGGGCGTTGGCTTCGTGAAGCTGGCTGAGAAGCTCGGAGGCAGTGTCGTCCGTGAACCGGATGTAGGCGCGGGAGACGGCCTGGTCGAGCAAAGGGACGCCGACGAAGTGCGCGATCGAACGGCGCTCGGCGGGATCGGGGGGCAGGGCGATGATGCGGCCACGGCCGGCGAAGACGACTCCGGTGATCTTTCCATCGAGCGGCCCGAGGAAAGCAATCTCGCCTTCGAACAGCGTCAAGCTGACCACGTCGCGGCGCAAGTGGAGATCGCGAATGGAGTAGACCTGATCGGCGTTGACTTGGAGATCGTTGAGCGCGCGGTAGAGTTCGCGCGGAGATTCTTTGGCGGTGGTTGCGGCCCCGGACGCAGGCGCAGATACAACGAAGAACAGGCAAAACCAGAGCAGAGCATGGCCCGTACCGCGCATCGATTCAATGTACAACTTAGGACATGCCAGAGCAAGGCGGCCGGGCGGGGGGCGAGGGGTCTGTTAAAATTTTTATGTGCGCAGGATTACCCTTTTCGCAGTCTTTCTCCTTGCCGTAGTGTCTTTCGCCGGGGCAGCTCTCCAAGCCGCGCCAGCCGACACGATCGTGCTGAAAAATGGCCGGAGGATTGTGGCCGTAAATGTGGTGGAAGAGGGCGATCACGTCCGGTATGAGACCGACGCGGGCATGCTGAGCTTGCCCAAGTCAATCGTGGCGCGCATTGATCGCGACGCGGCGATCCCTCAAGTGAATTCAGGCTGGCAGCCGGCAGTGGCAGCGCCGCAAGCGAACCCTGCCGAGGGCTTCGCGGAAATTGCGAAAGCGGCGGTACGCGACGGATCGATTGATTTTTCGTACCTGGCAAGCCTGGAAAACGCCGCGAACGGCGGCGATCGGAGAGCGGTGGCGAAGGTTTCGGCGGCGCATCACGTGGCCGCACAGTTTTTGGCGAGCAAAGGCGATCTGGAAGGGGCCGTGGATCATTACCGCCGCGCGCTGACTTTTGCGCCCGATCAACTGGGGCTGCTGGTGAATCTTGCCGATCTGCAGCTCCGCCGGAGCGAATTCACCGCGGCGCTGGATACGCTGGATCACGCCAGGAGAGTGGCGCCCAGTTCCGCAGACGTGGCGAAACTTTCGGGTTGGGGATATTACAGCACGAACCGGCTGGAACAGGCCGTGGCCGAGTGGAAGCTGGCAGTGGAATTGCGGCCCGATCCGGACGTGCAGCGGGCGCTGGAGAAAGCCCAGCGCGACCGGGAAGCGGAAACCGACTACCGGGAAGGCCGGACCCAACATTTCACGCTGAAATATTACGGGGGCGCGGCGCCGGAACTGGCGCGCGAAGTGCTGCAGACTCTCGAAGAACATTTCCGCGCAATCGAATCCGTGCTGGGCTTTTCACCGCCGGATTCGGTCTCCGTGATTTTGTACACAGACCAGGCCTTCGCGGACATCACGCGCGCGCCGGGCTGGGCGGGAGCGATCAACGACGGCCGAATCCGGGTGCCGGTGAAGGGACTGACGAACGTGACGCCGGATTTTTCGCGCATCCTGAAGCACGAACTGACGCACACCTTCATCCAGCAGAAAACGCGCGGGCGTTGCCCGGTGTGGCTGCAAGAAGGGACCGCGCAATGGATGGAAGGGCAGCGCAGCGGGAACGCGGCCGCGGGACTCGTGAGCGCGTATCAGAGAAAAGAATACATGCCGCTCGCTGCGCTGGAAGGATCGTGGCTGAATTTTTCGGGACAGTCCGCGAGTTTTGCGTACGCGTGGTCGCTGGCCGCGGTGGAATCCATTGTGGCGGCGGGCGGCGAAAGCGATTTGGACAAGTTGCTGATTGAATTGCCCAATGTGCCTTCGACGGAGGCGGCTTTGCGCGAGGCGTTGCACACGAATTATTCGGATGTGGAAGAGCAGGCGGCTGCGTATTTGAAGCGACAGTATTTGCGATAGGCGCGGAATGATCGCGGCCGGCTTTCGCCGGAGGATTCGAAGGGTTGCAATGGGGAACGCGGTGGTGAAATTTGCAGGTTGCTCGTGATTCCTCGGCCGCAGCCCCGCCCATTGCGCGTGGCAAAACGCGGCCTCGGAATGACCAGCCGCGACGGGAACAGCAGCACGGACTGAGACAAAACCGGGGCGCGGCTGAAGCCGGCCCCTACACGTTTTCATCAGGCGTTTCAAGGCGTTCGAAAAATCCAAAATTACAGAGTGGCTAGGAGAGCGGCGATTAGGGCGGCGCGCTGGGGGAGAGCGCGGATGATTATGTTTTCGTTGGGGCTGTGGGCGCTTTCGCCGACGGCGCCTAGGCCGTCGAGGGTGGGGATGCCGAGCGCGGCAGTGAAATTTCCGTCGGAGCCGCCGCCGGTGGAAGCTTCGCCGAGAGGGAATCCCATTTCACGGGCGAGCTGCTGGGCGTGGCGGAATAATTTTACGACGGCTGCGGTACGCTCGAGCGGCGGGCGATTGACGCCGCCGGTGATTTCGAGACGCGCGCCTTTGAGAATTGGTTTGAGCGCGTGCAGTTTTTTGTTCAGCGCGCGCACGTCGGAGAGGCGCGCGACGCGAACATCCGCGCGGGCGACGGCGGCGGCGGGAATCACATTGGTGAATTTCCCGGTTTCGACGACGGTGGTGTTGACGGTAATTCCGCGGCGCGGATTATTCAGGCGCATCAGGCGTTCGATTTGAAGCGCGAGTTCGTGAACGGAATTGATTCCGTCTTGCGGATTGATTCCGGCATGGGCGGCGCGGCCGGTGACGCGGAGTTCGACTTCGCCAACGCCCTTGCGCTGCGTTTTGCAGCGGCCGTCAGCGCCGAAGGCGGGTTCGAGAACCAGCACGGCGTCGCTGCGGCGCGCTTCGCGTTCGATGGCGCCGCGGGAAGAGGCGCTGCCGATTTCTTCGTCTGAATTCCAAAGAAAAACGAATCGCTTGCCAGGGATGATTTTTGCGCGCTGGAGCGCGGCGGCGGCGAAGAGCGCCAGGACGTGGCCGCCTTTCATGTCGAACGTGCCGGGGCCCCAGGCGCGGCCTTTCGAAATGCGGAAGGGCATGCGCGCGAGAGTGCCGCGGTCGTAGACGGTGTCGAGATGGCCGAGCACGAGGATTTGTCCCGATGGGCGTCCGCGGCCGAGCCAAAGTTCGGCGCGAACAAGGTCGCCTCGTTCGCGCCGGTGAAGCAACGTGACTTTTGCGCCGCGTTTGCGCCATTCGGCGGCGACCATGCGGCCAAATTCATCCACCGCGGATTTTTCGTAGCTGGGCGATTCGACGCGGACCATGCGGCCCAGGAGTTTTACCATCGCGGATTCCTCGCGGCGAAGCGAGGCGAGCAGCTCACGCAAGGGAAGCGATGAAGGCAGCATGGCGATGCGTATGCTAGCAGCGCGCGGGGGTGGATGAAAACTGAAATACGAGGAGCGTAAGTGGTGGAGGAAAGGGACTCAGAATAGACAGGAACGGTTGGGCCGGGGTCGCGCCGCGAGGGGAGTGACGAGGCTTTACGCCGCCAGTGATCAGCAGGAGGGAGATTCCGCAGGTAGTGACTCAGTTTCGGAAATGCACGTCACTCGCCAAGTGGATTGTTTCCGAGTGCAAGGTGATCCGGACGCTCTCCAGAAAGGGGCCGCAAATCGGCCGCGAAGCAAGTCACTTCTCTGACTTTACCATCAAAGTGGAATGCCACTCTTGAATTGTCTTCGCCGATTGAGTTTGCTCGTGCTGCGTGCCATCATCAAACGATCGTAAGCGGAGAGTCTAGGAATACTTCGCCATCTCGAGGTAGGAAAGGTGGGGAATATGGCGAACGGCGGCAATGCGCGGGACAGACGCAGAATGCGAAGAATGGTGCAAAGAGCACTAGAAACGTACGGCTATTCACCGAAGGGGGTGAGCGGGCTGGCTGAGAAACGCCAAAGCTTTTGGGATTTCGTTTTGATGTACTTAGTGACCGCTGTCGGATTTGTCGGTTTGGGTATTGCGGTAAGAGAATTCAGCGTTGTAGTTGCCTCGGTATTATATCTCATTGCCTTGTTGGTTTTCTCCCGAGGATTCTGGGCTTGGTGTAATTCAAGGCGGAAAACCGTTACGCTGCTTTTATCTTCGGGGATAGCGCTACTCGCGTTTATTTGTCTCGACTCCAGCTGGATAAGAGAAAAATGGACACCCACATTCCTGTACCTAACTCCTACCCATGAACTGATCGACTGTGAGCGACGAGCTTTCTTCGTTAATCACTCCGGATTTGAAGTGCTACAAAATGTGAGGGTTGTCATCAAGGATAACAAGAACGGTGCTGTGCTACCGAACGATGATTATAAGACGGGAATTGAGCCGGGTCCGCAAAATCCGGACGCCCCCCGCTACATCTGGGTGAAACCGTCCAGCCCGTGGGATGAGGACTACACCATCACCGTCACTGGCACGAAGTATCGTTCAGTCCAAGAGATGGTACTGCGTAGCACCAATCAAACTGTGCAATTTGCCGTGCGAATTACTGTCGATCCGATGAAAAAGCCCGTAGTGAGTTGTCGCGATGGCCGATGACCTGCCCCCCGAAAACTAGTCCAGCCATAGGTTAGCTTCTCCGGGTATAAAACCACGAGAGGAGAAGCGCCATGAAGAAGAGCCGGTTCAGCGAAGAGCAGATTGTGGGAGTGTTGAAAGAGGCCG
>JBGQGW010000219.1:0-6275 GCA_041497605.1 Terriglobia bacterium | reverse complement strand
TGGCTTTTCGGCTGTAATTGGAGAGGGATCATTGGCCTGCTCCTATAGGCCAATTTACACCCATTTCATGGCTCGTAAAGAGCCAATTTGTCTTTTGTTGAAAAAGAGTGGTGGCGCAGTCCGGAAAGGAATCGAGCCAAGCGAGCGACTGTTGCGTTGCAAGGAACGCGACCGTTCGCGCAGATCGCCCCCCAGATCCTTCGCTGCGCAAAAAACGCTTGCTCAGGATGACCGACAAACTGCATTACTACCCATCGGACTGCGCGCTTTAAGCGAAGAAGCCTGGAGCAAGGCTGGTCCTTCTGTATTGAATTTTGATTGGAAATTGGAGACAGCAGATTGGGGAATGGGTCCGGCGCGGAGTCTATTCCGCGGAATCTAATCGCCGCTGTGTTTCATCGTCTTTTTCGGAACCTCGGCCAGCACTGCGCCGATCGATTCGAAATAACGCCGGGTCTGCGCTTCGATTTCGCCGGCCAGTTGCTGCGAAATATCGGCCGTCTTCTCCCGCACGCTCTTGACGATTTGATCAACGACGGAGGAAGCCTGCGTCTGCAGATAACTATGCACAGCTTTCTCGCAGCTTTGAGATAGCCGGCGCAAGGTTTCCACGCTTTCGTCCACCACTGCGCCGCTCCTCTTCTCCAGATCTTCGTGCGCCTTGGCCATTTTCGTGTTCAAGTTGCCTTCGAATTCCTTTTCGCACCCGGAAAGTTTTCCCTTCACTTCTACCGCGGCCTTTCGCATCGCCTGCTGCAGGAAAACCTGCAATTGCTGAGCCGCTGCCAGCGATATTCCCTTCAGTTCCTTTTCGCTGGCCGAAACTTTCCGCACGGTGGTTTCTACCTCTTCCATCAGCGGCGCGAGCTGCTCGTGCACCCCGGCAATGAATTGAGACGCGGCGTTGATCTGGGCATCTTCGATGCTGGTCTGTAACCGATCGACAGCGATCGCAGTCATGCCTTCGACCCGTTCGCTTAAACCCGCGTTCTGGGCCGCCACGCGCTCCGCGATCACCGCCAGGTCCTTCTCCACCTTCTTGGTCCAGCGCTCTTGCGCTGTGCGCGTCACCTCATCCCGCACCTGGTTCAATTCTTCCTGCATCTTGTGGCGCAGTTCGTCCCGCGTGGCCGCCAGCACCGAATCCAGAGTTCGCGACGCCTCGATCTGCAGTTGCGTTCGAAATTCGGCCAGGTGCCTGCCCTTTTCCTGGTCAATGGCCGCCGCCGCGGATTTCGCAGCCATCATTTGAATCTGTTCGCCCAGGCCGGAAACCAGTTGCGCCAGCACCGGGGAAAGCACCCCGGCCGCCTCGATCCCCATTCGATTGGAAACCTTCGCGAGTCCCTGCTCGGACACCAGCGCCGACCGCGATTCCGCTCGCGCCAGCGGCCGCACCTCTACCCGCTCCTCTGGCTCTGTCACCGAAATCGCTTGGATGGGGAACCAATCTTCGGGGGAAGGCGCGACGCCCCACACGTTTCCCGGCGTTTCCAGCTCCAAGGCCACCTCGAAGGGACGTTCCTTGGTCATCAGCCGGAGAATCGATTTCACTCGCGCCCGGCAAGTGGCAATCGTATGATTTTCGTCTTGTTGATTCACTTCCAGAAAGACGGTGCTTCCCTGCAGCACGTCGTATTTCGAGTGGTACCGGCAGCCGTGGCAGTTCACCGCCAGGGTGGATACTTTCTCGAGGTAGGGCGCGCGAAAGGCATCCGACCCGTGTACGGTCAGGGCAACTGATTGGTCGAGGCGGGTACTCCTGCGCTTTGTTGCTTGGGCTACATGATGGACGGCCACGAAAATCCTCCCGGGGGCTAACCTAAATCATACGGCAGGAGTCGCCTTGATTCGGAAGCCAGGATGAGGGATTTCGCCAAGCAGTTAACACGCAGAATTTGTCACTGCGGCGCGGCGTGTTTGCTTCCCTGCCGCGTTTTACAGCATCACTCTAAGCCTATGGAAATAAAGCTATTACGTCTTTGAATTCCCTACGCTCTCTTCTCGGCACGAACGCCCAACACCCCTGCCACCGCATCCACCACTCGTTCCACATCCTCTTCTGACGTCTGCCAATTGGAGACGCTCACCCGCATCGCCCGCCGTCCCCGCCAGGTCGTCCCACCAAAAAACGCCTCGCCCGTCTTCAGAATCGCCGCAATCACTTCATCAGTTCGCCGATCGTGATCTGCCTCCGTCGCTCCAGGCTTCGAATCCAGAAATCGCACCAGCCCTTGATTGATCGTCGGCTCCCACACCACTTCCGCGCCCGGCAGAGTGCCCATGCCCATCACCAGGCTGTGCGCATGTTTGCAGCAACGCTCCACCAGGTCCCTCACTCCGTCTTTGCCGAGCTGTCGCAATGCCGCATAAGTCGGGAATCCGCGCGACCGCCGCGACCACTCCGGATTCCAATCCATCTCATCGCGCGCGTCCGAGTTATGAGTGATATATACCGCCCGGCACGACATGGCAGCGCGATGAGCCTCGGCATCCGCGACGAACGCGTATCCTGAATCAAACGGAACATTGAGCCACTTGTGCCCGTCCGTCGCCCAGGAATCCGCCTTGTCCACTCCTTCGACGAAATGCCGGTAGCGCGGGCTCGCCGCGGCCCACAATCCGAACGCGCCATCCACGTGCACCCAGGCTCCATGACGCTTCGCGATGGGAATCAAGCTCTCGAATGAATCGTACGCTCCGATATTCACGTCGCCCGCCTGCAACAATACGATCTTCGCGATTCCGGGATCGCTCGCCCGCAGCGATTCTTCCAGCGCATCGGGAAGCAGCCGCCCCTGCTCATCCACGCGAAGATACTTCACGTTCGAAAGTCCCAGGCCCAGCAGCCGCACCGCCCGCTCGAAAGTCGCATGCCGCTGATCGCTCGAAAAAATTTGAATCGGCGGCGCTCCCGCAAGCCCCTTCTGTTCCACATCCCAGTCCCGCTTTGCCAGCACTGCGTGGCGAGCCGCCGCCAGGCACGTCACGTGCGCCATCTGGCATCCGGTCACCAGCGCAAAGCTCGCGCTCGCGGGCAGGCCCAGAATTTCCTTCAGCCAGCCGCCGGCAATTTCTTCCACAACTGCCGCCGCCGGCGAGCACGCATAGAGCGCCGCGTTCTGCTCCCACGCCGAAGTCATTAAATCTGCCGCCAGCGCCGCGGGCACTGATCCGCCGATCACCCATCCAAAGAATCGTCCGCCCGCCGAGCCCAGCAGTCCTCCCTCGACGTCTCTCGCCAGTTCCGCCACAACCTGCTCCGGCGCCACGCCTTCATCCGTCAGCGGCCTCGCAAGCCGCTTCCTCAACGTCGGCAAGTCGGCCGTCGCCGCCACCGAGCTGGTGTCCAAATTCTCCAAATGCGAAATCACATTCGCAAATGCCACATCCAGAGCCTTTCGAAACTTCGGTTCAAGTTTTTTCATATTCCAATTTTAGATTCTCCCCACGCCATCAATCCATCCGAATCTTGCTGCCAATGTCCCCGCGCCCCCGCCAAAGTGGACCGTCCCACCACCCAATTTGGCGCTCCGTTCCTGCCTCCTCGCGGCGGTTACCGGCTTGGCTCGACGCGCTGCCGCGCTTCGCCCAGCCCGTCGATTCCATACTCCACCACATCGCCTGGGTTTAAATAAACGGGAGGCTTCCTTCCGAACCCAACGCCGTGCGGCGTGCCAGTGGCGATGATATCGCCGGGAAGCAGCGTCATGAATTCCGTGACGTAGCTCACCAGCGTGGGGACATCGAAAATCATATTTGCGGTCGAACTTTTCTGCCGGAACTCGCCGTTCACTTTCAGCCAGATCGCGAGTTTCTGCGCATCGGGAATTTCATCGCGAGTCGCAAGGAATGGGCCGACGGGAGCAAACGTGTCCGCGCTCTTCCCTTTTGTGTATTGGCCGCCGCGCTCGAATTGAAAACTGCGCTCCGAGAAATCGTTGAACAGGGTGTAACCGGCCACGAACTCCAGGGCGCTTTCCTTCGCCACGTACGAAGCTCTTTTCCCGATGATGACGGCCAATTCCACTTCGTAATCCACTTTCGTGGCGGTGCGCGGCATTACCAGCGCATCGTAAGGCCCCATCAGCGCGCTGGTAGCTTTCAGAAAAATTACCGGCTCCTTGGGAAGTTCGCTCCCGGTTTCGGCGGCATGGTCGCCGTAATTAAATCCGATGCAGACCAATTTGCTTGGCCGCCGGACAGGAGGCCCTAGCCGGGTGGCGCGATCCACGCGAGGCGCGCTGGCCCGGTTCCGATCGAGCCAGCCGCGCAACGCTTCGATTCCTCCACTCGCGAAGAATTCCTCGTCATAGTCCGCGCCGAATCCCGAAACATCCACGCGCGAACCATCTTCGAGCAGCGCGCCCGGCTTCTCTTTTCCCGTTTCGCCAAATCGAATCAGCTTCACATCGCCCTCGCCCCGCGGATTCGCAGTTCACGTGAATTCATTTCGCGGGCTGCTGCTGCGTCAAGCAATGCAGCGTTCCCAATCCCCAAACCAGATCAACGGCATGGATGCCCGCCACGGTCCGGCCGGGAAATAATTCGCCCAGGATGCCGAGGGCGACGCGATCCTTCGGATCGTTGAATGTAGGAACAATCACGGCCGCATTCGAAATATAAAAATTCGCATAGCTTGCTGGCAGACGCTGCCCTTCAAAAACCACCGGCGAAGGCATCGGAACCGGGATCACTTCGATCTTGCCGCCGTTTTCGAGCCGCATCCCTTCGAGCCGTTCCCGGTTTTCTTCGAGCCGCTTGTAATTGGGGTCGCGCGAATTTTCCTCGCGGCACAGCACCACGGTGCCCTGTCCCACGAACCGGCACAGATCATCCACGTGGCCGTGCGTGTCGTCGCCCGCGATTCCATCTCCCAGCCACAGGATGTTCGTCACTCCCAGATTCGCACGCAGGGCCTCTTCAATTTCCTTGCGGCCAAAGCCGGGATTCCGCACTTGAACTTTTTGATCCAGCAGGCATTCTTCGGTAGTCATCAGCGTGCCGCCGCCGTTGACCTCGATTGCGCCGCCTTCGAGCACAAATTCCTTCCCGTCGATTTGCGCGCGAAACATCGGCAATTTCAGAGCGCGCGCCGCTTTCTCCGGAACGGTGGCGTCTTTTTTCCAATCGTCATAGCGCACCCAGGCATTGAACCGGAACCGCACAATCGCCACTTGCCGCGGCTTCTCTGCGCGCCGCACGAATATCGGCCCGGAATCGCGCGTCCAACCGCGATTCGTGGGAAACTCGAAAAATTGTACGCGCGAAGAGTCCACGCCCACGCTTTTCAGCACGCTGCGCGCCCGCGCTTTATACTTCTTCGAATTCACCAGGATGCGAACCTTCTCGCCTTCCGCGATTTTGCGGACGATTTCGCCGTACACCCAGTGAATGGGCTCGAGCTTTCCCGGCCAGTCGGTGGCGTTATGCGGCCAGCCGATCCATGTGGCCTCGTGGCGTTCCCACTCCGCGGGCATGCGGAATCCGCGCGCTGCGGGAGTTTCTGCTGCAATTGGATTGGACGCTAAGGTTTTTTGGCCCACGTTGGCTCGTGAAGAAATCGCTGATTGATTCCGGAATATGCGTCGATCCGGCGGTCGCGCAAGAAAGGCCAATTGCGCCGGACGTCTTCGAGATGAGTGAGGTCCACTTCACCCAGCAGAATTTCTTCGCGATCGGTGGAGGCTTCGGCAATCACCACTCCATGAGGATCGCAAAGGAACGAAGTGCCCCAGAATTCGATTCCCGCGCCGCCCGCCGCGGAAATTTCGTGTCCCACGCGGTTCACCGCCGCGACGTAGATTCCGTTGGCAATGGCGTGCCCGCGCTGCACCGTGCGCCACGCGTCGCGCTGGGACGCGCCGAACTCTTCCTTTTCGCCCGGATGCCAGCCAATCGCCGTGGGATAAAACAAAATGCAAGCGCCTTCGAGCGCCGCGAGCCGCGCTGCTTCCGGATACCACTGGTCCCAGCAAATCAGCGTTGAAATTCTGCCCACCTGCGTATCGAACGCCGGGAAACCGAGATCTCCGGGCGTAAAATAAAATTTTTCGTAATACGCCGGATCGTCTGGAATGTGCATCTTGCGGTAGAGGCCGGCAATTTGGCCATCCGCGTCAATGATTGCAGCAGAATTGTGATAAATGCCCGCGGCGCGCCGCTCGAACACCGGCGCGATCACCACCACTTTTGCTTTCCGCGCGGCCGTTGCCAGCGCTTCCGTGGTCGGTCCCGGCACCGGCTCGGCCAGATCGAAAAGCGCGGCATCCTCG
>JBGQGW010000218.1:0-6292 GCA_041497605.1 Terriglobia bacterium | reverse complement strand
CGCGGTTATGGCGTTTTCGAAATCGTTTTTGGCGTAATAGGCCTGCGCAAGCCCGTGCATCGCATCGGAGAATTTGGGATCGAGCGCGAGCGCTTGCTGGTATTCAGCGATCGCTTCGTCGTGTTTGCCTTCGCCGAACAAATCGACGCCGGTGTAATAGTGGTCTTCCGCAGTCATCACATTTCCAGCTTCGAATCCTTAGTCCAAGCGCCATTGCGAAACAACTGCCGAAATCCGAAAGTTATTCTATCATTCAGGTCCCTCTGCGAGTGGGGGACGGTACATGTTCAGCGCGTTGCGGTATTACTGGATTACGGCGAAAGGCTACCGGCTGCGGCCGTGGGCCAGTCCCTATTTGCAGTGGCGGCTCGAAACATTTTTTGGAGCGGAGGCTGCGCATCTGGGGCCGGGGCAATTCTTCCGATTGCTGTGGAGAGAGCGGGCGCGCATGAGGCGCTTCCTGGAGTGGGTGGAGGAACGAAAACGAGAACAGAAGAAACACAGTTGAAGAGTCGAAGATCTGTTCCACTGCCAGATTCACCGCTGAATACTAGACGCACTCCACGATCAATTTGCGGATGCGCTGGAAAAGTTGCTCGACGGTAAGTTCCGTGGGGACGAAGTAGGGATTCAGGTCGAGGTCGGGAAATCCTTTTCGAGTGATGGCCGCGGCTAACCATTCCTGAAGCGGCTGCGGGTAGCGGCCTCCCAAATCGCGCAAGGCTTCAAACACAATTTGATGGTCGTGGTCGCGCCAAGCATAGCGAGCGAGGAGCACGAGTGCGCCTACGCACTGCGGATCGCGCGGCGCCAGTTGCATGACGCCGCGAAGGACAATCAGTTCCATTTCGGGAAATTGACGTTCATGCGCAAAATCGCCCATTGCGCGGAGATTGTAACGGAATTGCGTGTGGTGAAACATGGATTCGCGTATGGGTAAAATGTGGTGGGGAAAGCGCCGTGAAAGTGGGGAAAAAAGCGGCCGAAAATAAGAAGGGCGGGTCTGAGACCCGCCCAAACTTCGCAGAGAATTTTCGTGATGCGCTATGCCGCGGCGGAAGCGCGGGGGCGAATAATATCGTAGCGTTCAATTCGCGAAGCGATGCCATACACCGGCGCCCCATTTTGATTGGTCTCGTCCACTCGCAACACTCGGCCGCTCGCGCGAACCAGAACTTTAAAGCCGCGCGTGATCTCGACAGGCAGCGACAGCGTGATCAAAAGTTGCGTGCCTGGTGCGAGTGGCTGGTCGAGCTGAAAATAGACGCCGCTGGTGGAGATGTTTTTTACCTGAGCGGAGTAGAACTCCGTCGGCTGCGTCTGCGCAAGGCAGACCATGAGCGGCAGCGAAAGATCGTAACGTTGAGCTATTCTTCGTTCAGTCATGGTGGTGTTTATCCTTTGGCACTTCGGGTGCCAATCAAGTTTTCGGTGGAATCTTTTATCTGCTGTGTTATCAGACGATTAAAAGAAACTTGAGTATCAAAACCTATAGAGAACCTCGCGCCAGAGTGAAATTTCTTCCTGGTCCGGGAAATATCTACATGATCTTTTCCCAGGCTGGAAGTCCAGCACGAGCGAGTGACAAAAAATGACGGGCGAGGAAGCGTTTTCCAAACGCCGCCAACAGAAACTTTGCAGAGCATACGATCACGCTGTGGCATGCGTGAGCATCTCCTGCTGGCGGAATTTGTTGCCGTAAAGATCGCGGTCGGCGGCAGCGAGAAGAGTTGTGAGGGTGACACCATCACGGGGGTATACCGCGATGCCGATGCTGACCGAGAGTCGTGGTCCTGACCTTTCCAGGGAGAGCTGGGAACTCAGGCGGTTGGCCACCATTCGAGCGGCTCTCTCGTCGGTTTCCGGCAGAACCAAGGCAAATTCGTCTCCACCGTAGCGAGCCGCTGTATCGATCGAGCGGCAGGAGACGCGGAGAAGGTGGGCGAGGCGCCGCAGTGCCTGGCTCCCAACAGGATGGCCGAAACGGTCGTTGATCTGTTTGAGCCTATCGAGATCGAGAAGCAAGATCGCGAAGGAGCGGTTGGTCCGGCTGGAGCGTTCGATCTCGCGTTCCGCGGATTCGACGAAGGAACGGTAATTGGAGAGTCCGGTCAAGGAGTCGCTGGTGGCCAGGTGATGGAAGCGATCGAAGAGACGGGAATTGTCGAGCAGCGAGCCAATGAGCGCGATGACGAAGCTCATCAAGATGAGAATCTGCCCAAAAGTGAATGGAGCATCGAATTGCCGCAGCGACTGCGATTCTGCAAGCTGGCAGCCCACATTCAGACCAGCCGTCGTGAAGAGTGCGCGCACGAATGGCGAATTTTCATGCCGCAGGCGCCGCCGGAATCCAATCGCGGCCCACAGAAACAGGAATCCAGACACAAGACTCGAGGGACGCGGAAACAGCGCCGAGGGATGAACCGGGAAATCACTGGGAAATCTGAATCGAACGAAACTGAACAGGATCGTCACCACGATCACGAAAAGAAAAGGGGCAGCAAGTTCGCGCTTCGAATCGTGAGGCTCTTCCGCGGGATCGCCCGAACCGCGCAGAGAGACGACCAGCAACAGGGCCAGCAACAGGCGAATGACGGCCCAATCGATCGGCGCCTTCAGCGATTGGTCCAGCAGAAAGCCAGGCGAAAAATAGAGCAGAAGCCCGGAACTGATCGCGAGAACGCCGAAGAGCATGAAGGCGGTGGCGATGAGCACGGAAAAACGGTCGAACAAGACGCGATAGCGCACCAAGGTGGTGGCCGCGAATACGATGGCTAGAAATCCGCTGGCGATTTGGACGTCGCTGTAGAGGTGCAAGCTCGACGTGTAGGGCAGGTGACGCAGCCAGGCAGACAAACCCAGAACAACTGCCCCCGTGGCCAGGGTCAGCAAGACATCAAATCCCCATGCAGGACCCACCCGGACATCCCGGGACGCGTCCATCGTTTACCCCCTGTTTGTTTCTACCCGTAAAAATCCTAGCATCGAATAGTTAGGAAATGTTAACGGGGCTAGTTATGTTTTAGGCACATGTACCAAGGTACAGGCCGAAGGACAGGTGGAGGCCAGTGCGGGGAAATGACCTTTGGAAATCGTGGATTTCTACTCCTCCTGCCAGATGGCGGGCGATCCGGTGATGTAGATCGGCTTTTTTCGGCCCCCATCCCGGCTCGCTTGCGATGGTGTAGTGCCAGCGGCCGGGCTAGACGAGGGCGGCTTCGGCTTGGCTGAGCGTTTCGTAAGTGGGGAAGAGATTCGCAACGTTGGTCATCTTAAGCAGGGCGCGGACCCGCTCATTGAGGCCGGCAAGAATCATGCGGCGGCCGGCCTTTTGGGCGGCGATAAATCCGCCGATCAGGGAGCCGACGCCGGCGGAATCAACATAGGAGACTTCGCTAAAATCGAGGATTTGGATCTTGTGCGTTTCCGAGCGCACTGCCGTTTGAAAGTCGAAGAGATTGTTCAGGGTCAACGCTCCTCGAAGATGGAGGATTTGTTCATCTTCGCGCACGCCTGGAATTCGTTCCACGATCAGCCCGTTTGCAATCATATCAGCGGATGCTACAAGAGCCGCTTCCGGAGAAATATGAGAGGCGCATTACAAATTGTTAAAATTGTGTCACAAACGGCGCGGAACGGCCGATCACCTTGGGGCCGCCGGGGCGAATCGAGAGCCAAGGGTTTCGCTGCCAGCGGAGGTCAACGAAATCTCCAATCGGAGAACTGCTTGGCATCATATCGGGAGCGGTGTAGCATCCGCCGAGTGCTTTCTTCTCAGGGAGAGGACACTCGATCTTGCATTGGGCTCGAGCGAGCCGGAGACAAATTAAATCGTGAGGCCAATCGTGATTGCCTTTGGGGCGAAGACACTCACGTTAGCTCTATTGTCGTCTGTTCTTGTGGCGGGATTTGTGGCTTCTGGAGCGAAGGAGGGAACTTCCTTTCCGTCCTCGGGAGCGGTGAAATCGCCCGGGTCCACCCAGAGCGGACAGAGCAACACGACCGCAGCAGACGCCGCGTCGGGGCAGAAACTCAGCGCGCAGGGAGAGTCGGAGTTGCGCGCGATTGTGGAGGCGGCAAATCTTGCGGACCTAAAGTGGCCGAACTTCAGCGACTACCGCGGGCATGTGAAAAAGTTCTACGACCCCGGCGGCTATACACTCGCATGGATTCGCGGCGGGAAACCGACCCCGCAAGCAATGTCAATCATCGGCGTGATGCAGCAGGCCGATTTGAAGGGACTGAGCGCGGCGGATTACGACGGCCCGGCCTGGACTGGACGCATCGAGCACCTGGACCATTCGCCGAATGATTCGGACTTTGTACACTTCGATGCGGCTCTCACCGTGTGCATCATGCGATATATTTCCGATCTGCACATCGGGAAAGTGAATCCAAAGTATTTCCATTTCGGGATCGACGTCGAGAATAAAAAATATAATCTGCCCGAGTTTTTGCGCCAGCGCCTGGTAAATTCCGCTGATGTAAAACCCATGTTGGAAGGAGTCGAGCCTCCTTTTCCCGGATATCGCCGGGCCGAAGCTACCCTGCAACGCTATTTGCAGTTAGCGAAGCAGGATTCCGGCGAGACCCTGCCGGTTCCGGCCAAGACGGTGGCGCCGGGCCAACCCTATGCCGGGCTGCAACGGCTGACGCAGCTCCTCCGCTTGTTGGGCGACCTCCCGGCTGATGCAACCGTTTCGGACACGCCGGCTAAGTATGATGGAGCGCTGGTTCCCGCGGTGAAGCACTTCCAAAAGCGGCACGGCATTGACCCCGATGGGCGTCTGGGGGCGCAGACGGTGAAGGCTTTGAACACGCCGCTCACCCAGCGAGTGCGGCAATTGCAGTTGACGATGGAACGCTGGCGCTGGGTTCCGCAGGAATTCACGGAGGCGCCGGTGGTGGTGAATATTCCCGAGTTCCGGTTGCGCGCCTATAGGCTGGACGGAAACGTGGACATGTACATGGACGTGGTGGTGGGCAAGTCGTACGGGCATCAGACGCCGGTTTTTTCGAACATGATCCGCTATGTGGTGTTTCGTCCGTACTGGAATGTGCCGCCCAGCATTCAACAAGCGGAAATTGTGCCGCACGTGAAGAAGGACCGCAGCTATCTGGACAAGAAGAATTTCGAGATTATCACGCATAGCGGCGAGGTAGTGGCGTCCAGTCCGGTGAGCGACGAGGTGCTGGAGAAACTTCGCAAGGGGCAACTCGAAGTGCGGGAAAAACCGGGTCCGAAGAATTCGCTTGGACTGGTAAAGATCATTTTCCCAAACAGCGGCAATGTGTATATGCATGGCACGCCGGCCACGGAACTTTTCTCACGCTCCCGGCGCGATTTCAGCCACGGATGCGTGCGTTTGGAAGATCCGGCGGCGGTGGCGGCTTGGGTACTGCGGCACAATCCGGGGTGGGATCTGGCGCGCGTGCAGGAGGCCATGAAGAACGGGCCGGACAACGTGCAAGTAAACCTGGTGACACCCATCCCGGTGTTGATCGTCTACGGCACGGCAATTGTGACCGAAGAAGGGGAAGCGCGGTTTTACGAAGATATTTACGGGCTGGATGCCGAGCTGGAAAAAGTTCTGGCGAAGGGGTATCCGTACCCGGGGTAAGGGCGTGTGAAACCTTCCCGAGCAAAAGAGCACTTCTGGAACTCGGCTGAATGTTTCATCTGTGCTTATCATACCTCGCCCTATGCGCCTTTCCGTGCGGCTTTTTTCTTTGGATTGAGTCGGCGGCGCAAATCGGTCAACAGAGTTTTTAGCAGGCGCGGACCTTTTGCCAATCCGTCATAATCAGGCTCACCGTTAGATGCGTATTTTTTCGCCAATCGATCATATATTTTTTGTACCTTCGCAAACGAATTTGGCAATGCTTTCTTATAAGTCTCTACGTCCATCTTCAATAGTTCACTTGGAGATGTGTAACCGTTCTGTAGGGTCGTATTTGCGCCGTGCATACACACATAAGGAAGCAAATTTCGCCGATGAATCAGTTCCAACGGCAGAGTATCTAGGTATTCATCAGCCATTCGCATTAGCTGCGAGCATTTATAGTAAAGATTCAAGTCATACACACCGTCGCCAAATACTTTGTTGTAATCCTCATCCTTCTTAAAATAATCTCTCGGTCTAGCTCTTGCTGACCTGCCCCCCGAAAACTAGTCCAGCCATAGGTTAGCTTCTCCGGGTATAAAACCACGAGAGGAGAAGCGCCATGAAGAAGAGCCGGTTCAGCGAAGAGCAGATTGTGGGAGTGTTGAAAGAGGCCGAGGCGGGGGTCG
>JBGQGW010000217.1:0-6339 GCA_041497605.1 Terriglobia bacterium | reverse complement strand
CCATCGTTGATCATCGAATCGATGATTTCAGCGTTGCCCAGGCGGTAGCCGGTGCGCGCGCCGGGAAGCAGATACGGGCAATTCGACATGGACTCCATTCCGCCGGCTACCACGATTTCGGATTCCCCTAGCGCCACCGCTTGCGCAGCAAGCCCCACGGACTTCAACCCCGAGCCGCAAACCTTGTTGATCGTCATCGCCGCAACGCGCGGATCGCAGCCGCCTCCCAGCGCCGCCTGCCGCGCAGGATTTTGTCCCAGCCCCGCCTGCACCACGTTCCCCATAATGGCTTCATCCACTTGCTTCGCGTCTATACCGGCGCGGCGAATGGCCTCAGCAATCGCTTTTGACCCAAGCTGAATGGCAGATAGCGAAGATAGACCGCCCATGAATTTTCCAATCGGCGTTCGGACAGCGCTGAGAATGACGGGTTGATCCATGGTGGTTCTCCTTCGTTGAGCGGATGATGCCTATGATCGCTTGCAGGCTGCGCGCCGCCTCTAAGATCACGAACAGGAACGGCGTGTCGCGCCCCCACGGCTTCGATTCTTCAGTATAAGCGGGTGTTGGAACACGGTCAATTTCTGCCGGATGGGAACGGCTGGCGGTGGCACAACCAAACCTGGCTGCGCGTTTGTTGCAGGCACGGTGCATCCATTCGCTGATGTGATGAAGCTTGGAAACTAGACGCGAGGGCTTTTTGCGATCCACCAATGCAGGAAGCGCCGCGCGAGACCGATAAGCCCCTTCCCGAGCAGAGGTATCTCCTGGAGCTTAAAGAGTTGATCTCGTTCCCAATCTACCCTGGTTTCGTATCCCCACTTTCGCTGGTAGCCGGCAAGCGCACGGAGTTCTCCCTCCCGATCGGGGCTTTTTTTGCGAAATTCCTCGAGCACACTTGCATAGAGTTCGACCCAACGATGAGTTGCCTCGGCCAAGCCTCCTTCGCTTCGGACTCTTTGGCTTACCAGGGCCGCCTCAGCAGGATCGTAGCGGTCCATCTCGGGCTTAAGGCTATCCCAGCGCAGCGGCTTCTCGAGGACTCTCCGGCCGAAATTCATGCGGCGAAGCCGGTCGAAATTCCCGGAGGTTACCATGGGACCGGCGCCGCCGAAATCGCAGAGCACCACCGCATTCCCCACCGCCATTGCTTCCAGGGCGCAGCGCGCTTTCGCGAATACGATGTCGTAACGTGGAAGCACTGATTCCGGATCTGGAACCGCTGTTCCTGCCCCATGCCCAACTACGTCGAGATGCAATCCCGCACGCTTACAAGCATCGCGAACCGCCGGCAAATGCGTGTGACGAGTCGCATAGTTGCTGAAGATCAGGGCGCGCCCTGGTTTGGATGGAAGCGGATCGCGAGGGCGAAAACGCTTCAAATCCACTGCGTTCCAGATCACTTCAATTCTGGAAGCCGGAATGTCCGGGCAGCTTTCCACCCGCTTCCGGCACCGATCGTCCACGGCCACGTATCTGAGAAACCGGGGAAAATAGAACGGCTCATCGAAGCGGGAGGTGGCGTCATGGCAAACCCAGACACCGGGGACTGAGGGGAAATGAAGGAGAGCCTCGACCATTACTGGATGATGCTGGCCATGAATCACGTCCGGGACAGTCGAGAGGCTGGCGAGATCGGATGTGACCTCGATGCCGTGGCTCGTGAGTTCGCGTGAAACCGGGCCCAGTTTTCTGGCAAAGAGTACCGGTTGATGTCCCTGACGCTTCAGCTCGAGCGCGAGATCCCTGGCAACGACCTCTGATCCGGTGTAGTCGTGGAGCCAGTAGTTTGTTATGAGTATCTTCAATGAAGATTCCGGAACATTTGACAGCTTGCCAATGAATTACGAATGGCCGCCCGAAACTGATGCGACCGCGGCCCGAGCTTCGCTCCCGATGGCGCGATTGCGAATGGCATCGAGGATTGGAAAAATGTGTTCGTCATACCGGATGACCGATTCGTAGGTTCCTTCCGCGACTCGCCGTTCTCCCCAAGTCTCATAATAAGGCTTTTCGGAATATTCCCGCTCCTGGAAGGGTTCGGGAATCTTTTTCAGGCACTCGATGCGAAAGTATTCTTTCCCGCGAAGCGCGATTGCGGCTCGAACTTCATCCCTTAATTCGGTGTATTCTTCAGCCGCTTCCATTTTCATCCGGAACACACCGTCGTCCAGGAAAGAATGAGCACACCGGCTGCCGTGATGCTCCTGGGATACGCGCTCCCATTCCGTCAGACAGAACTCATAGTTCGAAATCGTCCTGCCGGTCTTACATTTCACCGCCAGAACAGCCGCATCCACAAGCGCCCTGCAGAGGTCATGGGCGGGATTGAATCCTTCCCGTGCGTCGGCCACGACAAGATCGATACGGTTCTCGACAAAGGACTCTGCGATGCGATCCAGGGCGTTAAGGAACCATGAGGTGTTCCGTTCGAGGATCACACGATATAACTCGCGGTCGGAAATCAGCCCAAACACTTCGTCCATTTCAATCGCGAATTTGGCGAGCGATCGCGCGGTCGAGGGAAGCCTCGAGATACCCGTGCGGCCGGAGCCATCGGTGAGGACGTAGACGCGGGGCTTGCACTCTGCCATCCAGCCGAAGACTTTTAGTTCGTGTCCTGGATGACCCATTACGAGAGCGGGCTTGCGAAATGCGCCGAGAGATTTGGGCCCAGACGTACCGGGTGGTGGCATGGGGGACGTTTCCTTTGAAGGGGGGCAACGCAAAACTGTCAGACAATGAACAATGTAGTTCCTGGAATGCATCTTTGTCAATATACACTGGAATTATCCGGGACTTCTGAGCACGCCTGAATTCATGCCTGCGCCACAGCCGAACCCAGCTGGCTTTGCGGCCGGGCTCGATTGGGCTAGGATTGGTTGAGGCGAAGACGAAGCGAAAGCGCTATGATGGACCGCAGATGTTTCTAATTTTGACGGAGGAATTCTTCGTCCCGATCAACTGCACTGGAACACAGAATGACCGGTCAAAGTTTTGCAGTTTAGTTAAGGGCACGCACGGAAACCATTACAGGGAGAACCCCAATTCCGGAAATTGAGCTGAACTCGGAGCAGCGGGCCGCCGTCGAGCACGGCGCGGGGCCGCTGCTGGTGGTGGCGGGCGCGGGGACGGGGAAGACTCGCGTGATCACCGAACGGATCAAGTATTTGCTGGAATCGAATCCGGAGCTGGCCGGTGAAAACATTCTGGGGCTGACGTTCACGGACAAGGCCGCGGGGGAAATGAAACATCGCGTGGTGAAGGCCGTGGGCGAACGCGCGAAGGATGTGTGGATCAGCACGTTTCATTCGTTCTGCTTCGAGCGTGTGTTGCGCGAAGCGTTTCCGGATTTGCTGGCCGTGGATGATATCGACCACTGGATTTTGCTGCGGCGGCATTTGAAGGAAATTGGCCTTGAACATTACAAGCGGCTGGCGGAGCCGGGGCAGTATTTGACCGACTTCGTTAAATTTTTTTCGCGTTGCCAGGACGAATTGGTGACTTCGGACGATTACGAACATTATGTAGCGGCGCTGCGCAAGAAATATGAAAAGGAGAAAAAAAGCCTGGATGCGGATGCGCGTCTTCTGCGCGAAGAAGAAATCGCGCGGCAGGAAGAAGTGGCGCGCGCGTATCGCGTCAGCGAGAAATTGCTTCACGAGCGGAACCTGGTGACGTTTGGCTCGCAAATACTGCAGGCGGTGGAGTTGCTGCGGAAGAATCCGGAAGTGCTGCAGCGACTGCGGGAGCAATTCAAATACATCCTGGTGGATGAATTTCAGGATACGAATATCGCGCAACTCGAATTGCTGTGGCTGCTGGCGGGCGGGCATCGCAACATTGTGGCGGTGGGCGACGACGATCAGGCGATTTACCGGTTCCGTGGCGCGTCGTTCGGCAGCTTTACGATTTTCCTCGAGAAGTTCTGCGGCGTGGACGCCAGGGCTCGAACGGCGAAGCGGCCCATCATTTCCCTGCTGATGAATTACCGCTCGACGACGCGAATTTTGCGGGTGGCGGGACAGGTGATTTCTTACAACGAGAAATCACCGCTGCTGCCGCCGAAAGAATTGAAAACCGACAATCCGGAAGGCGAAAAAATACGGATCGTGGAATTTGGAACACCTGAGGAAGAAGCGCACTGGGTGGCTTCCGAAATTGACCGCCTGCAAGGGCCGGGGCATACCTGGCGCAGCTTTGCGGTGCTCTACCGGAAGCACACTCATCGCAACCGGCTGGTGGAAGCGCTGCGGCAGCGGCGGATTCCGTTCGTGATCAAGAAGCTTTCGATTCTGTCGAGCACGTTGATTCGCGATTTGATCGCCTACCTGCGTTTGATCGCGGTGCCGGCGGACAACGTGGCATGTTCGCGCGTGCTGGCAATTCCCTACTGGGGGTTTGCGCCGCAAGATCTGGCGCGGCTGGCCGAACGGGCGGCGAAGGGCAAAGGAATCGCGCTGTGGGACGCGCTCGAATCGCAACAAAATGAACCGGCGTTTGCGAAGAGCACGATGCGCGCGGGCGATCTGGTTTCGTTCATCAAGAAGCTGCGCGGGATATCGAGACGCGCCAGCGCATCAAAGCTTCTGGAAGAATTGATCGAGGGAATCGGACTGACGCTCCTGGAATCCGATTCCGACCGCCTGGCGCTGGAAGGCTTCGTCAAGTTCGTGCGCGAATGGGAAAAGAAGAGCGAAGAGACGAAGCTGCGCGATTTTGTCGAATACTTCGAATATTTCGAAGAGGCGGGCGGGCAAATCAATCTGGACGAGGAGCCGGCGGACGATGCGGTGCAATTGATGACCGTGCACGCCGCCAAAGGGCTGGAGTTTCCCCACGTGTTCGTGCTGCAACTGGCCCACGGAGAATTTCCGGCGCGCCCGCAAAACGCGGTGCTGGAATTTCCCGCGGAGCTGATGAAAGAGGAAAAGCCGCAAGGAGATTTTCGCATTCAGGAGGAACGGCGGCTTTTTTATGTGGCGCTGACGCGGGCGCGGCGCCAACTGACGCTATCGACCGTGGTGAACAAGCGGAAGAAGCCTTCGCCATTTTTGGACGACATCCTGATGGATCCAAAGATTCAGCGGGCCGACGCCCAGCAGCTTTCTCCGAAAGTTGCCTTGCCGGCGGCGGATGCGGCCAAGCCGCAACTGTTCGATTCAGCGGAAACAAACATTCGCGCCTATTCGCGCGTGGCTCTGTGGGCGAAGGCCTACCACCCGCCGGGGATTGAGCCGCTGCAATTGAGCGCGTCGTCGATCGACACCTACGAATCGTGCCCCATGAAATATTTATTTCGAAATGTTTGGGGAGTTCGCGGCGGGGCGATGGGCGCAATGACCTTCGGCAGCGTGATGCACTCGACCATCCGCGAATTCCTGCAGGAATTGAAGAAGCACCGCAAGATCACTTTCGAAGATGTGTCTTCGATTTATGACCGCGAGTGGTTTGACGCGGGATTTCGCGACGAGTATCAGGAAGAGGAATATCGCAAAGAGGGGCGGAAACAACTGGAGAGTTTTTACCGCACCACGATTGACGCGCCGCCGGACGTGATCGCGGTGGAAAGAAATTTCGAACTGCCGCTCGAGCCGAACATCGTGGTCACCGGGCGAATCGACCAGATCAACCGGATCGCGCCGGATGCCGTGGAAGTGGTGGACTACAAAACCGGCAAGCCGAAGGATGAGAAGGCGGCGAAGAATAGTCTGCAGCTCAGTTTGTACGCGATGGCCGCGCGCGACGTGCTCGAACTGGAGCCGGAGCGGCTGGTTTTTTACAACCTGACGACCAACGAGCCGGTGACGACGACGCGCGACGCGAAGTCACTCGACAAGGCTCGAGAGCGCGTTGCCGAAGTGGCCGATCGAATCCGCGCCAAGGATTTTCCCGCCAAGGCGGGATTTATCTGCCGTTACTGCGATTACCGGCCGTTGTGCCCGGCGCACGAGCAGTTGGTTTCGATTCGCTTGCCGCGGGAATGACCGGAGATTGTGAAACGTGAATGCAAAAAAGAAACGGGGCGTTTCGAAGGATCGGAACGCCCCGATTCAAACTTCGCGCATGACAACTCTGGAGCTAACTCCCCTCCGTGCTGCAGCGTGTCGCAAACAGCCGCGCCCAGTTCTTCCTTCTATACGGGCGCGCCGCGTCCGTGTCAAGTAGAAATCTTTTTCACGCGCGCCAGTTTGCAATTGATTTTCCTTGTTCGTGTTCAAACCATTTTCATCAGTGAGGTACGGTGGAGTAATAACCCTGGCGCGCGATCAGATTGAGGCCGGGGCGGCGGACTCGCACTTCGATGGTGTGGAAATCCTTGGTCTTGTTGGGCGCTGT
>JBGQGW010000216.1:0-6341 GCA_041497605.1 Terriglobia bacterium | reverse complement strand
GCCCGTAGCATTCCTGCGGCAGGGAACAGAGCTCGCCATGGTCGATGCGGATGGGATCATTCTTGACCGGCCAGTAGAAGGAGATTTCAATTTTCCGGTCGTCACGGGTATAACTGCTCAGTTGCCCCGCGAGGATCGCGGGCAGCGGATGCAGATGTTCGTGAGTTTCCTGCGAGAAATCGATCGCGCGCATGCAGGCGCAAGCGGCCAGGTGAGCGAGGTCGATCTTTCGGACGCGCACGATGTTCGTGCCACGATTGCCGGCCTGCCGGGAAATGCTGCTTCCGCCGCAATGGACGGTGCGACGCTGGCGCCGGCGCAAGACAATCAACCGGTGGTCGTGCATTTTGGCGACAAAGATTTTCAAAACAAGTATCAATCGTTGACGGAGAATATTGCGCAATGGCGCGCTGTCGCCGGGCGGATCGAATCGGTTGATTTGCGCTTCAATCGTGAAGCGGTGGTGAATCCCGAGCTGTCTGCCACAGCTCATAAAGCAAAACCGGCGCCGACCGCGCCCAAGCCCGCTGCAAAACCGGCGGTGAAAACAGGGTCACATACGGCGCCGAAGCTGGTGGCAAAGCAGCCGGCGAAGCCGGCAGCAAAGCATGCGGCGAAGCATAAGCCTTCGTAGAGATTGGAGTGGGAGACGGTAGCTGCCTGTTCATTTCGGTGGCGTGCCGAGGGCCTAAAGGAGCGGCGGAAGTGGGGAAAAAGGACAGGTACGTAGTCGGACTCGATATCGGCAGCACCAAGACGTGCGCATTGATCGGCGAACCGGACCCGGATGGTGAAGTGAAATTCGTAGCGCTGGGAGCGGCGGAATCAAAGGGCTGGCGCAAGGGCCAAATCGTGAATCTGGATTTGGCGGTCACCTCGATTCGGCGGGCAGTGGAAGAAGCGGAAACCGTGGCCGGCGTTCCGGTGGAATCCGCGCTGATCGGGATTGCCGGCGCTCACGTGCGGGGAGTGAACAGCCGCGGCGGCATCACGCTGGGGCAGCGCGCGCGCGACATTCAGACGGACGACGTCCGCCGCTCGGTGGAAGCGGCGCGCAACATCACTCTGCCGGACGATCGCGAAGTTCTTCATGTGCTGCCGCAGGAATTTTTCCTGGATGGACAGGACCATATCCGCGATCCGCTGGGGATGGTGGGCCAGCGCCTGGAAGCCAACGTGCACATCGTCACCGCATCCGCCACCAACACCCAGAATATTGTGACGGCGGTGAACCGCGCCGGCGTTCACGTCAGCGCCACCGTGCTGGAGCCTTTGGCCTCCGCGGAATCCTGCCTGACGCAGGACGAGCGCGAGCTGGGCATCTGTCTGCTCGATATTGGCGGAGGCACCACGGAAGTGATCATTTACACGGGCGGCGTGGTGCGGCACTCTACCGTGATCCCCGTGGGCGGCGACCACTTCACGAATGACATTGCCGTCGGCATGCGCACGCCGATTCCAGAGGCGGAAAAAATCAAGCGCGAGTATGCTTGCGTCGTCCGCGAGCTGATGGGCGAAGACGCGGCGATTGAAATTGCCAGCGTGGGCGATCGCCCGCCGCGCACGGTGTTCGCGCGCATGCTCTGTGAAATCGTGGAGCCGCGCGCGCAGGAATTGCTGACGCTGGTGCGCGATGAGCTTCGCCGCTCCGGCCTCGATTCGCAGATTCCCGCGGGCCTGGTGCTGGCCGGCGGCTGCGTTCATCTCCGGGGAATTCCGGAGTTGACGGAAAAAGTATTTTCGCTTCCGGTTCGCGTGGCGGCGCCGCGCGGCCTGGCACAAATGAGCGAAGTGGTTTCCCGGCCCGAATATGCGACGGCCGTCGGTCTGGTTCTCTACGGCACGCGCGCCCGGCGCGTGGCCGCACAGCAACCCTCCGGCTGGACGGGCAAATTGAAGGCCCTATTTGCGAACGCATAAGCAGGTCACTCGTACGGAACCGAACATGGGGGGAGGCAGCATGCCAAGAGAGTCAGCACTTCGAGTTTCATTTACAGAGGATCTACAAAACGGCGCGAAGATCAAGGTGATCGGCGTGGGCGGCGGCGGGACGAATGCCGTTAACCGCATGATCCGCGCCAAAGTGGAGGGAATCGAATTTATCGCCGCCAATACGGATTTGCAGGCTCTGAAAATGTCTCAGGCGCCGGTGAAACTCCAGTTGGGCGCAAAACTGACCAAGGGGCTGGGCGCGGGAGCGAATCCCGAGATCGGCCGCAAGGCCGCGCTCGAGGATACTGAAAAAATTCTCGAGGCCCTGGACGGCGCTGACATGGTCTTCGTCACGTCCGGCCTCGGCGGGGGCACGGGTTCGGGAGCAGCGCCGGTGGTGGCCAATTTGGCAACCGAATTGGGCGCATTGACGGTGGCGGTGGTCACCAAGCCGTTCTCCTTCGAAGGCAAAAGGCGCATGCAGCAAGCCGAGCAGTCACTCGCTGAACTGATCGGCTGCGTCGACACGGTGATCGTGATCCCCAACGAGAAGCTGATGGAATGCGTGGAGCACGGCACCAGCTTTTTCGAATCGTTCCGTGTTGCCGACGATATTCTGCGCCAGGCCGTGCAGGGCATCAGCGACATCATCACGGTTCCCGGGATCATCAACCGCGATTTCGCCGACGTTCGTACGATCATGCACGGGCAAGGCTACGCAGTGATGGGCACAGCCGTGGCTTCGGGCGCCAATCGCGCCACGGACGCCGCGAATCGCGCCATCAATAGTCCGTTGCTCGAAGACAACAGCATTCAGGGCGCGCAGGGCATCCTGATTAATATTACCGGTTCATCCAGCCTCAGTTTGCATGAAGTGCACGAGGCCTCCTCCATCATCCAGAAGGCTGCGCATGAAAATGCGAACATCATCTTCGGCGCGGTGATGGATGAAGCGATGAAGGAATCGGTGAAAATCACCGTGATCGCAGCGGGCTTCCGTGAAGTCAGCCAGCGCAAGCCGGTTCAGCGGCCGTCTTATTTGCCCAAAACGTGGAAAGCCGCACGCGAAGAGCATCCGGAGCCGCACGGCGAGTTGCCGCGGGAAATCCCCCGCGAAACTCCGAAGGAAATGCCGCGGGAAGTGGCGCGCGAGGCGGTGCGCCCGGTGGTCCGCGACGTGGCGCCGGATGTGCCGGCGGATGATCTGGACGTGCCGACGTTTCTGCGCCGGCAAGCCCAGAAAGCGTAGCGATCAATATTCTCTTCCCAGCGGCACGTCACTTGTTGCAAGTGAAGTCATAGAGTGGCGTGCCTCGACGGAGTATCGTGGCGCTCGCGCACTGAAATATCCTCCGAACGGCGCTCCTTGAATCGCTTCATCCACATTCGGCAAATGATTCATCAACACCTGCTTGACGAAGCGCGGCGAGTGCCGGCCGAGGAATGCTGCGGGCTGCTTGCGGGACGCGATGGACTGATCACTGCGATTCTTCCGGCGGTAAACGCGCTTGCCAGCCCGCGTGAGTATGAAATTGCGCCTGAGGAATTATTCCGGCTGACGCGAGAAATTCGTGCCGCGGGGCTCGAATTAATGGGCATCTACCACTCGCATCCGGCTGGTGAAAATCGTCCATCGCAGCGTGACGTCGAGCGCGCCTACTATCCCGACGCCGCCTACTTCATCGTCTCGCCTCGGCCGGACGCACCCGAGCCCATCCGCGCGTTTTCCATTCGCAACGGCCGAGTGAGTGAACTCACGATTAAAGTGGAAGCAGAGTTAGTGCGCTGAACGGCGAACTAAGCTCACAAGAATTTCACGCGCCCAACCTGGCGGCTGGCTAACGGTTTGCAGGCGCCGTATGAAGTCTGTGTACAGCCGCGTCGGCGGCTTCGAGGCGCCGCGTGTATAGAGGGAAACGTGCGGTGAGCGCGGCGACGGAGTCGCGGATGTGCCGCTCGTTTGCCGCGTTGTTCAGGTCAGCGAGTACTTCCGTAATCCAGCCAGCGATATCATCCATTTCCGGCTCGCGCATTCCACGGGTGGTTATCGCAGGCGTGCCGACGCGAATGCCCCCGGCCTTCATCGGCGGCTGCGTATCGAAGGGAATCGCATTCTTGTTCACGGTCATGCCGGCGCGTTCGAGAGCCAGTTCGGCATCGCGTCCCGTCATTCCGCGCGATTGCAAGTCCACGAGGAAGAGATGATTATCCGTGCCGCCGGTGACGATGCGGAATCCCCGCTGCGCAATGCCTGCCGCCAGGGCGCGTGCGTTCATCACAACCTGGTTTTGGTATTCCCGGAATCCAGGCTCCATCGCTTCCTTCAGGCACACCGCTTTCGCCGCAATGATGTGTTCCAGCGGGCCGCCCTGCGTGCCGGGGAACGTGGTCCGGTCCAGGTCCTTCGCGAATTGCTCGCGGCACATCACCATGCCTCCGCGCGGGCCTCGCAGGGTTTTGTGCGTGGTGGTGGAGACAAAATCGGCATGTGGAACAGGACTCGGATGAAGCCCCGTGGCCACGAGGCCTGCGATATGCGCCATATCGACAAAGAAAAGCGCGCCCACCGATTTCGCAATTTCCGAGAGCCGCGCAAAATCAATAATTCGGGAGTAGGCGCTCGCGCCGGCCACGATCATTCTGGGATTGTGCTCGCGGGCCAGCCGGTCCACTTCGTCGTAATCCAGAGTCTCGGTTTCCTTGGTCACGCCATAGGGCACGAACTTGTAAAACTTGCCGGAAAAATTCAGCGGATGTCCGTGCGTCAAGTGGCCGCCATGCGCCAGGTTCATCCCCAGAACCGTATCGCCGGGTTGCAGCGCGCTCATATAAACGGAAATATTCGCTTGCGTGCCGGAATGCGCCTGGACGTTGGCATGTTCGGAGCCGAAAAGCTGCTTGGCGCGCTCGATGGCGAGCCGTTCGACGCGGTCCACGTTCTCGCAGCCTCCGTAATAGCGCTTGCCGGGATAGCCCTCGGCATACTTGTTGCTGAAGACGGAGCCCATCGCTTCCATCACGGCTTCCGAAATAAAGTTTTCCGACGCAATCAGCTCCAGCCCGCCCGATTGCCGGCGTACTTCGTCGTTCATCGCCGCCGCTACTTCGGGATCAACTTCCTCGAGGGACCGCTTCATTCGCCGTTGTTCAGCAGTTTCGTTTGTCATGTTCGGGAATCCGCCTATGGGCTTCAGTTTCGGGCACGCGCAAGTTCACGCCGATTCTAACGAAGGCCTCCGCCCTTTGCAATCGGACGCGCCGATGGGCGCATCCACAAGTCACTAGCTCCGGCGCGGAAAGTGGAGGCAATGCCGGCTGTCCTATACTCGCTCCTTCGCTTGTGGCTGAACACCGCGCAGTTTATAGTAGATGCGGTTTATGCATTTGAGACACTCACGAGTCGCTTCGCCTTAGTCTGGCCCGCGGGACATAGAATTCGCAATCATCTTTGAAAGGGAATCAAGGAAATCAATGCCAAATCCCGGTGCACCGCCAGATAAAGCGCCCATCCCCGGAGTTAAGAATCTGATCGCTATTGCCAGCGGCAAGGGTGGCGTCGGCAAGACCACGCTCGCCGTCAATCTTGCAATAGCACTGCAACGCATGGGCGCTTCCGTCGGCCTGCTCGACGCCGACGTGTACGGACCCAACGTTCCGATCATGCTCGGCTCCACTGAGCAGCCGCGCGCCGAAAGCGAGCGCGTGATCATTCCGGTGGAGGCCTATGGCCTGAAAATGATTTCAATGGGCCTGCTGAACCCCGGTGACAAGCCGCTCATCTGGCGTGGCCCGATGCTTCATAGCGTGGTGCAGCAATTCCTGCGCGGCGTGAAATGGGGCGAGACGGATTACCTGATCGTTGATCTGCCGCCTGGCACCGGCGACGTACAGCTCACGCTGATTCAGAGTGTGGTCGTTACCGGCGCGGTGCTGGTGACCACGCCCTCGATCGTAGCGCTGGCCGACGTGCGCAAGGCGATCGAAATGTTCCGCCAGGTGAACGTCGAGATTCTCGGCGTCGTCGAAAACATGAGCTATTTTAGCTGCCCGCATTGCAAGGAGCGCATCGACGTGTTCGGTCACGGCGAAGGCGAGCGCATGGCGCAACTCTTCAGCGTTCCTTTCCTGGGCGAAGTCGAAATTGACCCGCAAATCCGCATCGGCGGCGACAGCGGCAAGCCCGTCACCTCATTCGGCGAAGATGCCCCAGGCGCAAAAAGCCTTTATGCCGTGGCGCGCGCCCTGGCCGCCAGAGTTGCTATGGTCAATTCGTCCGCCACCGGCCCCACGGTGCAAATCCTTTAGGCGTTTCGAATTAGCGCTGCCCTGGGCGCGGCATTCCGTTCCCGCTTTGCCTTTCTTGTCAGCCTGAGGAGCGTATGTTAGCGTTGCATGTTTATTCTGATCGG
>JBGQGW010000215.1:0-6493 GCA_041497605.1 Terriglobia bacterium | reverse complement strand
GTTGCGGAATCTCCGGCGGATGCCGCGGCGGGAGCAGAAGTCGTGGTGATGATGTTGGCGGACCCAAACGCGGTCCTTGAGGTTGTGGAGGGCGCGAAGGGAATCTTGACCTCGATCTCGAGCGGCGCCGTGGTAATTGATTCGAGCACCATCTCGCCGTTGACCACCAAGAAAGTAGCGGAAGCTCTCAGAGCAAAAGGCGCCGATCTGCTAGATGCGCCGGTATTTGGAAGCAAGCATGATTCCGAAAAGGGGGAATTAGGATTCATTCTGGGCGGTGAAAAAGCCACCATAGACAAAGTTCAGGACGTGCTTCAAAGCATGGGCAAGATATTTCACGTGGGGACAAGCGGGATGGGGACATTCGCCAAGCTTGTCGTGAACCATGTAATTGCCGTCACGCTGGAAGCGATGAACGAAGGTATGGCGCTGGCGGTGAAGGCAGGCGTGGACGCGGATGTAATGATGAACATCATCCAATCCAGCCGCGCCCGGTCAGGAATCATTGAACTGAAGGGCCCTCAGGTTCTCAAAGGGGATTTCACTCCATTTTTCCCGTTGCGGCTGATGAGTAAGGACATGGGGCTAGTGCTAGACGCCGCCCATGCCCTGAATGTGCCGATGCCCTTGACGGCCATCGTCCGGGAAATCTACTCGAATTGTTTGGCAGAAGGCCTGGGCGAGGAAGATTTCTGCGCCACGATCAAATGGCTGGAAAAGGCCATCAAGGCGGAAGTCCGATCCCGGAAGAAGAGTTAGCATTGCGAGACGGAATTAGGTTCACTTGTCGATGAACAATACAGAGAAAACCGCAAAGAAGACGACGGACTTCCTTCAAGGGCTCGGCGTGCCGGTCTGCGCTTCCAACCTTTCGGCGTCGCCGAAACGCTTCCCGGACGGCGCTCAGTACCGGATCGAGATTCCCAGTTGCGAAAACCCGCAATCCCTGGCCGCTGTGCTCGAAGAAGCGAACCGCTACCGGGTGAGAGTGCATCGCGTAAGCCAGGGCAGCGGAATCATGCTCCTGACTGACGCGGAAATCAGTGAGATGCTGCGGATGGCCAAGCACGCGAAGATTGAACTTTCACTTTTCGTTGGTCCGCGCGCGCCGTTTGATACTTCCCCGCAACCTTTGGCGCCCAGCGGGAAGGTGATCGGGTGGAATCTGCGGGGGTGCGCGCAACTCACCTATGCCGTGGAGGACGTGAAGCGCGGCTGCGATCTCGGACTCCGATCCGTTCTCGTTTGTGATCTCGGCTTGCTTTGGATTCTGGACGAAATGAAAAAAGCGGGGGAGCTTCCGGCGAATCTGCGCATCAAGATATCGATCCTTCAAAGCATTCCGAACGCCGCGACGGCAAAGATTATCGAAAGGCTTGGGGCCACGACGTTGAATGTATCCCCGGATCTTTCGCTGGAGCATTTCTGGGAAATCCGGCAGGCGGTGGATACTCCTCTCGATGTGTACGTGGAAGTGCCGGACGGTTTCGGCGGATACATCCGGTATTACGAGGCGCCGGAAATGATTCGAGTGGCCTCGCCTATGTACGTAAAGCTCGGCTTGCGCAATGCGCCCGACATCTATCCCTCCGGACGCCAATTGGAACAGGTCGGGATATTGATGAGCCGCGAACGTGTGCGGCGCGCGCGAATTGTTTTGGATCTGATTGAACGCTACACACCGGAAGCAATATTGTCTGAAGAAGGGCCCAGCGACCTGGGAATCCCCGAGATCTAAACCTGTACGATTATGGACGATCACTTTCCACGCATGGTTCCTCTGCGGCAAATTTTCCCCCAGCCGCATCCGTTGAATATTCCGGCGAAGATTGAAGAGGAATTTGCTTCCCACCGGATCGCCGGGAACATTTCTCCGGGCAGCAGAATCGCTGTCGCAGTGGGAAGCCGGGGCATTTCAAATCTGGCAGAAATCGTGGCGGAGGTTGTGAAGAATTTGAAGGGCTGTGGCGCCCGCCCCTTCATTATTCCGGCGATGGGGAGCCACGGAGGGGCGACTCCGGAGGGACAGGCCGGAATTCTGTCGGAATATGGAATCACCGAGAAGTCGATGGGAGTCCCGGTGGAAACGTCGATGGACGTGGACCTGCTCGGCCAGGTTGAACCGAACATTCCTGTGTATTTCAGCCGGGTAGCTTTGCAGGCCGATGGAATCGTTGTGGTCAATCGGGTGAAACCGCACACCGATTTTCAGGGCTCCCTGGGAAGCGGTGTCCTGAAAATGCTGGCGATTGGCCTCGCCAAGCGGACGGGCGCAGGCGCCTGCCATTTTGCCGCCGCGCGGCTGGGGCACGAGTATGTGATCCGCGCGGTTTCCCGATTCCTTCTGGGCCGCGTGCCTTTTCTTGTTGGCGTGGCCATTCTCGAAAACCATTCCCATCAAACCGAGGATGTGATTTTTGTGAAGCGGGAGGAAGTGGAAGCGGTTGAAGACAGATTGCTGGTGCGGGCGCGGCAGTTGATGCCAAAACTCCCCTTTAATGAAATTGACCTGCTGATCGTCGATCGGATTGGAAAGAATATCAGCGGAGCTGGAATGGATCCCAATGTGATCGGAAGAGGCGTGCAGGGCTACAGCGCCTCATTGGTCCAATCGCCCGCGGCTTTTCCGAGAGTTCAACGAATCGTCGTGTGCAACCTAACGCCCGAAACGCACGGAAACGGTATTGGAATAGGAATGGCCGACTTCGTCACAACGCGAATGGTTCGTGCGCTCGATCATCGTTCCACTTATATCAACGCGCTGACCGCGGTTACGCCTCAGACCGCGAAAATTCCGATTTTTTTTGACACGGACAGGGAAAATATCGACTTGGCACTCGCCTCACTTTGCCTGGAAGAACCCGCGAAGGCCCGCGTGCTGCATATCTCGGACACGCTCGCTCTGGAGTGCGTCGAGGCTTCCGAAGCATTTTTGGATGAAACGAAAGGCAGAAGCGATTTGCAGATTCTGGGCGAGCCACGACAGTTGCAATTTGATTCTTCCGGGAATTTGCGCCTACTGAAGGCGCCGAAGCCCTAGCAAAGGGCCGCCGGCTTTTGAGGAAACCGATGAGAATGTCGCGCGCCGCGGTACTGACCGAATATGACGCACCTCTGAAAATCATGGAATTCCCTGTTCCGGAAACTCTGGAACCTGGAGCCGCGCTCGTCCGGGTGCTGATGGCCGGCGTCTGCGGCACGGATGTGCATTTGTGGCACGGGCAGCTTCCGATTCCCCTGCCCGTGATCCTGGGTCACGAAACAGTCGGCATGATCGAACGGCTGAGCGACGGACTCAAAAAAGATTGGGCTGGTCTGGATCTTGCTGTGGGCGATCGCGTGACCTGGAGTTCTTCGCTGGTATGCGGCCACTGCCATTATTGCCGGGTAAAAAGGCAGCCCACGCGATGCCTAAACCGCAAGGCTTACGGAATCTCGTACAAGTGTACGGAGCCGCCCCATTTGTTGGGCGGCTACGCCGACTACATTTATCTTCGGCCTGGCACATCCATTTTCAAAATTCCGCAACATCTGCCCACGGAAGCCGTAGTCGGCGCTGGTTGCGCGCTGGTCACATCTCTTCATGGCTTGGAACACATCCGGGTGGAGTGGGGAGATGTGGTTGTGGTGCAAGGCTCGGGGCCGGTGGGCCTGGCGTGTTTGGCCCTGGCAAAGGATAGCGGGGCGGCAAAGGTGATTGTGGTGGGGGGGCCGGAACATCGTTTGGAAGCCGCGAGAAAATTCGGCGCGGACGACTGCATCGATGTCAGCAAGACATCTTCCGCCGAGCGCGCCAAGCAAGTGATGGAATTGACAGGAGGCTTTGGCGCGGATGTGGTTTTGGAATGCGTCGGGATCCCGCAAGCAGTTACTGAGGGTCTGGAATTGTTGCGAGACGGCGGACGTTACTTGATCCTGGGTCACTACGGCGATGCCGGCACGATTCCCTTCAACCCGCACATCGTCACCAAAAAGCAGCTCACGCTGGGCGGCTCCTGGGGATTTGAGCCACGCCATACTCACGCGGCACTCGGCTTTCTGAGCCGCACCCGTTCACGTTTTCCTTTTGAAACGACGACGTCGACGAGGTTTCCGCTGGAGAAGGCTGATGATGCCTTGCAAAGTACCGCGCGTTGGTCCGGCACCAAGAGCGTGATTGTGCCCTGACGCTGGCCCTCGATTCTGAACGGAAGCTTTGAGGTGCGCGAGAAGGAATGAATCGTTCTTTCCATCGGCGGCCGAAGCCAATTGTCTCTGATAAGGGGAGCTAGATGAAAATTGTAGACATGAAAGTTTTTCTGCTGGGTACAAGCTGGCGAAATCTGGTTTTCATCAAGCTCTACACGGATGAAGGAATCACCGGCGTCGGCGAAGCCACCATCCAGAATCGCGAAGAAGGAGTGGCGGGATATCTGGAGGGCGCCAAACACCGCCACGTGGTGGGCTCCGACCCATTCAATATCGAGGATCTTTGGACGCGGATGTACCGCAACGATTTTTTCCGGGCCGGTGTGATTGCCTGCACAGCCATGAGCGCCGTGGAGATGGCCTGCTGGGACATTGTCGGCAAGGCCGTCCAGCAGCCCGTCTACCGGATCTTAGGAGGGCAATGCCACGATCGCATCAAGGCTTACGCAAACGGCTGGTACACAGTGACTCGCGATCCAAAGGTTATTGCCGGCCGGGTGCAAGTGGTTCTGGACAAAGGATACAAGGCTTTGAAATTGGATCCGTTCGGAGCCGGCGGATACGAATTGGACCGCGCGGAGAAAAAGAAATCCATCGCCATCGTAGAGGCGGTGCGCAAAGCGGTGGGGCCGGATGTTGAGATTTTCATCGAGGCGCATGGACGATTCAGCGTGGCGACCGCGGTCGAGATGGGCAAGCAACTACAGGAATTCGATCCCGGCTGGTTCGAGGAGCCGGTGCCGCCGGAGGATGCCCCATCCATGCTGAAGGTCAAAGAAAAAGTAGACATCCCGATCGCCACCGGAGAACGGCTGTATACGCGGCATGGATTCCGCGAAGTTTTTGAATTGCGATCGACGGACATTATCCAGGCGGATGTGAGCCATGCCGGCGGAATTCTGGAAATGAAAAAAATCGCCGCCGCAGCCGATTGCCATTACATGACCATGGCGCCGCACAACTCCAGCGGACCGGTAAACACGGCTGCTTCGGTTCACTTCGATTTCTGCACGCCGAACATGAGGGCTCAGGAATGCTTCGATGATTTTGCCGATCCGTGGGTAACCGAAGCGGTGATCGGCTATCCGAAAGTTGTGGATGGATATTTCCTCCCGCCTGACCGGCCGGGCCTGGGCGTCGAACTCGACGAAAAGGTGATCGCGGCCCATCCCTATAAAGCAGGTTTCTTCAATCTCTGGGCCAACGATTGGCAGAAACGGCAGTTCGTCGCCGGTTAATCGCGGAACGCAGCAACCTCTGGGAGGGCTCGATGGCGCAATTAGAAAATTCCGCAGTTGAAGCGATAGTGTTCCGAAATCTGATCAACGGCGAATGGATCGAGCCGCGCTCCGGTAAATCATTTCAAACCCACAATCCCGCGGATACGGAGATGATCGTCGGCACGTACCCGCTGGCGGAGCGGCCGCAAGCGGAATCCGCATTCGAAGCGGCTCGCGCCGCTTTCCCGGCATGGAGCAAGATGCCCGCGCCGAAGCGAGGAGAGATTCTCTTTCGCGCCGCGGAGCTCCTCCTTTCAAAGGCCGATCAGTTGGCCCGTGAAATGACGCTCGAGGAAGGCAAGACTCTCCCTGAGGCAAAGGGAGAAGTGGCCCGGGCCATCAACATCTTTCGCTACTTCGGCGGCGAGGCTGCTCGGCTGGCAGGAGAGACGCTTCCTTCCGAACGGGAAGGCGTTTTCTGTTTCACGGTGCGGAAGCCGCGCGGAGTGGTCTCGCTGATCACTCCGTGGAATTTCCCGATCGCCATTCCGGCCTGGAAAATGGCGCCGGCGCTGGTTTGCGGCAATACGGTGGTCATCAAGCCGTCATCGCTCGCCCCTTCCTGCACGTTCCGATTGGCGGAAGCGCTGGTCGAGGCAGGCCTGCCAAAAGGCGTGTTGAACGTGCTGACGGGATCGAGCCAAGAGATTGGGAGCACGCTCGTTGAACACTCCTCGATCCGGGCGGTTTCGTTCACTGGTTCGTGCGAAGTGGGTAACCACATTTATCAAACGCTTTCACCGCGAAAGGTCCCCGCTCAACTGGAGATGGGAGGCAAGAATCCTACCATCGTCCTGAGAGATGCTGACCTGGAACTGGCGGTCAACACCGTCATCAACGCCGCTTTTGCCTCGACCGGACAGAAATGCACCGCCACCAGCCGGGCAATCGTTGAAGACGGGATTTACGACGAGTTCATCGAGCAAATCGCATGGAAAACTCCGGGACTCAAAGTGGGCAATGGTCTGGAAGAAGGGGTTTTCATGGGACCGTGCGTCGACCAGTCTCAGATGGACACGGTTCTC
>JBGQGW010000214.1:0-6512 GCA_041497605.1 Terriglobia bacterium | reverse complement strand
TCTGCAGCTTCCCAAGCCGATCCGCGAGCAAGTGATGGAGCGCCATGTGGTGGAGCTGCCGCTGATGGGGCGAATCGCCGCCGGCAAACCCCTGGAAGCGGTGGAAGAGCGCGAGACGATTTCTTTGGGGGACTTCTCCCGTGGGCACGGGACGTATGTGCTCCAGGTGAAGGGCGACTCGATGCAGGACGACCACATCCTGGATGGAGATTTTATTGTAGTGGAACAGACCCAGGTGGCGAACCAGGGGGAAATTGTGGTGGCGCTGGTTGGCGGAGATGAAGCTACGGTCAAGCGACTCTATCGAGAGCCCGGCGGGAAAGTCCGGTTACAGCCTGCCAATTCGCAGATGCAGCCAATCATCGTGCCGGCGACCGACGTGAATGTGCAAGGGCGTGTTGTGGGAGTGCTGCGGAAGTATTGAATATCCCCCGAGTTGAGCGGTTGGCAGGTCTCGGAGCCGCCACTCCAAGAGCAAACATCCTGCATTTATCTCGGAGCCGTTTGTCCGAGTGAGGCTGCCGAGCGTTGGGCGTTTTCTTCGGATGCAACCCAAAGATTGATCGTTTAAATGAACAGCGAAGATTTCCACAATCTGCACAGAAGTTGCATCAGGAAGAGCACCCCTATCTGTAGGGCCATAGGTTCCAGAAACTACTAAACCCTGTATTTTGTAATGGATTTCGCGCTCTCTGGACGCATGCGAACGGTGTCTAATTGAGCGAATATGCAATTATTTGCACTTGCCTCGCACTAATCCCGGGAATAGATTTGAAATCCCCATGCTCCTTTTCCATGGCAGGGCGCAGGTATCGGGCTTTTCGTTCTAAGGAGGCGTAGATGTGGGGAAATAAGAAACCGGACCCGCCGCAAGGTGGGAGGCCAGGTCAAGCAGCGCAAAATCCTGCGAGACCAGGTTCGACTCCGGTGCAGACAGGATCGGCTCCCGCGCAAGTTGGATCGATCCCCTCGCAAGCAAGCTACAGTCCGGCAAAACCAGCAACAAGTCCGGCGAGCACACAGCCGCCAGTGGAGGCGAAAAAGATGAATCCGATTGATGCAATCCATCCTTCTTCAACAACGTCTGAGCGCGGGATGGCCCGGCTCGGGCCCAGCCTGCACGTGAAGGGGGAGATTACAGGTAATGAAGACCTGCACGTGGACGGCTGCGTCGAGGGCTTGATCCAGCTCGAGGACCGCAAGTTGACCGTAGGCGCCAGCGCCAAGGTCACCGCCGACGTAATCGCGCGCGAAGTGGTGGTTTACGGCAACGTGAAGGGCAATCTGCGAGCGCGCGACCGCATCGAAATCAAGAAGGATGGCTCGGTGGTGGGCGATTTGACCACTGCCCGAATCATGATCGAGGACGGCGCGTACTTTAAGGGCTCGATTGAAATCGATCGGGGCGTGGAAGGCTCTTCCAGCGAGCGGGATGCCGCCGAGAAGCCGGCCTTTGCCCGCGCCGTGGTTCGCAATTCGACCTCGGACTAAGTTTCCTCCTCACCTGTCGGCCTAGGGGCAAGCGGCCCTTCTCGATGGCGCCGCTTGTCCTTCGGCCAACATTCCGCCGGTTTTCCGCCTGGCCACGCCGGAACACGCCTGAAGCGAATTCGGAAGCCAATTGAAAGAAAGGCAGGGCCATCGAGTAGAAGGTCAGTTGTGCGATTACCGCGTTTACCAGGGAAAGGCCGCTTAGGGGGAGAAACCGTGCTCTCGATAGTGGTCTTGCGTCAGGCAACATTTTCACCTCATCCTACTAACGGATGACTTGCAGTTTTCCCTTTAGGGCCATTTGGTAAAGCTCGTCGGCCGTACTGCATTTTTTATCACTTAGGAATTCCATCAGAAATGGGAATGGAATACCCTGATACTCAGGGTGTTTGGTGTAGAACTCAGTGATTGGGTTGGCGTAAACACTAATGTCCACTGTCGAGTTTATGTACCTGAATCTTGAATAGGTATCTACACTTGCGAGGCAGCGTCCAGACGGAACTTCAGTGGGATGCTCCTCATCCCCTAGTCGGTGCGGCTGGCCAACTTCGAACAGGTCATCTGCCGCGTTGCAGGCCCTCATCCGTGCCAGCAGGTATCCGTCGATGAACCCGTAAACATACCTATTCCTCTCACTCGGGGTCCATGATTGCCATTCTCCCCCTCTCTCCAATTGTTCCGATCGAACTTTTGCCGCCCTACAGGAAACTAGCAGAAGGGCGACTGCTCCAATTCCTACCAAATATTTCGAAATTGCCATGCGCAACCTCACTTTCTGAGGGACTCTCACCCGGAAAGTTCCTTAAGGGACTGGACCGTAGATGGGACGATCGCCAAAGGCCTTTATACCTAGATGGACGCCCGAAGTCTTGGTTTGGTTCCCACTCTAGACTAAATCCTACTCCAGAAGAAATCTGTTCGCGCGAATCAATGCCCAACGCGCCAGTGCACGATAGTCAGGTTATTGGAATCTGACCCACTCCAGGCCGCCAGTCTGCGTTGACAAAAGTGCCAGCTTCCCGTAATGTTAGCGTTTGTCTCCGGCAGAAAGGTGCGACTGAGCAGATGCGTACGTATGTCCCGAGGGACCGAGCGGTCGAAGAGCTCACACAGAGCACGAACTGGCACGTATTGAATGCCGAAGGGCAAGCCCTGGGGCGGTTGGCGACGCAGATCGCGCGGCTGCTGATCGGCAAGGAGAAGCCCAATTTTACGCCGTATCTGGATTGCGGCGATCACGTTGTGGTGATCAACGCGGAAAAAATCCGGCTGACGGGAAATAAGATCGATCAGAAAATTTACTATTCGCATAGCGGATATCCGGGCGGGCTGAAGGAAGTGCCGATTCGGCGGCTGATGCCGAAGCGAGCCGATTGGATTGTGCGCGAAGCGGTGCTGGGCATGCTGCCCAAGAACAAGCTGCGCGCGAAACGCGCGAAGAAATTGCGCGTGTATATCGGGGATAAGGGGCTGGCGCGTCACGCCGGGCAGAAACCACAACCGCTCGAGCTGTTACCGCAGGATTGATTCAGCCATTTTCCAATTTTCTTAGGAAAGTTCGGGGGTATGCCTCCCTGTTAACTTTCCCGGCCCAGAGTGCGGGCGGATTTGAAATCCGTACCGCCCAGATTGAAAGAGCCGGTGAGTTTCCGGCGCTACTCAAGCAGGAGGAACGTTGAGCTCGACTGCGAATTCATCAACGGCAGGACAAAAAATAAACAGCACGGGCCGGCGCAAGGAAGCGGTGGCGCGTGTTTTCATCAAGCCCGGATCGGGCGCGTTCACGGTGAATGGCCGCACGGTGCAAGAATTTTTCCGCAATGTGGCCTGGCTCACCGCCGCCGTCGAGCCGCTGAAATTCACGAACACAGCGGAACAGATAGATGTGATGGCGACGGTGAAGGGCGGCGGCGTCGGCGGGCAAGCGGGAGCCGTGCGCATGGGATTGTCGCGGGCACTTTCGATCTTCAATCCGGAGTTGCGAGTGCCGCTGCGCAAGAACGGCTTCCTGACGCGCGATTCGCGCATGAAGGAACGCAAGAAGTACGGGCAGAAGGGCGCTCGCAAGCGGTTCCAGTTCAGCAAGCGCTAGTTGATACTCTCCCGGTCTTTTCTACGGCCGGAATATTTCACGGCCGGCGCGGAGCCGGCAAAAAAGGATGCTGTCCCGGGCGGCCGGGATCCAAGCGTCCCTTTATCTAGGAGGAAAATTGGCAGTCGAAATCACGATGAAGGATTTGCTGGAGGCTGGAGTTCACTTCGGCCACCAGACGCGAAGATGGAACCCGAAGATGAAGGAATACATCTTCGGCGAGCGAAACGGCATTCACATCATCGATCTGCAGAAAACCCTCAAGATGTTCCGCGACACGGCCCGTTACGTTGCGGAGCTGACCAGCAAAGGCAAGATCGTTCTTTTCCTCGGCACCAAACGCCAGGCACAGGAAGCAATCGCCGAAGAAGCCAAGCGGTGCGGGATGTATTTCGTCAATCATCGCTGGCTGGGCGGGACGCTGACGAACTGGGCGACGCTGCAGAAATCGATCAAGCGCCTGAAGCTGCTGAAAGCGATGGTGGAAGACGGGCGCATGGCGGCGTTGCCGAAGAAAGAAGCGGCGCGACTGGACCGCGAACTGAAGCATCTATTCCAGAATTTCGAAGGCATCGAGAATATGTCGCAACTCCCGGATGCCATGTTCGTGATCGACCCCAACGCGGAGACCATCGCGGTGCGCGAAGCGCGGCGGATGGGCGTCCCCGTGGTTGCGGTGGTGGACACGAATTGCGATCCGGACATGGTGGATTGGCCGGTGCCCGGGAATGACGACGCCTTGCGCGCGATTCGTTTGTTTACTTCGAAAATTGCGGACGCCGTTCTGACCGGCCGGCAAACTTTCGAGCAGAGCCAGATTGCGGAGCAGAAATCTGCGGAAGGCGCGCAGACTGGCGAAGGCGTCGATTACGTGGACACCAGCGCCTATGAAGAATACGAGAAGCAGGAAGGCGACTTCGTTGAAGTGGAACCCATCGACTTGACGGTCGAGCCGGCCGCTGCCGCGGCTGAAGAAGTTCCGCCGGCGGCTGAGGAAGAGAACAGCAAGAAGTGACCCGCCTTCGCTCCGCCTATGCCATTGGCGGGACATGAAGTGTTCTATGCGGCCTTGCTAGGACGTGCGGGAGCTTAGGCCGGCTTATATAAGGTTGCACCTGAGCCAGCTAATCCGAAATTCAATCATAAGGAATTTTGAACTCTGATGACCACGAAACCCGAGCAGGTGAACATACCCGCCCAACAGGTGAAAGAGCTGCGCGAACGCACCGGCGCCGGCTTCAGCGACTGCCGTGCGGCGCTGGTGGAAACGGCCGGCGACCTGGAGCAGGCGATCAATGTGCTGCGCAAGAAGGGACAAGCAGCGGCGCAGAAAAAGGCGCAGCGCCAGGCCAGCGAAGGGCTGGTGAGCCATTACATTCATGCGGGCGGAAAGATCGGCGTTCTGGTGGAAGTGAATTGCGAAAGCGATTTCGTGGCGCGGACCGAAGAATTCCAGCGGCTCTGCCACGACGTGGCCATGCACATCGCCGCTCTCGATCCGCGTTTTCTACGGCGCGAGGAAGTGACGCAGGAAATCCTGGACCGCGAACGGGACATTTATCGCGAACAGGCCAAGGCCACTGGAAAGCCGGATGCGGTGATCGAAAAGATCGTCACCGGCAAGATGGAAAAATTCTACGAAGAGAACTGCCTGTACGAGCAGCATTTCATCAAGGATGAAGGCTCCACGGTGAAGGAGTTGATCGACCAGTCGATCGCCAAGCTCGGCGAGAATATTGCGGTCCGCCGGTTCACCCGGTTCAAGGTTGGCGAGATTGAGAATGCGCCTGCCGCTGCGCCCGCGCCGCCGGAGCCTGCTTCAACCCCGAGCTGACGAGCAATCGCAATTGCGATTTGATTTTCAGGGGGCGTCTGCGGGCACAGATGCCCCCTTGCATTTTGCGCCGATTCCTTCTTTTCGAGCCCGGATTTCCCAAAACCCTTGCCGTTTGGTTCTCCACGAATTAAGTGTCAATGGGAGGAGATGGGAGAAAGTGGGGATAAGTCGTAGAACTTATTGTTGTTGCGCACAATACAGACGATGGTGGACTACCAACAATTATTTGTCCAAAACGACGGAAAACGCGAGTGGCAGTTATTGAAAATAAAGAGGTTGCGAGAAGTGAAGAGCGAATCCAGCGATCATCCTAAAATCCCCAAGCGCAAAATCTCGCAACCATTTGAAATCACTGGATATATCCAACGGACATCGCCGAAAAACCCGAAAATCCAACGGACATCCAACGCGCATCGATTTCGGCCCTTATTTCGGCTCCATTGGCCGCGAAATCCGCCGCTCCGTCCGGCACTCAGGCTCCCCTCAGCCGCGTAGTCTCCGCTGAGAACCGCAGCGGCCGATCGATCAATCACCAGCCCTCGAACGGACCTTAAAACCGCGTAGACTCCGCAAAAAACCACCCCGGCTTTCCGACCACACGCCCGCCGTCGAACGCACGTCAAAAATGCGTAGTCTCCGCTGAGGATGCGTCCAAAGTTTGCAGCTTGCTCAGGCGATCGCGAGCCCCGGCTGCCAACGCAGGTATGCCCGGCGAATCCGCGAGCAGATCCCGCCGCGCACGCTTCCTGCGCGCAGCCCGTCACGATTCCTCATCCAGCCGCGCGCGAACGCAGATCACGAAGAGGATTCTCGCAAAAGGCAGGAAGAAGACTATCTCCCCCTTGTCCACATATTCCGGCCCCGCGTCCCGGAGCAATGCCTTCCACAGAGTATCCTCGAACGGCTTGGCGAGCTCCTCGCAGAGAATCCAAACGCCCCCAGGTTCCACCTCGACAAGCTTGGCGACGAACGATCCCAGCACGTCGGTGCAATATTCATCGAGGCCGATCGGGGTCACAAGATGAACGCAAATCTTCTCGCCGATCCGCTCGCTGAACGTCACGCGGCGCCCCCTTCCAGTTCCTCGTCCGC
>JBGQGW010000213.1:0-6608 GCA_041497605.1 Terriglobia bacterium | reverse complement strand
TCGGGTTCGGAGCGAAAGTGTTCAGTGAAAATTCTGGAAATCGGTTTCGGCCTGCTTTGCTCAAGATGCTTCTGAATGCTGTTCGGCAGTTCGGCAAACCTTTTCCCCGACAAAACCACGGAGTTCTTGAAACCGTAACCCGCCAATCGGTCTGCGCGGTCTGCTTTCTCAAGCCCATCCCACCAGCTTTCGGCAGTAGCGGGAGGCTGACCGAACATCTCGTTCTGCGGACTCGCCCCAGTGCCACGGAACAGCGGAGATTCGCGCTCCATCGTTCCCGCAGCGCTTTCGATAGACCCAAGCGGGCGGCCTATTTCTCCGGTTAGACTCTTGGCCTGAGTGATTCCTGCGGCGCGTCTTTGCTCGCCAACAGCACCTTCAAGGCCCGGCAGAATGCCTTCGGACTCGCGCTGCTCTAATTCGGGCGCTGCGACGGAGCGTAAAATCGGACCAATCGGTTTTGCGGCAGGCTTGTTCTGTTTCGCTATTGAGCCAAGGCCGGGAAGTGCGCCCTCCAGTGGTGCTCCTAGTTCGGGCGTTTCTGGCGGAGCAATTCCTTGGCCTGCTGGACCGCCAAGCGGACCAATTTCTGCACGGCCTTCCGATGGCTCGGTGACGTTGCTGGCGCGTTCTTCTTCGGCGACTGCATCAACGGCGTGACTGAATTCAACGGCTGCTCTGGCATTTTCTATCCCCTCAGAAATTCTAGCTAAGTGATCTCTCTTTGTCTCTGTCCACTGGCTGATTTTTCCCTCGGCTGCATCGCTCAGGAATTGTGCAAGTTCGGGATCGAGGTCGCGCACCTGCCCGGCAAGCTGCGCGAGGTTCGGTTCGACACTGAGGCTCGCAGTCCGCAACTCTTCCCGAGTGCGCATGATGTGGTCGGCTGCTGAACTTACCAAGCGGTTGTAGCCCGGACCTTCGCGGCGTTGAAGGGCGCGCGCCAGGTCTGAGGGCGATTCCTTGAGGTTCGCAAACCACGGGAATTGACCTCGCAGAGATTGGACGCCTGTGACCGGAATCTTCGGGCCGCGTCCCGTGAGCGAAGTTTCCTCGCCCATGTCGGCGAAGTACCTTCCGGGCCGCTGTTGCTGCGAAAGAAATTCGTGGGTGTGCGCCATCATCGCCTGCGCTTCTTCGAGTACGTCGGGCGCGTAGCGCGTGCTCGGGTCTGGAACGCGGCCTGCAATGTTGCCCTGCGAGATGTCAGCGAGGCCGTTGCGGAGCTGGTCGGCTCTTGCCCTGGTCATCCCCGTCGGCGGGACTGGCACACGGGCCTGGCCGATCATGGATTGCCAAACGTCGCGAGCGTATTGGTTCTCGATTGGATCGCGGATCCGCCCGATGGCGAGATTCGCCACGCGGCGGCTGTCTGCGGTTATGTCGGTCGGCTTTGCAGCTTCAATCGCTGGCCGCTGTTGCGGCTGGCCGTAAGCGCGTGCTTTCTCGAATGCCTCGTTGTAGCGTTCTTCCTCGCCGCGCATCTGTTCAATAGCCTGCGGGTTTGCTGGCGGCAGCGCCCTTTGCGTTTCCGCTGGCCGAAACCCGAGTTCGATTTCCTCGGGCGTTCTGGCGGGCTGCCGCTCTGGTCTCTCGGCTGCGAGCATGTCGTCCAGCGCTCGGCCATGCGGCACTACAGACGGGGGAATGTTCTCCCCGCCTATGAATGTGCGCGGACGCTGGTACGGCTCAACGTCTTCGGGGCGGACGGCGCGGCGATCCACGACATTCGTTTTCGGAGGTTCAAGCAATCCTTCGTCGCGCAGGCGGCTGATGATTTGGTCCGAGATTTCCTGCGTAAGTTGCTGGCGAAATTCCTGCGGCGCGCGGGCTTCGCGGGCTTGGGCTGAAAGTTCATCCATCGGCGAGCGCGGCATGTTGCGCGCGAGAACCGGCGGCGGTGCTGTCGTCTCTGGCGGCTTGGGGAAATCCACGGGCGCATTGATGCGGGCCTGACGCGCGGCTTCCGCTTCACGGTTTGCGCGCGAGACGGCAAGCCTGTCCATCTGGCCTTTCACATAATCGGGAATCACTTCGCCGTGGACGATTGGCTCACTTGCGCCACGCTCAAAGGTTCCAAATTCCGGGCGCGGTTCACCAATTCGAGCGTGCGTCAAGCCGCCACCGAGTAGCGCAATGTTGCTCGTGAGTTCGGCGGCTTCGGGAGATACTCCGGCCTTCTCCAATCCCCGCTGCGCCAATTCGCCGCCGACCGCGTAGGGCGCCATCGTCGGGATGAATGCCGGATTTGTCGCGGCGAGTGGAAGCGCGAGCGTTTGGAATCCTCCGCGCACAGCTTCATTCACTCCGTGCAACTCGCTTGAGAGGTCGGCAGGCTCACCAGCATAGGGACCAAGCGCTTGCTTCAATCCACGCGCAACGCGAACAGGGCCGATGATCGGGCCACCGATGGTTTCACCTACGGCGGGCGAGACGCCAGACTCGGTGCCGGGCGCTCCCATCGCGCGCAATCCACGTCCAGGGGCGGTCACGCCCGTTCCGTGCCGGATGTCTGATTCAAGATTTTCGAGCCATCCACCCACGCCGCCGGGCGCGCCCGCATTGATTCGCCCGGTGTTGATTTGGTTCGCCGCGAGTCGCTGCTTGCTTTCCTCAGTGAGCATGGGCTGTCCGAATACACCCGGAATGCCGTGGTAGGGTTGCTCCAGGTCGGGCGCAATGCCGGGAGAAATCGCAGTGCGTGTCGGCATCGCCCCTGCCGAAGTATCGAAGGGCTTGATCGGTGGAGTTTTTGGGACGGCTGGCTCTGCTGGCCGGAATCCAAGATCGTCCTGCGAAGATGCTGCTGGCCTGAAACCTAAGTCATCATTTGCCGATGAGACACCGGGCTGCGCGCGAGGCTTGGGCGCTGCCGGACGAAAGCCAAGGTCGTCGTCCTGTTGAATCCCTGCCTGCGCTTCGTTGCCGTCCATTACTGGCTCGCTTGTTTGTATCCGCGTCCGAGCGCCTTCTGTAGATTCGCGCGCGGGATGTAACCGTGCTGGCCGTTCGGGTTGATAACTTCGACTTCATCAGTGCGCGGCCCGTTCCCGCCGCCCGGTTTGGCAATAGCGCCGCCTGCGCCAATCGGCAGCGCTATTTCTTTGAAGGGTTTCTCAAGTTCCTCAATATCGGTGAGCTGCTGCTGCTTCGCTGCATCGTCGAGGGTGAAGTCTTCCTCGACCTGCTTGCGCTGCTTCGCAAAGTAATTGAGCATCCGCGTGGCCTGGGCCTGATTTCTCGAAGTCTGCGCGTTATCCTGGGTCGCGCCACGATCTCCGAACATGGCTTTGTAAGCTTCGGGGTCGCGCTTAAAAAGCGTGTACCGCTGCTCGACTTCCCCCGGCTTTTCAAAGCGCTGGCCCAACTTTTTCTCGAATGTGATGAAGTCTTGTGCCGCTTTCCGCTCGTTCGCATCGCCGTAGGCAAATGCTTCAAACGGATTTGTGTGCGCTTTCGGCTTTCCGCCCACTTGGTATCCCAGGCTTTTGGTGTAAAGACCGTTCTGCCCCTGAAAAACCGCAATGGCGTTTCCACTGTCGTCCTGATCGTGATAAAGGAATTTGTCTTCGGGTTTCTGCTTGAGTTGGTTGATCCGTTCGCGCGCCAAATCCGTCTCTGCGCCGCGAAGTTTTTCCTCGCCTGTTGCATTCCTCTGTTGCAATCCCTGAGAGAGTACGGTGTTGTATTCGGATGTATCGTGCGCGAGATTGGCTGCCGCTTCACGTCGCGGTGCTTCTTCAAATTCCCTGCGAACTTGAATGCCTGCCTCTGGATTCTTGAAGCCGACCATCCCGGCAGAAATGCGATTCAATATTGTCGCTCCCCTGCTAGGTTTGACGGCTGTGTAATCGGACGACATCGGCGGCGCTACCTTCCCGGCCATGATGTCAGCCCGCAAATCCGGCCTGGCAGGTGCAGTCATCGGCAGCACGGGCGCAAAGGGCTGCGCTGGCTGTTTGATCTCTGGTGCTTCCATGTTCTGCGGCTTTACAGCAGCGAAAGTAGGGGGCGTCTGTGCAGTCGGGCCGACTGGCAAGCCTGCATTCATTGGCTGGACGGGAGGGAAGGCAGACGCCGATTTGTCTTGAAGAGAAGGCGGCGTTGCCGCGTTGGAATTTTGTTGGACGGGCGCATACCCGCTTGCTTTGGCAGTAGCTTCAGCCGGAGCCATGCCATTTACGATTAGGTTGGTGCGGAAGTGATTTTGCTCTTCGCTCGCTGCCGGGGCGACAGGCCCGATGGCGGGCGCGTATGGCGCGTGTTGAACTGGAGGCGCTTCCATATTCTGCGGCTTCACAGGTGCGAATTGCGGAGGCGGTTCACCATTCGGGCCAAGCATCGGCTGCGGAGGCTTGGCCGCCAGCATCGCGCGTCTGCGCTGTTCTTCGTCGTCATCTTGCCGTGGCATCACTGCCGCGTAATCTTCAAGAGCCATCGTTTTTCTCCATCTGAGTCTGAGTCGCTGTGCCGATCGTGCTCATTGACTGACCTGTTTCCAGCCGCGCCGGATGGCCCTCGCGAGATTTGTGCGCGGGATGTATCCGTGCTCTCCGTGCGGGCCGGTCACTTCAACTTCGCCAGCGCGTAGGCCATTGTCATTCGCACCGGCGTTTTTCGTCCAGCCCGCACCGCCCACCTGCGCGGCATCGAGGTACGGCTTCTCAAGCTCCTGAATCTCCGCGAGTTTTTGCTCCTTTTCCTGATCGCCGAGCATGAAGTCGCCTTGGATTTGTTTCCGCTGGCCGTCGAAGAATCTCAACATCCGCGCGGCCTGGCCCTGTTCCTGCGCGCCACCGCGATTGCCGTACATCTCTTTGAACGCTGCGGGGTCTTTCTGGTAAAGCGCGTAGCGCTGCTCTACCTCGCCCGGCTTTTCGTAGCGCGCGCCTTGCTGCTTCTCAAAAGCGATGAAATCCTGGGCAGCTTTCTTTTGCTCCGCTGTTCCATAGGCGAAGGCTTCAAATGGGTTCGTAAATTTCTCAGGTTTCCCCTGCGCTGGCCCAAGAACTTTTGTGCTGCCGTCTTTCATAATCGCCACTTCGTTGTCGTTCTCATCAACGTAAGTGCGCGCCACTTCTGCAGGAATCGGCTTCGGCTCTCCAAGTAAATCAGTCTCAGCTCCCAAGTGTGCTGTCTGTGCCTTGGTGAGTTCTTCGCCCAAGGTTTCTTTCCGCTGCGCCGTCGCACGCTCGCCTGCTCCCAGCACATCCTTGAATTGCTGCGTGTCTCCCGCAAACTCTCTCATCTGCGGCCCGTAGGCAATGCTGCGCGTTGTCTCTGCTCCCAAGTTCGGGTCATGTAGGCCAGCGAGTCCGCCGAGTGAAGCTGCAAGGATTTTCCGTCCAATAGAAACATGCCCTGGTCGGTAGTCTCTCCATTGCGGAGGCGGCACATTTCCGGCGAGCACGTCTTTTGCAAGGTTCGGTCCAGTCGGTGCGGCACCTGGTAGAACTGAAGCTGGCTGGGCAAGAGTTTCAGGTGGTGGCGTGTTCACGATTGGTGCCATTCCTGCAACGGACGGAGGAGGAGGTGCATTGATAGCTGGCCCACCTGCAACGCTTTTTCCTGCCGGGGCATAAACTGGACTAAGTGCTGCTGGTGCGAGTGGAGGCATTCCCGTGATCGAGCCGCCATCAACGATTCGTCCCGCTATGGACGGGGCGCGCCGCCGTAACTGTTCCTGATCGTCCTCGCGCTCGCGGTCTTCCCTGTCTTCGTCGTCCAGCGGCGCTGCGTCTGTAAAATCTTCAAGAGCCATTTCCCGCTCCTTTGCTTAGTTCACTCGCTGAGCTTCTCCTGAATCGTCAAAGTGCATGTTTCGGACAAGAGAAATTGGTTTGCTGAAAAATCCCTCCCGCTCTAACAGCGCGCCGAATTCGTTCAGACAGGCAGCGTGTACAACCGCGAACTCGGTTACACCACTCTGCGCGAGAACTCGGCGGACATCCTTGGCGAGCATTAGAAATCCTTTCCTTACCTCCGGCGAGCCACACTCCTCCGGATTGGCAAGAATCCACACTACTCCGGTAGTCCAAATGAACATGGCCACACGAATCTCGCCTTGGCTGTCTCGGTATGCTCCCCAAGCTGCGGATTCTGAGTCCTTGATGTCATTCGCGAGATCGTAGGCGGTAGCGTCGGGATAGACGGCGCGGTACAGGTCCGTGAGAGCGGCCCGGTCGTCAGGGGTGCAGGGGCCAACAGTGCCGCGCGGAAATTCCGACGAAGGCGTTTCGTTCGCGTTTTTGTCCAGCGTTGCCATCAGACACACCTCCGCAGAAATTTGGGAACAACTTGGGAACATTTGCTGCCGAAAACCGTGCTAAACGGGAAGGGAAGACGCAGAGAGAAGCTAGAAGAGACAGCTAGATAGCGTGGGTGGAGTAATCGGCAGGTCCCCGGTTCAAGTCCGGGCCTCGGCTCCACTCGATCTTCTCTCCCTGCGGCCGCAATCGGTTGACTTTCTCTTACCCTGCATCACCTTCCACCCGGTTAGGTGCGCGCTGATCAGGTAGAATTAGATCTGCCGCGGGAGGGGCGGAGACCGCCACCCCGCGGGAGTCAGACCGAGATCGGATGCAATTCCAACTCAAAATGCGGAGATT
>JBGQGW010000212.1:0-6700 GCA_041497605.1 Terriglobia bacterium | reverse complement strand
TACGTGGAAGGAATCGGCCTCGACGTTCACGGCTACGTCAGCGAAGGATCGGGCGAAAATATTTTCCTGGTCATGGACGGCGTGGCGATCACTCCTCCTTTTTCGAGCGGCGTTCTTCCCGGCATCACGCGCCATACCATCCTGACGATCTGCCGCGACATGGACATTCCCGTGGCCGAACAAACAATTCCCCGCGAGATGCTCTACATTGCCAATGAGGTCTTCTTCGTCGGAACGGCTGCCGAAGTCACCCCGATTCGTTCCATCGATCGGATCAAGATCGGCGCCGGCGTGCGTGGTCCGATTACCAAGCGGCTTCAGGATGAGTTCTTCGCCCTCACCGGCGGCACCAAGCCGGATCGTCACAACTGGCTCACGCCGTGCGGCGTTCCGGTCGGCGCCCTCACGCGCTGATTTTTGACTCCCTGCGGCGATTCCGATAGAATCCCGCCGTTCTGTGTAATTTTTCGCATACCGGGCGTATGACCTTTCCCCCAAAGGGGCGTTGTGTATAGCCTCCCTCAGAAGCTCGTCGCCGAATTCATCGGTTCGTTCTCTCTGGTATTTTTCGCCGCTGGCGCAATTTGTTGTGATCAATATCTGCGTACATCCGCCCAGAGCGGCCTGGGCTTATTGGGAATCGCTCTGGCTTACGGATTGGCGATGGCCATTGTGTTCTCCGCGCTCGGCCATATTTCCGGCGGCCATTTTAATCCCGCAATCTCCATTGGCTTCTGGGTCACCAAACGTCTGAGCACGCTGCAAACAATTCTCTACTGGGCGGCGCAAGTGGGTGGCGCAATCGCGGCGTCGTACTTGCTTCGAGCCCTCCTGGCCGTCTCGGCTTGGGGCCCTGTCTCGCTGGGCGCGCCCAGTCTCGCGACGGATTTCACCCGCGCTCACGGAATGCTTCTCGAGGGCGTGACCACCTTCCTGCTGGTCCTGATCTTCTTTGCCACCGCCGTGGATATCAACAACTCCTCCAACAAAATTGCCGGATTCGCGATCGGCCTCGCCATCACCGCCGGAGTTCTGGTCAGCGGTCCATTCACCGGCGCATCGATGAACCCGGCGCGTGCGCTTGGTCCCGCCCTGGCAGCGCGTCACTGGGCGAATCACGGTGTCTACTGGATCGGCCCATTGCTCGGCGGCGTCCTGGCCGGCTGGTTCTACGACCGGTTCTTCCTGCACGAAGCCTGATTTCGCCGGGTTATCAAAATCGCAACCGCATCCCGGCGATCTATTGCCCAGCCCCAAGTCGCGTGCTACGTTGCAAACACGCCCCTCGGACGGGGCATTCACGCCATGGCCCTGAATATTGACGATCTGCTTCGCCGAGCCGTCGAAAGCAAAGCCTCCGACTTGCACCTGAAAGTCGGCAATCACCCCTATTTGCGCGTCGACGGCATACTTCATCCACTCGGCGATGTCCCCAGAGTTACGCCGGAAGAAATGTTGTCCATGGCTTTCAGCATGATGACCAACCGGCAGAAGCAGAAATTCAAGGAAACCGCCGAACTCGACATGGCCTACGGCGTGGCGGGGCTTGGCCGCTTCCGCGTGAACGTATTCCAGCAGCGCGGCAATGTTGGCATGGTGCTCCGCGTCATCCCCACCAAGATTCGCACCATCGAAGAATTGGAACTGCCAACCGTAGTCGAGAAAATTTGCGAGGAGCAGCGCGGGCTCATCCTGGTCACCGGAACCACTGGATCGGGTAAATCCACCACACTCGCCTCGATGATCGACCGCATCAATTCGACCCGCGGCGAACACATCATCACCATTGAAGACCCGATCGAGTATCTTCACCGGGACAAGAAGGGCTTCATCAATCAGCGCGAAGTGGAAGTCGACACGTCAAACTTTTCCACGGCCTTGCGCGCCGCGCTTCGCCAGGATCCCGATGTGGTCCTGGTCGGCGAAATGCGCGACCTGGAAACAATTTCCACGGCCCTGCTCGCGGCTGAAACCGGCCACTTGGTTTTGTCCACCTTGCACACCCTGGACGCCACCGAGACGATTCAACGCATCATCGCCGTCTTCCCCCCGCCGGAACAAAAGCAGATTCGTTTGCAGCTTGCTTCCACGCTGCGCTCCGTCATCAGCCAGCGGCTGGTTCGCCGCAGCGACGGCATGGGCCGGGTTCCCGCTTGCGAAGTGCTGGTTGCGACTGCCTACATCCGGGATTGCATCATCAATCCTGATAAGACGCGTCTGATCCGCGACGCGCTGGCCGCCGGCACAAGCCAGTACGGCATGCAGACCTTCGATCAATCGCTCTTCGATCTCTATTCGCGCAACTTGATCACCTACGAAGAAGCGCTGCTCCGCGCCTCGAATCCGGACGAGTTCAAGCTGCGCATCCAGGGTATTCGTTCCGCCTCCGATGCCGCGCGCGAAGACATGGAGCGAACCATCACCGAATTCGAGCGCCTGGGCCAACGCTAGGAATCGGCGGATTGCGGCAGGCCGCAACCACAATCTCCCTTCATTTTGATTAATGTCCTCAGTTATTGAGTTTCGATCTTTCTGTTCCCCGCCACCTGAAGCCAACCAGCTATCACCTGCCACCAGCTCCTGCTATCCTCATCCCCGTGCCACGCGCGCCCCGCAAACTAGATACCGAAGAGCAGCTTTACGCCGCCGCCTTGCACGCGCTGACGCGCCGCTCCTATTCAATTCACCAGATGCTGGAGCATCTGAAGCGTCGCGCCGCAGAAGTGTCGATTGTGCGTCCGGTAATTGAGCGCCTGAAACAACGTCAATATCTCGACGACGCTCGCTACGCCCGCGAATTCGCGCGCAGCCATGCTCAATTGCGCCGCCAGGGACGTTACCGCATCGCGCGGGAACTGCGCGCCCGCGGCGTCCCCGATCGTTTCATCGAGGCGGCGCTGGAAGAAGCCTTCGCCGAGACGGATGAAGCCGCTCTTTTGGGTGTCCGCCTGAAACGCCGCCTCGCGCGCATGAACGGCGAACTCGACCAGCGCAAGCTCGCCTCGCTCTATCGCAACCTGATGGCTGCCGGCTTCTCCAGCGATCTCATTCGGACCGAGCTCCGCGCCTTAACAAAAAAAGATGTCTCCGAACTCCCCGCCACACCCGAGGAAGAAGAATAACCCCAGCCCTGCGGCTTCGTGCCCCCCGCTCTTTCCGCTCGATGAACGGCGCCCAGTTGTCCGGCCTAGCATTGCGACCATGCGATGCGTCTGCGATAATGAATTCCTAGCGTTCAGTGTTCAGGCTGCGTGGCGATTGCTGGACTCTGACCACTCACTGCGACATTGCCACTGCTGAGGGCCACTTGACTGGAAACGAAGTCCGCCGGACATTCTTGAAATTCTTCGAAGCGAACGGCCATCGCATCGTGCGCAGTTCCTCGCTTGTCCCGGCCAACGATCCCACTCTGCTCTTCACCAACGCCGGTATGAACCAGTTCAAGGATGTGTTCCTCGGTCTCGAGCAACGCGACTACCGGCGCGCCACCACCTGCCAGAAGTGTGTGCGCGCAGGCGGCAAGCACAACGACCTGGAAAATGTCGGATTCACCAACCGCCATCACACTTTTTTCGAGATGCTCGGCAATTTTTCCTTCGGCGATTACTTCAAAAAAGAAGCGATCGCTTTCGCGTGGGAACTCGTCACATCGTCCGGCGCCGGCCGGTTCGGTATTACCAAAGACAAGCTGTACGTCACGATTTTCAAAGGCGAACAGGGGATCGCTCGCGACAGCGAAGCCTACAACCAATGGCTAAGCCAATCCGTCCCGAAAGACCGCATCCATGAATTGAGCATGAAGGAAAACTTTTGGGCCATGGGAGACACAGGCCCTTGCGGGCCGTGCAGCGAAATTCACTACGACATGGGGCCCGCCGCATCCGATCAGGGACACAAAGACTGCCAGTTCGGCTGCGAATGCGGCCGCTACGTTGAAATTTGGAATCTCGTTTTCATGCAGTTCAATCGCGACTCGGAAGGCAAATTGAATCCCCTGCCCAGGCCCTCCGTGGACACCGGCGCCGGCCTCGAACGCGTCACCGCCGTGCTTCAAGGCAAAGTCAGTAATTTCGATACGGATTTATTCCAACCGCTGATGCAGGAGGCGGCGCACCTTGCCCGCGTTGACTTGCGCGACGCCCGCTTTCAGCCTTCGCTGCGAATCGTGGCCGACCATTCGCGCGCGGCGGCATTCTTGATTTCCGACGGCGTGGTTCCCTCCAATGAAGGCCGGGGATACGTGCTGCGAAAAATCATCCGCCGCGGCCTGCGTCACGCGCGGATGTTGAATGCGCCTTCACCTTTCCTTGCGCCCATGTCGGTGGCGGTGCGCGCCGAAATGAAGGACGCCTACCCCGAACTTGCCGAGAATGCCGCGCGCGTGGACCAAATCCTGAATGAAGAGGAGCGCCGCTTCTCGCGCACCGTCGATGTCGGCTTGAAAAAGCTCGAAGAAGATCTCGCGCCGCTCCTCGAATTGAAGAAAAAACAGCCCGATATCTCCTATCCCGGAGAGAAGGCCTTCCGGCTCTACGACACGTTTGGACTACCGCTCGATTTCATCGTAGATGTGTTGCGCGACCAGGGCATCCAGTTCCAGGAGGCGGATTTTGAACGCGCGATGGAGGAACAGCGCAAACGCGCCCGCGCATCCTGGAAGGGCGTTCACAAAGATGCCGCAAACCCCGTCTATTCGAAACTGGCCGAAACTTTCACGACCGAGCCGGATTTCTATTTTGGCACGACGGCCCGCGACTGCCACATCGAAGCCATCGTAACCGCCAAAGGCCTTGTGAATGAAATTCCGGCCGGCACCAATGCCGAAATCGTGCTCGACCGCACCGCGGTTTATTCCGAATCCGGAGGACAGGTCGCGGACATCGGAAAATTTTACGACAACGACGGCTCGCTGGAAGTCGCCGAAGTCAAAGGCGCCTACTATCCTGTCGCGGGCCTGATCGCGCACCGCATCGTCGCCAAGGAAAATCTGCGCGTCGGTGACCGCGTGATGACCGTCTCCGACCCCGTTCACCGCGCCAACACCATGCGCAACCACACCGCGACGCACCTGATGCACGCGGCGCTGCGCAATATTCTCGGCACGCATGTGAAGCAGGCGGGCTCGCTGGTCGCCCCCGATCACCTCCGTTTCGATTTCTCTCATTTCGCCGCTGTCGATCCCGTCGAGATCAAGGAAATCGAACAGCAGGTGAACGAGAAAATCCTGCGAAATCTCGAAATGCAAACGGACATCATGCACATCGACGAAGCGCTTGCTTCCGGCGCGCTCGCCTTTTTCGGCGATCGCTATCCGGAGCAGAATGTGCGCGTGGTCACGGTCCCCGATTCCTCCGCTCTGCGCGGCTTCTACAGCAAGGAACTTTGCGGCGGGACGCACGTTGGCCGCACGGGAGAGATTGGCATCTTTAAGATCACCGCTGAGCAATCGGCGGCCGCAGGGGTGCGCCGGATCGAAGCAATCAGCGGCACGGGGGCCCTGGCCAGCTACCAGCAGGCCCTGGGCGCGCTGCGCTCTCTGGCTGCCGCTCTCAACGTCCGCGAAGACGACCTGCTCGGCGCCGTCGAACGCCAGACCCAAACTGTTCGCCAGCTTGAAAAGCAGCTCGAAGCCGCCAGACGCCAGACCGCTCATTCCAAAGTTGACGAACTCTTCGAAGGTGCCCGCGAGGTCAAGGGCGTTCGCGTTGTAGCAGCACGAGTTACCGATGTTGATCGGGAAGGCCTACGCCAGCTCGTCGATACCCTGCGCCAAAGACTAGGCTCGGGCGTCGTGGTCCTGTTCGCGGCGGAGGACGGCAAAGTATCTCTAATTACAGGGGTTACGAAGGATCTAACCTCCAGGCTCCACGCCGGCAAAATTGTCCAGGAATTGGCCCGCCAAATCGGGGGTTCCGGAGGCGGCAGACCCGATTTGGCAGAGGCTGGCGGAAAAGACACATCGGCCATCGAAAGTACCCTCGCCCAGGTAGTTCCCCTCATAGACCGAATGTTATAATTGCTTCAGCGCCAGAATATCCACGCCGGGATGGGTCCTCCTCCCGAAGTGGGTGTGTCTCTTTCATTTAGCCCAGGAAATAGGGATGCTCTGCCTTCTCCAGGAACGGAAAGTAACGCACTATGCGGTGCTTGCCGTGCTCGCGGCGGGGATTTTGTTCTGCGCCTCCAGTCCGGCAAGCGCTCAAATTGCATCTTATGTGGATCAGCAGGGCAAGCACGTCTACGTAAACGCGAATCCGCCGCAGATGAAGTCCTCCCGGCGCATTCGCCAGTCAGGCGAGCTCTCCCTTGCAGAGGGAACTTCACCGGGGATTACGTCGGGCAAGCTCGACCAGATGGTGCAGAAGGTGGCCGAACGCCACCGGCTGGATCCAGCTCTGGTTCGCGCGGTTGTCCTGGCCGAATCCGGCGGCAACCCTCAAGCCAGATCGCGCAAAGGTGCGCTAGGACTGATGCAATTGATTCCGGCGACGGCACAGCGATACGGCGTAAACAACGCGTTCGACCCTGCCCAGAATCTGGACGGCGGAGCTCACTATTTGCGGGATCTGCTGGACCGTTACAACGGCGATGTGGAGAAGTCCCTGGCTGCGTATAATGCTGGCGAGGGAACCGTGGACCGGTTTGGCGGCGTTCCCAATTTTCGTGAGACGCGTTCTTACGTGCAAAAGATAACTAACTC
>JBGQGW010000211.1:0-6709 GCA_041497605.1 Terriglobia bacterium | reverse complement strand
GCCCGATCGATTTCCCATCTGGCCCAGAGCGTGCGGGCCGAGGCATGTTCCCGTCCACTCAACCGCAAAAATCCGCACCATGGCATACTGCTCGCGCATCCGATGACGGCAGGAGGAAATTAGGCATGGGCAGGCAAAACATATCCAGCGGGGCGCCTTGGGAGCCGGTTGTCGGTTATTCGCGCGCGGTGAGGGTGGGCCCTTATGTTCACGTGGCGGGGACGACCGCTACTGGCGCGGACGGGAAAATTGTTGGCGTGGGCGATCCTTATGCTCAGGCGGTGCAGGCGCTTCGCAACATCGAAGCGGCGCTCGAGAAAGCGGGAGCGCGGCTCGAAGACGTGGTGCGCACCCGCGTGTACGTCACCAACATCGCTGACTGGGAAAAAATCGGCCGCGCTCATGGCGAATTCTTCAGCAAGATTCGTCCCGCATCGACGATGGTAGGAGTCGCCGGCCTGGTCGCGCCCGAAATGCTCGTTGAAATCGAAGCGGACGCCTTTATTGAAGCGTAACACTTCGGCCGTGGAACCGCGTGATGGCGCTGCCATGTCTCCTTAACTGCGATAGAATGCTTGCGCCATGGCTGAAGACGAATCCAGGGGAATTCCCATCGCGGGCGGCAAAGTTTTCGGCCGCCTGGCGTTCACATTTTTGTTGATGTGCGCGATCGCGGTAGGCGCGGCCGCCGGACTTCTGTTCGTCTACGCCAGCGACCTGCCGGAAATTCAGGCGCTCGAAGACTATCGTCCCAACGTTGTCACCGAACTTTATGGCGACGATGGCCAGCCCATCGGCAGTTTCGCCTTGCAGCGGCGCATCCTGCTCACCTACGAGCAAATCCCGCGAATTCTGCGCAACGCCATTTTCGTCACGGAAGATCAGCACTTCGAGGAACACTGGGGCGTCGATTTTCCACGCGTGCTCGAAGCCACCTGGCGCAACGTGGTGAACCACCGGATTACCGAAGGCGCGAGCACGCTCACCATGCAGCTCGCCGGCGGGCTGTTCCTGAATCGAGCCGACCGCAGCTTCCGCCGAAAAATTGAAGAAACGATGCTGGCCATGCAGATCGAGCGCCACTACACCAAGGCGCAGATCTTCACGATGTACTGCAACCAGATTTACCTGGGCCACGGCAACTACGGGTTCGAGGCCGCCTCCGAATATTATTTTGGAAAGCCCGTCAGCCAGGTGACGGTATCCGAAGCGGCTCTGCTCGCCGGCATCATTCGCGGCCCCAGCTATTCACCGGTTTTGCATGCCCCGCGCGCGCGATCCCGCCGCAATCTGGTGCTCGCGCGCATGGCGGCCGAAGGAATTATCTCCCGGCAGGACTCCGAAGTGTACAGCCAGCTTCCGCTGGGCCTGCATCTTTCGGTGCCGCGCAACGATCTTGCGCCCTACTTTGTCGAAGAAATCCGGCAATATCTTGAGCGAACTTACGGAACGGAAGCGGTACATGAACAGGGCTTGCGCGTTTACACGACGCTGAACGTCGAGATGCAGAAGGCAGCCAACCAAGCCTTGCGCGATGGTCTGCATGCTTACGATCGCCGCCACGGCTGGCGAGGCAAGCTCGCCAATATTTTTGCCGACCACCTCGGCAAGCTCGATACTTACCAGAGTGAAGACTGGCGGGGGCCCATCGAAAAGGGCGGCTATGTAACTGGTCTGGTGATGGCGGTGGACGCCAATTTCGCCGTGGTGAAAATTGGCCCTTACCGCGCCGTGGTCACGCAACCCGATATTTCATGGACCAGCCACAAGTCACCGGCGGAAATTCTTCACGTCGGTGATTTGACCGAGTTTTATATCAAGGACCTCTCCGGCGCTGCGGCGAAGGTGGAAGTCGAGCAGCGGCCGATCGCGCAGGCTGGGCTGCTTTCGATTGACAATGCCACCGGCGGAGTGAAAGCCATGGTCGGCGGCTACAGCTTCGAAGATTCGAAATTCAATCGCGCCACCCAGGCCATGCGCCAGACAGGGAGTTCGTTCAAGGTCTACGTCTATGCCTCGGCGATCCAGTCCGGGCTGACGCCCTTTGACATCGTCGTGGATGAGCCGGTCAGTTATATGAGCGGCGGGCAGGTCTATGCGCCGCACAACTATGACGAGAAGTTCGAGGGTCGAATCACCCTGCGCCGCGCATTGGCCGATTCACGCAATATCCCCGCCGTCCGGATATTGGAGAAGATCGGAATACAAACGGTAATTGATACGGCCCGGAAGTTTGGCCTCACTAGTCCGCTGCCGCCGTATCTGCCGCTTGCCCTCGGCGCCGCCGATCTGACTTTGTGGGAGCACACCTCAGCCTTCACGGTATTCCCGGATGACGGCATTCATATCGAGCCACATCTGATCCGGAAAGTGACGACCTATGATGGCGCCACGCTGGAAGAAGACCGGCCAAAGGTGACGGACGTGGTCCCGCCCGAGGTGGCCCGTACCCTGGTTTCGATGCTCGAAGACGTGGTGCAGTTTGGCACCGGGGTGCGGGCCAAGGAGCTTGGCAGGCCCTCGGGAGGCAAGACTGGAACGACAAACGATTTTACGGACGCCTGGTACATCGGCTTTACGCCTTCTCTTACGACTGGAGTCTGGGTGGGCAATGACGATAAGCGCATTTCACTCGGCAAGAAAGAAACAGGAGCACGCGCCGCTCTGCCGATCTGGCTTGAGTATATGAAAGTGGCCGTTCAGGGAACGCCCGCGGAGAGCTTCCCGAATGTCGTTCCGCTGGAGAAATTGGCGAGCGTGAGAGTCGTGCAAGTGGATACACCTGACACCGCGCCACCCGCAGACGCGGCCGAGCAGGGGCTCTCTGAAGGCGGCGCAAAGCCCCCGAAAACAATTCCCCCGAAAGGTACGCCTTCCCCGCCTCCGGTAAAGCCTTCCACTCCATCCAGCATCAGTTCATCGGCGACCAAGCCGGGTGCTCCTTAGCGTCGGCTCTAAATCAAGAGCAGGGCGCGTCCTCTTAGGCTGCGAAATCTCAGGCCGGAAGAATCGGGGCCGTTAGACCGCTGCTGAGTCCCCCTTTCCAGCTCTGGCGGCTGACCTAGCTCACCGCCGAGATTTCTTTCGGAAGTGGACCCATCCGCCGGGCTTCAATGGCTTCTCGCTCTCGTCTTCGCCGACGAGAAGGATTCGCTTCCCCGGAGTGATCTTACCGATCTGCGTGAGCTTGACTCCGCCGCGCGAACCAGAGGCGACGGAGCGAAGTTCCTTTTCGTGGCGCTTAGGCACCGTAAAGAGGAGTTCGTAATCGTCCCCTCCATCGAGCGCCATTCGAAGAGGATCAAGGCCGCGTGCGCGGAGCACCGCCGGTACGGCAACTTTCGGGATCTGTCCGGCCCACAGTCGCGCGCCCACGCCACTGGCCGCGCATAGTCTCGCCAGGTCAGTGGAAAGTCCGTCCGAAAGATCAATCATGGCCGAAGCGAGGCGGCGGCTGGCAAGCAGTTGACCCAATCCGATTCGCGGTTGCGGGTAGAGATGAGGCCCAAGCAGCTTCCTCCACTGCGAATTCCTATTCAACTTTCCGCGGATCAGTTCCAATCCGAGCTGCGCCTGTCCCAGTGTGCCGCTTACGTAGAGGCTGTCTCCAGGGCATGCCCCGGAACGCAAAATTGCCCGGCCGGGTCTTGTTTCGCCGATCACGGTGATATTGATGGACACAATTGAATGCTCGGTCGTGTCGCCGCCGGCCAGGACGATGCCAATCTTACGGCTGGCCCTGGCCATTCCATTCAGGAGTCGAGTGAGCCATGCTCCCGTACGCGCCGCTGGAATTGCCAGACACAAGAAAAAGAAACGGGGCGTGGCGCCCATCGCCGCTAGGTCGCTTGCCGCTCTCGCCAGGGCCTTGTAGCCGACTGATTCAGCCGGGTGTCGATCAACAAGGAAATGCGCGCCCTCGATGGAAGCGTCACAGCTCACAGCCCAATCTGTATTGGCTGGCGCATGCAGGATGGCTGCATCGTCACCGATGCCGATTTTGAGCCGATTTGAAACAGTTCTCGACGGCGGCGTATGCAGCGCTCGTCGAACTCGTTCGATGATGCTTTGTTCTTTGTCCACAAGTGTTGCCGGGAGAAGCCCGACCCGTCGGTGGAATCCCAAACCCGAAGTCGGCCTCGCAGAGATTATAGATGCCAGAGGTCGAGGAATCGAGTCCAGTATCACCTACAGAAAATGGAAGCATAGGAAGAATGGGGGATTGACTTCCTCCAGAGCCGAAGGGTAGAATTTCGAGGTTTCGAACCAGGTCTCGCGGTTCAGACGTTTTTTACGGGGAATGCAGTACATACCGTTTGTGAGGGCAAGCGGCTCCATCCTGAGTTTCAAGTAAATTTGTTCTTAAGAGGCCCATGAAGGGAAAGGTATATACATTTTTTATTGCGTCTGGAGAGTCGGGCGGTTTGCGCCGGCTGCGCGTATCGCACTACGTGCTGCATGTGCTTGCCGCTCTTGCGGTTGTCGGCGGAATCACCGTCGTTGCCGCGGTTGGTTCGTATTCCCGTATGCTCTGGAAAGTAACGAACTACAACGCGCTTCGCCGCGACCAGGATACCCTGCAGAAGCAATATAAAGAACTTCAGACAGTCGTTAAGGACACGAATCAGCGCCTGAACTCATTGCAATCGCTGGCCAGTGAAGTAGCCATGACCTATGGCATCACGCGCTTCCGGGAGACGCCTTTCGGCCTCACGGGGACAGCCATCGAGCCCAGCGAGTCGGATTACCAGCAATCCGTCGATCAATTTGATTTCCTCCAACGGAACGCGACTGGCGTGGCGCTGGCTAGCCAGGGTTTACGACTTCTTCCCGGACCGAAAATGGGAGATGTCGGCTTTGTTCCTTCGATCTGGCCTGTGATTGGTGAGATCAGCGGGAGCTTCGGCCAGCGGATGGATCCATTCAGCGGTGAAGGCGCATGGCACACTGGCGTGGACATCGCTTCTCACTATGGTGATGAAGTCCATGCTTCAGCGGACGGCGTGATTGTTTTCGTCGACACCCGGGGCGGCTATGGCCGGCTCGTCGTGATCGACCATGGCTTCGGGATTTCTACCTGGTATGGACATCTCTCCGAGTTTGATACCCACGTCGGGACGCACGTCAAGCGCGGTGAAGTGATTGGAATGGTTGGGGAGAGCGGCCGGGCCACCGCGCCGCACGTTCACTACGAAGTGCGCATCAACAATACGCCGGTCAACCCCTGGCGTTATCTCCACGGAAATACAGTTACCGCGGCCGCCGATTAACGCCCTTCGATTCCTCAGCTTCCCGTTCTCTTTCCTTTTCTCGATTTAGCCAGGGCAACGAAATTGCCGCTTGTAGCTTCTTATTAACAGGCGATCAGGGCTGATTCGGAGATTTTTGCCGAGCGGGTTTCGCGGGAGTCCCAAGCATCGCTGGCGTTAGATTTACTCGCAATCGCACAACTTTGCCGTCGCGGGACACTTCGACCAATCGGAGCAGGGAATCGAGCAGCGCCGCTTCCTGAGGATGCATCTGGCGCCTGTTTCTTGGATCGGCGAGCGCGGCGTTTCCAATCCAACGCAAGCCATCGAGCACAGTCGCAAGTTGCAGAGCGTTCGCCACCGAATTGCATTCTGCTTCTGCTTCGACTTTCAATTGGCCGCCCGCGGGCCGGCCCGCCAGGTTCAGATACTGAATGCTGCGCAGAATCCGTTCGATCTGGCCGGACTTGATGCCCAGGGTAGAAAGATCCTGCGGCAGTGCATTCGAACGAGCTGTTACGAACAAAGCAGCGCCGGCTACTCTTCCCATTCGAGTGCGCAGCGCGGCATCGCTTGACTTCGCATTCGAGTGATCGATGACGGGATCGAGGCTCGCACCGTCGGCGAGAACCACACGATCGGGCGCAAGAAATGCGAAGGAAATCATCTTCGTGGTTTTTCCGCGGCCGTCTTGGGTGGGGGCAGTGACCGGAACTTCATAAATATCGATATCCTTATTTTTGGTCACGCGCCCGGACCGCAATGCGTATTGAGTGATCTTCTCCCGGTCAAAGCGCCCTTCGGCAATTGCCAAAGCCGTCGACGCCGAGGGCCCCGGCCAAATCGCCAGGGCGGCACGATCTAAATCTCGCTCGTAATCGAAACCAGTCTGGCGCACGAATTCAGCATAATCCGGGTCGCTTGCAGGCGTTCCAGCAAGCGAGGAAAGCTCGGCTGAGAACTGCGAATTCCGCAATGTCGTGATATCGAAGAAGGCAAAAACGGGAGCTTCCGGGGGCAGTAATTCAATAATGTTTGGTACGGGGCCCGGCGCCGGGCCAGTTGGCTTGGCGTGGCCGCGAAAGAAAACGTAGTAAGCCGTCCCGCCGAGAATGAGCAAAATGATGATGGGAACGAGGATGAACTTGCGGCGCGACGGCATTGGACTTGACAAGGGTGCGAGTATAGAAGCCCTGGCCGATGGTGTAAAGTTCGCTCGAACGGGGTAGGTTTTTGGAGGCACTGGCACACTCCGTGCTGGCTGGATTAAGTTACTTGCAATTTGAATGCCTCCGTGATAATTTTGCTCGGTTTAGGTATGCTGGCGTAGCTCAGTTGGTAGAGCATCTGATTTGTAATCAGAGGGTCGGGGGTTCAAATCCCTCCGCCAGCTGACTTTGAGGGATTGAAAGTTCTCGGGATTGAAGCGGACGGGTTCCTCACGAAAAATGAGAGAAGGG
>JBGQGW010000210.1:0-6722 GCA_041497605.1 Terriglobia bacterium | reverse complement strand
GCGCGGCCGTATCAGACCGTCTTTCACGCTCTGAACACCATGCAGCAACAGGATATTTCGCAGATCCCCGTGTTTGAAGACGACCAGAAAATCGCCGGCACGATTTACGAGGATCAAATTTTAAACCTCGCCCTGCAAGGCAAGGACCTGCGCAAGCTGGTGATCCGCGAAGTGATGGGAAAGCCGATGCCGACGATTCCGAATGACGCGCCGGTGGAACGGGTGACGCATCTGCTGAGCCATGAAGGCCCGGCCGTGTTTGTTGAAATGAGCCCGGGGAAATACGAAATCCTCACGAAATTTGATTTGATGGATACAATCGCCGGCCTGGTGGAGCAGCGGCACTAAGGTTTGTTTCCAAGTGCCTGCTATTTGCTCGAATCGGCGCATCCCGCCTGTACCACGAATCATCCAATCCAAACAAAGTTGAATTTCGTTCAGATGATATACTCGGGGTTTATTTACTGGCGCTGATTGCTGAATGGGAGAGCCTGGCTCGAGATGAAAATTGAAGATTTCAACGAGCGGTTGCGCGACGCGATCCTGGTGGCCGATGGCGCAATGGGCTCGATGCTGTACGAAGTGCTCGGGCCGCAGCGGTGCCTCGACGAATTGAACGTCACGCAGGCGGAGGCCGTTTTCGGGGTCCATCAAACCTATGTCGCGGCCGGCGCGCAAATCATCGAGACCAATACCTTCGGCGCAAACCGCTTCAAGCTCGGACAACTGGGACTCGGGGACCGCGTTTCTTCGTTCAATCAGCGCGGTGTGAAAATAGCGCGAGAGGCGCGCGAGGCGGCAAAACACGAAGTGCTGATTGCAGGCTCGATTGGCCCGCTGGGCGCGCAACAGCAGGTGAAAGAACTTCCCATCGACACAATCCGCGAAATGTTTTGCGAGCAAGCCACGGCGCTCGAAGAACGGGGCGTCGATCTGTTCCTGCTCGAAACTTTTTCGTCGCTCGAGGAATTGCTCGCGGCCATCGACGCCATCCGCTCGTTCTCCCGGCTTCCCATCATCGCGGAGATGACCTATTCGGAGGAGTGCACTACGTTTGACGGCACGCGGCCGCAGGATGTTTGGGCGAAGCTGAAGAATAAAGACGTGCAGGTGGTGGGCGCGAACTGCACCGTCGGGCCGCAGTCTCTGGTGCCCATCCTCCAGGAGCTTGCCGCCGCCACAAACTTGCCGCTGAGCGCGATGCCCAACGCCGGTTTCCCCAAGCGCATTGGCGACCGCACAGTTTATCCGAAATCTTCGCCGGAATATTTCGCCGAATTTGGACGCGAAGCAGTAGCGCTGGGCGTGCGCGTGCTGGGCGGGTGTTGCGGCACCACTCCGAATCACATTCGCGCGATGGTCACCGCGGTGAAGCATTTGCATCCGTCAAGAGCGCGCGCGACTGCGAAAGTCGCCGCCGAGCCTCCGGTGACGCGGGAGGTGGCGCGCGAACCGGAAAGCGCGCTGTGGCGCAAGATTCAGAATGGAAAATTTGTCGTCTCGGTTGAGATCGACCCGCCCAAAGGCACTTCGATTGACCGGATTCTCGAGCAAGTGGGCAAGTTGATGTCGAGCGGCCATGTGGATTCGATAGACGTGAACAGCGGCTCGCTCGCGCGGGTGGGCATGGACGCCTTGATGCTGTCGGGCACTCTGGAAGCTCATGGTTACGAGACCATTCCGCATTTGACCACGCGCGACGCAAATATTATCGGCCTGCAGGCGTTGTTGCTTGGCGCCTGGTCCATCGGCGGCGTGCGAAACGTCCTGGCGATCACCGGTGACCCGCCTTCGCTGGGCGACCATCCGGAAACAAGCGGCGTCTACGAAGTGGATTCGATTGGACTGGTGAAAGTGCTCGCTCGCCTCAATCAAGGAACCGACTGGGCCGGCAAGAATCTGGGCGGCGCGACGAATTTTACCATCGGCGTTGCGCTCAACCCGGTGGCCGATGATCTGGACGAAGAAATCCGCCGGTTCGAAGCCAAAGTGGAAGCGGGCGCGCACTTTGCCATGACCCAGCCGATTTTCGATGGCGAGCAGTGGTCTTCTTTCCTGAAAAAGATTGGCGGAAAGTGTCCGGTGCCGGTGATTGTGGGCCTCTGGACGCTGACCAGTTACAAGATGGCGCTGCGGCTGAACAACGAAGTCCCCGGGATTATCATTCCCGAAGCGACGCTCAAGGAACTGGAAGCTGCGGGCACTGCCGCCCGCGACCGCGGCTTCGCGCTGGTTCGCAGGATGCTCGATTGGGCCCGCAGCGCGAGCAGCGACGGCATTGCCGGCGCGTACTTGATTCCGCCATTCAAACGCTACGAAGAAGTCCTCGAATTATTTTGATGAGTCAGCAGCCAATTTGGAGCTAGACAGCTCCCCGAAGTAAGCACATCTTCCCTCCTCACGATCCCAGCGGAAAAAAAATGAACATGGCCCCACTTGAGATACGTCCAGTGACTCTGGAAGGCGAGCATGTACGTCTCGAGCCGCTCGCGCTGAGCCATCTGGACGCGCTCTGCGTCTTCGGCCTGGATGAAGATTTGTGGCGGTGGAGTCCGGCTCCAGTGCGCACGCGCGAGGAATTGCGCGCTTACATCGAAACGGCGCTGCGGGAACAAGCCGCCGGAGTCTCTCTTCCCTTCGCGACAATCGAGCGGGCATCGAACCGCGCCGCGGGCTGCACGCGATTTGGCAGCATTGATGCGGTGAATCATCACGTCGAAATCGGCTGGACTTGGATCGGGCGCGAATGGCAGCGGACGGCGGTCAATACCGAAGCGAAATACCTGATGCTGCGGCACGCCTTCGAAACCCTCGGATGCATGCGCGTGGAATTCAAGACCGACTCGCTGAATGAGCGCTCGCGAAACGCGATTCTGCGGCTGGGGGCCAAACAAGAAGGAATTTTCCGCAATCACATGATCACGGCTAGCGGGCGAATCCGCCATAGCGTTTATTACAGCATTACGGATGAAGAGTGGCCCGCGATAAAACGTGGCCTGGAAGAGAAGTTCGCGCGGCACGAGGGCTGAATTCACGCTGAGGAGGGATTTCCCGGACCCGGTCAGGGCGAGCCCGGGGAACTACGGGGCTCCGAAACCGCGCGGAAGCAGCGCCAGATTACTTTGTTGAACTGGTTTCGATGGGCAATTCTTTGCGGGCGCTCCAGTCTTCCCACGATCCGTCGTAAAGGCTGGCGTTGTATCCCAGCATGCGGGCGACAAAATAAAGAAGGCTGGCCTGCTGCCCGATGTGGCAATAGGTGATGACGTGATCGCCGGGTTTTGCCCCTGCGGCGCGGAACGCCTGCTCGAGCGCGGCGCGATCCTTGAAGTGCATCGAATCATCCACCAGGCTCGTGTAATGAATATTCGAAGCTCCGGGGATGTGCCCCGCGCGCGGTTGGCCGCCGGAATCGCTACCCGAATAAAATTCCTTGGTGCGGGCATCGATAATGTCGACGCCCGGCTTATGGAGATGAGAGTTGACCCACGCCGCGTCTACGATCAAATTGGGATTCGGATGGGGCGTGAATGAACCTTTCACGGGCTTGCGAACTTCCTTGGTCAGGGACTGATTCGCCGCTCGCCACGCCTCGATTCCGCCATCGAGAATCGATGTCTGGTTCCCCAGCCCCAGATAATCGAGTGTGAAATAGGTTCGTCCCATCGGAGTGATGCGCTGGCCCGATGAGTACAGCACAATATGCGAATCATTGGTCACGCCAAGCGCCTCGAATGTGGAAACCAGTTGTTCCACCGGGGGAATCTCGAGCGTCAGGCCTTGTCCGTGAGGCGTCGAAATATCCATTAAGAGCATGGATTGCGCGCCGGGGATGTGCCCGTTCCGGTATTCCCGTTCATCGCCGATGTAAACCAGCACCAACCCCTTGTCGTTTACGTGTTCGGCGAGCCACGCGACCGAAACCAGGAACGGCTGGCGCGATTCTTTGTCGGCAGCGGCGCGGGCCGGATCAGAGAGCGCGAGCAAACAGAGAACCAGCGAAACTCCCATCCACACGGAAAATAATTTTCTCATCTCAGATCCCCTTAGGCTCAGGACGCTATTCAGAGCGCAGCGCCGTCATCGGATCGATGCGCGTGGCGCGGTGAGCCGGCCAGAAGCAGGCCAGCGCGGCTACCGCAATCGAAACGGCGGCCACGGCCGTGAACGTGAATGGATCGGTCGGCTGAACTCCAAAAAGCAACGTGGACATCAGCCGCGATAACGCGAGCGATCCGGCGATCCCCACCGCCAGCCCCACCAGCACCAGGAAGAGTCCCTGGCCCATTACCATTCGCGAAATTTTTCCGGGTGTGGCGCCCAGCGCCATGCGAATCCCGATCTCGTTGGTGCGCTGGCTCACCGAAAGCGAAAGCACCCCAATAATTCCCGCAAGCGTAATCAGAAGAGCCAGGCCGGCGAACAGGCCGAGCAGAATTGTGGTCAGACGCGGTGACGCCAGCGAATCGCTGCGAAGTTGCTCGAGCGTCGCAATTCTTGCCACGGGTTGCTGTGGGTCGATACTGTAAACAGACTTGGCGACATCGCGCGCGATGCTCATCGGGCTCATCGCCGTCCGCACCAGAAGATTGGCCGCGCCCAGCGGGTTCTGGAAAAGAGAAAGATACACTTCATCCAGGGGATCGCGATCGAGCCCGTACTGGCGAATGTCACCCGTAACGCCGACGATCGTCATCCAGGTTTTTCCCCCATCGCTCGATATCTTCTCTCCCACCGGGTTGGCTGCGTTCCAATAGTGGCGGGCCATGTGTTGATTCACGACGGCCACCGGAGGCGCCTCGGCGCGATCGGCACTAGTAAACGCACGACCGGCCAAGAGCGGAATGCCGGCCGTGCTGAAATAGTCGGCGCTCACCACGCGGTAATCCACCATGGGCTCGGGTGCGCCCTCGGCGGGGGGCCGGCCGGAAATGGAGAGCGGACCGTTCGAGAAATCCGAGTCACCGTTGAGAGGAACCGTCAGACTCACCGCCACGGTGCGCACGCCGGGGAGCACGCTGACGCGGTTGAGCAGTTGATCGTAGAAGCTGCTTCGAAGCTGCGGAGTGGTATATTTCGACCAGTTCAAGCTGATCCTCATCGAGAGAACATTTTCCGGATTGTATCCCGGCGGCACTTCGAGAAGTTTCGCCAAGCTTCGCAGCATCAATCCCGCCCCGACCAGGAGAATCACCGAGACGGCCACCTGCGCCACCACCAGCAAGTTGCGAACCCGATGCTTGCCGCTCCCAAATCCCGCCTGGCCCCTGCCATCCTTCAAAGCCCCTGCTGGTTCTTTCATCGAGTGAAATGCCGGGATCGTGCCGAAGATCACTCCCGTCAAAAGGGAAATCAGCAGCGCGAAGAGCAGCACCCAGCCATCGATCGCGATCTCTCCTGTTCGCGGGGTGAATTTTGCCGCGAAGGTCACCAGCAGGCCAAGTCCCAAATAAGCTAAAAAGAGTCCTAGCACGCCTCCGGCGAAAGCGAGCAGCGTGCTCTCCGTAAGCAATTGCCGGAACAGCCGCGCGCGATTTGCGCCGAGTGCCGTGCGCACCGCCAACTCCTGCGAGCGGCGAATCTGGCGCGAGAGCGTCAAGTTCGCCACATTGGCGCAGGCTAGCAACAGGACTAATCCGGCCGTTCCCAGCAGAATCAGGAACGTGGGGCGAGCATGGCTCGTGAGCTCTTCTTTGAGCGGGGCAATCGCAACCGCGTGTCCGTACTTTTTGGGATAGGCTTCCGGGTAATCCTTATCCTGCCGGCTGGCGATGGATGCCACATCCGATTCCGCCTGAGCCAGCGGCACGCCGGGCTTCACGCGCGCGAAGATCTCCATCATCCGGTGATCGCGTCCCTCGATCATTCGCGGCGAGGAACGGAAAGGGCAGGCGGATGTCGGCATGTAGACCTCGTTCTCGTCGGGAAATTGCGGAATTGAAGGCAGCACGCCAACGATGGTGTGAACCCGGTCGTTCATTCTGAAAGTCCGGCCGATTACTTTTGGATCGCCGCCCAGCTTGTTTTTCCAATAGCCATTGCTGACGATGAGCACCGCATCCGCGCCTTTCACTTCGTCGCTATCCCGGAAGGTGCGGCCGAGCATGGGTTGCACGCCAAACAGATCGAAGAAATTCGCCGAGACCACGCCGGTCGTCACTCGTTCGGGATCACCGTTGCCGAGCAGGGTGAACGTCATCGAATGATATTCCACAACGCCGGCCAGCGTGTGGTTCTGCTCGCGATAATCGGCGATCTCCTTCACGGAAAACGGGACGGGATCGTTGTTGACCAGCGGCGCCTTCTGGATCACGTGGATGAGCTGCTCCCCATGCGCATAGGGAAGCGGACGGAGCAGCACGCCATTGACCACGCTGAAAATCGCGGTGTTGGCGCCGATTCCGAAGGCCAGGGTAAGAACCGCGACGGCGGTAAAGCCAAAATTCTTGCGCATCATGCGCAGCGCGTAGCCGGCATCCTGCTTGAAAATTTCCAGGTGCTGCCGCGGCGCCGTCTGGAAAATTCCGGCTAGCGTTTCCCACCACAGCCGCAAGAATCCCACTTTGTCGCCGCGCTGCTCCACTTCGCGACGCTGCTCGTGAAATACGTCTTCCATCTCCCGCCCGAAGTCGGAGCGGAAGTCGAACGGCAGAATTCGCATCACGGAACGGAAAATGCGGTCACCCAGCGGCTTTTTCTTGTCGGCCATGTTCCACTCCTCT